>JAJRTR010000169.1 GCA_024278215.1 bacterium
CTTTGCACGGCAATTCCGTCGACAACGGCCTGTGCGTTCTGTGCGTTCTGAATTATGTCCAGAACACCGGTGTTCAAGCCTGTCTCGCCTGCGCCAAGGACATCGAATCCGGTGGAATTGCCGATGTCGAGCAATTCTTTCTGGTCGCCGGTGTTTGCGTCCTTGATCACGAGAGTCTGGTCGCCGGACAACGGATCTTCAATGATGTATGCTTCGCCCCAGTCGCTGAAATCCTCGCCGGTACCACTCGTCGAGTTGTTGATCAATCCGGCAAGCTGCCCGAGCGTTTCGCCGCCTGTATACGTGATTGTGAAGACTTCGTCGGGGTTTGTGCCGTTGTCGTAGGTTATGTCGAATGTGCCGGCACCGCCCAGTGTGTATGCAGAGCCTTTTGTGCCGGACTGCATTATCTGTTCCTGCGCCAGTTGCAGTATCTCGACATCATGAGTCCCGGCGCTTGCCGCCGCGTTTGCCGTGCCTGTAACGACCGCTTCATTCGCCGAAGTCACCTTGTTGTCGAAGGCTACTCCGTTGACAAATGTTTTTAATGTGCCTTTTAGAGAAAGAAGGCTGCTGTTTACTTTCTGAATCTCATCTTTTTCATAGCCCAGTTTTGTCTGCTGCGTCTCGATCAGCCTTACCGGCGCACGTTCGATATACATCAACTGCTTAATGATTGATTCTGTGTCCAGCCCTGAAAAAAGGCCTCCAAAACTGATTGCACTTGTGTCCATGACCACCACTCCTGTAATTTTTAGTAGTACACACGATTTCTCGGGTGTCTATTCTACATTATCGGCTATTTCCGCTTTTACTTTAGGCATTCCCAGATATATTTACTACAATTATTTATTTATTTTATTGTATGTATGTAAGACGACTGATACAAATC
The DNA here is from genome assembly GCA_024278215.1 of bacterium. Lineage (GTDB taxonomy): Bacteria > UBP15 > UBA6099 > UBA6099 > JAJRTR01 > JAJRTR01. The sequence goes on from JAJRTR010000169.1 coordinate 893, forward strand.
ACATTCGATGAAAATCCTTCAAAAGCTGATCAGCCCTCTTTTCAATATGGAAAATACAGTAATTGTTGTCAGTCATCAATCACATCGTCGAGCCTGAACAGGCGGTAGAGCGAAGTAACGCCTGAATATATGTGGTTCCAGTTTATTTTCTTTCCTTTAGGGACAAAAACAATGTCGCCGTCTCCGAGAGAGCAATTCTTTGGGAATTCCGCTTTCCCCAGCAGATCGGCGAAGTCGATTATTATCAGGTCGCCGCTCTCGGTGGGCGAAACTGTTATGTTGCCGCCGGACGCGGCAATGTTTTCTTCTGTGTCGGAAGCCTGATTGAAATCATAAGGGAACTCGACATCTTTCACGGGCGCTTTTATCAGTCCGACCTGGCTCTTTTTAGCGTTTTGTGCAAATCCGCCGGCGCGGCTGATTACATCGAATATTGTATCACTCCTGCGGATGTCGAAGATACCGGGTTTCTTCACGGCACCGAGCACGAAAACCCTTTCGAGCTTGAAATTCTTGATATTTACTGCAACTCTGGGGCCCTTCATATACGCTTCCAGCGATTTTGTGACGATCTCGCCCACCTGGCCGGCACTCATTCCGGACACGCGTATCTCTCCGAGCATCGGGTACGAAATACGTCCGTCCGGCCTGACCTGTGCACTCATCGACAGTTCGTCATAGGGCCAGACTTTTATCGTTAAAATGTCCAGCGGCTGTATAATGTATGATCTTCCACTGTCCGCAATCGCGGATGCCGGTTCCTTAGCCACAGCCTGGATATTGCCACATGGAAATAATGCGTACATGGCTGCACAAATAAATAAAGCAATTATTTTGTGTGAAATTTTCATTCTTTCAAGTTCGCTAAATACTGCGCGATCTCTGCTTCCCTTTACCTGTGTCTTAGAAATATGCGGGTTATATCCGTTTCTTCCACCAAATTATTTTCTTGCGTCTTTTCATCGTTGACACGAAACTTGTGTTATTATCACACAGCGCTAATGTTGCTTTTTGTATTTGTATATACTAATCCGAACTTGCCCGGAATGCAATATCCGGGCTGTTAACTCCGGCACTGCTGTGTAAATATTAACTGCCGCCATTGCGTTAAAACCGCAGTCATGAAATAATATCATAAGCCGATAGCAAGCGGCTCTCATAAAAGAAATCACTGAAATCAACATAGTCGGGATATCTGCGAGATAGTTTATTACAGAAGATTTGCAACACTATTAGTCAATAATAGATGGCAAGGTGACGTGAAAAATGAAGACATTTTTTAAACTACCGAAAAAAGCGGAACAGAGGAACCCCATAATAGGCGTGATGATAGGTTTTGTTGTCGCGCTGTCGATAGGGTTGTGTTATCACGAGAAGGCCGCCGACATACCTGTTGCAGGTTGGGTATTTAATTTCCTCAACAGCCTTGAGTACAAGACATATGATTTGAGATTCAGGATCAGGGGCGCTTTGCCGGAGCAGGCTATCAGCAAAGACATTGTACTGCTTGATTATGACGATGAGACAGAGGAGTGGGCGCCTTTTCCGCCTGACAGGACGTATTACGCTGAAATAATCAAAGCGCTCGCCGACGAAGACTCGCGAACAAAGGCAACATTTTTCGACATATTTTTCTTCGATCCGTTCGGCCAGCAGGTCAATGAGGAAATGGCGGAGGTCTTCTATAAAAAATTTACGGAACTTCCGTCGCAGATCGAGAAGGACTCCGAGGTCACAGGAAGATTCAAGCAGGACATGTACGATGTTTACGAGATACTGTCCGGCGATAAGCCGGGCGGAGTGTCGCTTGCCAGGAAGAAGTTACAGGAAATCATCGACGACAAAGAGATCAAGGAAATGATCTCGTATTTCAACAATACCGCCGCATTTTTTCAGGAGCAGTCCGATATGTCGGAACTTGCGCCCAACCGAGACATCGTCCTGAACGACGCTATCACAAAAGCTCGAAATGTTTATCTCGCGCAGATCGTCAACAACGCTGAAAAGACTCCCATAAGCGTAGCAGACATTCTTTTCGATCCCCTGCTCCACAAGTCTTTCTCGAAACTGATAAAAATGCAGGACCGCACGAAGACTGAAAACAGGAAAGAAGTCGAGACCAATTATGCGCTGCGGAACATGACCGAGGCGGACTTCAGGTATCTGCTCGAGGAGAGTGACAAGCCGGACATCGACGGTCGGAAACCTCTGCCGTTCACTGACGAGGTCAAGTCGGCCATTGTCGCCGAGATGGCAAAAGTAAAAAAAGATGTGGACAATGCGATGGTGATAAACGACCATTTCGCCGTCTATATCACACCTCCCGATGTCGAGGACGTGCTCCAGAATCCGGTAATAAACGACCTGTTTAAAAAGCTCCTTATGATGAAAGACCGCACGAAGACCCGGCGCAGAACCGAAGTTCTTGTCAACTATGCTCTCAATACTTTTACACCTGCTGATTTCGATAAAATTCTCGAAAAGGGAAAGGTCGAGTGCAAAGCGCTGGGAAAACAAACTTGTGAGAACAACATGCGCGGCGACTGTCAGGAGACTGTTCTTGGGGAATGTGCGGACCCGACATCCGACGAGTGCAACAGGATGATCAAGGAAAAATGTGACGCGGCTGTTGACGAAGAGTGCGCGGATAAGACGACATCGGAATATCTTGATATCGCCCGGCAGGCCTGCGGTGTGCCTGCTGAAAATGAGGGAGTTACAGATGGAGACTGCGGCGGCGAGTGCTATAATTCGTGCGCCTCGGATTGCAGCGCGGTATGCGAGAGCAAGAGTACGGAAATCTGTAAAGATATTGCCGAGAATAAACGTAAAGAATGTATAGAAACATATTCGCAGGAATGTGAAAGACCGTGCAACAGAAGATGCAAAATCGCTTTCACCTTCGACGAATATAACGCAGTGCAGGCCGAAAAAGATATGCTGGAGAAGGAAGGCGAAAGAAAAATATCGCCGGAGCTCGCCAGGGCCATCGACATAGGAAACGTAATGCCTGTGCCGGCGGAAAAACTGCTTGACAAATACCGGAAACTGATAAATATGCAGTCGCCGGCAACTTTTATTGCAAAAGGTACTGCGGGTCCGGGATATGTTAAACCTGAATTCCAGAAATACGATGGCACTATTCGTACTGCTGCGCCTGCTTCGGGGTTCAGGGGCAAACTCTTCCTTCACATCGACATGTTGCTCGCCATGCGCTATTTCGGTATCGGCCCCGACGACCTGATGTTCTATCCCAACAAGATCATCATGAACAATTGCCGCCGACCCGGCAGCGATGATACTTTTTCTGTCACGATTCCTCTGTACAGGCGTGGCACAGTCCTTGTCAACTGGGCCGGTACTTACTATGAACCGAATCAATATGATCACCGCAGTTTCAGGAAGATATATGAGAATGCCGTTAAGTACAACATAATCAGAAAGACTGAGCGTGGCGAAGAGTTGACCACACTTGAAAAACAGAGAATGGCGGGAATCAAAAAAGAAGAAATTGCGAAGATAAAAAAAGAAATCGAGTTTTTTAAAGGAAAAATAAGCATGACGGGGCTTACCGCTGTCGGCACTCACGACCTCAACCCCGTTCCGTTCCATCCGAGATACCCCCTTGTCGGTATGCACGCTAATTTCGTCAATATGGTGATCACACAGAACTTCATCCACACCGCGCCGTTCATTCTGTTTATATTCGTCATTGTATTTCTGGGCGTTTTCGCAGGATATATAGGCGGTTCGAGGGAACAATTGTCCGGCGCTTTGATAACCGGTGGTTCGAGTCTTGGGTTCGCCGTTATTTCGATTCTGGTTTTCAACTATGCAAATATGTGGATGCCGGTCGTCCCGGTTTTTGTGGCTCTTATCGCCATATACCTGCTGGTTGTTCTATACCGGTTCATGACTGAAGGGCAGGAAGCGAAACGAATGAAGAGCATGTTCGGCACTTATGTTAATCCCGAGGTTGTTGATGTTCTTATCGAGAATCCTGAAATGCTGCAACTCGGCGGAAAGAGAATGGACCTCTCATGCACGTTCATCATGGCGTCCGGCCCCGGCCTCCAGACCGAGGACGCCGAGATTCTGGTCGACCGTCTCAACGAATTTTTTACCGAAATGACCGATGCGATTTTTGAGTATGACGGCACACTCGACAAGTACGAAGGACACATCATCATGGCGGTTTACGGGGCACCTGTCCATTATGACGACCATCCGCAAAAGATATGTATGTCGTGCGCCGCGATGAAAAAGAAGATGAGCGCTTTGCGCGTGAAATGGAAAGAAGAAGGCAAGGAAACGATTAACATAACAGCAGGGGTAAACACGGGACCGATGATCGCCGGAAACATGGGGTCCGCTTCGAGATTCAATTACACGATCATGGGTGACTCGGTCAACCTCTCCGCGCGTATCCTCGGTGCAAGCATACAGTACGGCATCGAGTTTATGATCAGCGAATATACTTATGAACGCGCCAGGGATGCTATTGTCGGCAGGCTCGTGGACGACATTGTTGTTGTCGGTAAGGAAGAGCCTGTAAAGGTCTATGAGATCATCGCTATGGCTGGCGAAGAGCTCGAGCCAGGAATGCGGGAATTCATCGACGCCTACGAAAACGGCTTCAATCTTTATACAGAACGAAAATGGGACGAAGCCGTTGCGTCGTTCGAGAAGGCGCTCGAACACAGAGACGACAAACCGACAAAGATGCTTATAGAAAGGTGTGAAAAATATAAAGAGGAACCGCCGGAGGATGGTTGGAAGGGCGAGTTCGTGCTTACGTCGAAGGGACTGTAACCTGCATTGCATAATATGGAAATGTGTGATTTATATGGTAGTAGATAATAGTAGCTTACAGGTATATTAATAGCTATAAATGAAAAGATAAATAATCTCATGATAAGTATTGACGGGCAAGTTGATTCTTTTGGAGGAAACAGATGAAGTTACCGTTCAAACTTCCGCATAAAATCGAGGAACGCAACAGACTGGTAGGATTCATGATAGGTATGGGGATGGCTGTTGTCTTCAGCATTCTATACATTGCAGGCCCGCTGAAGGTTTTCACAGACTGGGACCTCGACGCAAAGTTCAATATTCGAAACAACTGGCTCAACAGCATTCACGATGCTGAAAAGAAGTTTGAAATATTACCTGTCAATGAAGACATGGTGTTCATCGAAATCGACGACTCGACCCTCGACTGGGAGGGCACTTTCCCGGACGATCCGGTTTATTATATCGACTTGATAGACAAGATGGGACGGGAGCAATTCAATGCGCTCGCAATGATGTTCAGCATTGATTACTCTCACGAATTCGGGCGAAAAGTCGACCCGGACAACAGTATGTATTTTCAGGATGTTTTTGGGAAGATTGCATGGATGCTGGGCTACAATGCAAGCAAGAAAAGCGACATGGTCGACCAACTGAGTTATTTGCGTGAATTCCTTGACGACCCGGGCGCCGGCGCGTCGAAATCTGAAATCGCGGCGAGAATCGAAGAGCTCGTGTTCAGTGATACATTCCAGGAAATAGATTCCTACATGAACATGGTAAGTGCGTTTTCACAGCAGAATGCCGAGTTGAACGAACTGGCGCCCGACAGAGAAAAGATGCTGGCGAATCACATGGAAGGTGCCGGAAATGTTTTTTTTATGTATAAGTCGGAAAATATGGCCGTTGTCCCTTACGATGTCGATGACCTGAGAAACAACGCCGGCATCAGGGAGATGCTTCTGAATGTGCTCAGACGCCCAACCCTCAACAGACCGGAAAATGAAAAACTCGCGCAGGTTTATGAGGCATATTTCAACCTTCTGCCGGACGAACTCAAGTTGCTGATAGAAGAAAAAAACAATCCTTTCCCGAAAGATGTAATTGAAAGATTGAAAAGTGATTACAAGAAAAGGCAGGCTGAACTCGAAGAGTTCCGGCTGCAAAACAAATATGTCGAGGTAGATATTCCACCGGGGGTCGAAGATAATTATCTGCACCTCCGAAAAGCTGTGCCTGTTAATCCCACAATAGGAAGAAAAACAGTAGGGCAGGGCATGTTTAAAGCTGAGATTTCATCAGACGGAAAACTCCGCAGAATAGCGCCGGTGGCGATATATGCAGGTAAGATGTATCCACATGTCGACTTCCTGCTGGCCCTTCAGTATCTCAATGTTCCTCTCTCGAATATAACATTTGAAAAACGACGGATCATTCTCAAAGATGCCGTTAATCCTCGCACCGGCGAAAAGAAGGACATCGTGATCCCACTGCTCGAGGACGGCACCATGATTGTAAACTGGGCCGGGCTCTGGGCCGACACCTCGATCCCTTTCGGACATAAAAGCCTGAAAAATATATATATGAATATCGGCAGACTCAACAACTACAAAGCTCACCAGGACATATTGAGTTTGCCGAAAGAAGAAAGAGAAGCAAAACTCGCCGAGCTGCCCGCAGAAGTTATCGAGCTAAGGGAATCCATCACCGCCGATGAGGCTCAGACAAGGAAAGCGGAACTCGAGAACCTGACCGGTAAGATATTGATAGTCGGCCGCACCGCTGTCGGCACTGAAGACCTGAACCCGACACCGCTCGAACCCAGGTATCCGCTGCTCGGTCTTCACGCGAACGTCATAAACACTATTGTCCAGGACATATTCATAAAATATGTAAAGTGGTATGTAGTGATTGTTATTTTCTTTGTTTTGTCTCTGTCGGTCGGCATGGTCGGTGGCGTTGTGCAGAATAAATCGACCGTCGTCACAGGTCTCATCAACTTCCTTTTCATGGGATTTGTGATCTCTGTTTACGGTGCGTTTGCCTTCTACATGTTTGTTTTTCGTTATACGAGCCTGCCTATTCTCGCGGCTGTTCTGCTGGTCGTGCTAACCTTTCTCCTTGTCTTCATATACAGGTTTGTGACCGAAGAGCAGGAGAAGAAAAAGATGAAAAACATGTTCGGCACTTATGTCAACAAGGAAGTTGTCGAATCTCTTATCGAAGACCCGGACAAATTGAAACTCGGCGGCGAGTGGATGGAATGTACAGTGTTTTTCTCCGACGTAGCGGGTTTCACGTCGATATCCGAAAGCATGCCGCCTGAAGACCTTGACGAACTTCTTAACGAATACCTCACGGCAATGACCGACATAATTTTCGAATATGGCGGAACGCTTGACAAGTATATCGGCGATGCCGTAGTCGCAATATTCGGCGCTCCGATACCGTTCCCCGAGAACGATCACGCCATCCGCGCATGTCTTGCCACAATCGACATGCAGGAAAAACTCGAGCAAATGCGCCAGGTCTGGCGCGAACAGGGCAAAACGGAACTTACCGCGCGCTGCGGCGTCAACACAGGTATGATGATCGCCGGGAACATGGGGTCGGTAAAGCGTTTCAATTACACCGTTGTCGGCGAGAATGTCGAATATGGCGAACACCTCGAGAGCGGCGGCAAGAAATGGGGCACGGTGATGACCATAAGCGAACCCACTTACAATTATGCGAAAGATGTCATTCATACGCGGTTGCTTGATGTCGACTGGCTCGAGAGCAAACCTGTTCGCATCCTTGAAATAATGGGTAGAAAAGAAGAACCCCTTGCCGACAATATTAAAAAGGGAATTGCGGTATATGAAGAAGGTGTTCAACTTTATTTCGCTCGTGAATTCGACAAAGCAATAGCAAAATTCAAAGAAGTTTTTGAACATATCCCTGAAGACCTGCCTTCCCAAAGAGCTATAGGCAGATGCGAAGACGCAAAAGAGAATCCCCCTGATGAAGAATTCGACAAACGCGCCGCACACATCGGCGCAATTAAGGTCTGATTCGTATGTGAAAGTTCAGTATATGCCCTGGATACTGAGCGCAACGACCATTCTACAGGCTCACATCGAAAAGCGGAGCAGAAATATAATAACGGCTCTTCGCTGAATTGTATGGGTAAAGCGGCGATGAATCGCCGCACACCAAAGCGCTTCGCGCCTCTACTATCGCATGTCGCCCAATGATAATCAGTCTTTCTGCAATGAGTCTTGATCGACTTTTGGGGATTGCACCCGGTTCAGTTAGCCCGCATTGGTGAAATATGCGGGTTAGAAGATAGCGATGGCTTTGTTGAAAAGTGATTTTTGTTACCTTAGAATTAACACAAAAGCAATTGAAGACAGCATCGTGATGAGAACAAAACATAATAGAGTGTTCAGTACAGTCGCCGCCAGGGCGCTTGCCGCATTTATTATCGTATCGGTCTGCTTTGCGTTGATCCTGTATGTTTCAGGATGTGCAGGGTTCGAGTCATGGAAAAGCGAAAGGCTGAGCGAGTTGTATCGGTCTGATGAGGCAGGTGATAAGAGCGGGGTTGTGTTTACGCTCGTCGGCGAGCATTCGGTAATCGGAGTCGGAGCGAATACTGTCCGCGAGGATCGCGAAAAGTGGAAAGCGACATTCAGCATGAGTTCGCTGGAGATGCAGCGCGGGGCCGATTTTCACCTTGACGCGAAAGTGAAGATAGTTGATAAGGAGATACTGAGACTGATCGAGAAGTCCGGGTCGGATGAATTATATATGCTGGCGGTGATCGCGCCGATCTACAACAGGGAAGGACATTTCAGGCAATTTACCAATATTCAGATGTCGTGTATGCTCACGCCGACCGGCATGCCGATTGAAACATTGCAGGAAAACCTGCCTGCGAAATTTAAAAGCAATCATTACCGTACACCGTGGGAGATGGTGGACACAAGGACGCCGGCTGAAGCGATTGATGGTGATGTGATCAGATTTTCCATAGACTCGCGTGTACCCGGCGACATCGATGACGGCCACTATCGAATAGCGATCGAGATGGGCGCGAGAATCGACGGTCGTTTGATCAAGCTTGAACTCATTCCGTATCTCGGCTCGATTCTGCTTGACGAGGAGAAGAGCAGGGATGTTTTTCTTACCGCGAATGCCACTGAAAGAAGCAGGATCAACATAAATTATTCGCCTGTGTTCACCGTCGGCGCTCCCGCGCCTCCGAGGATGCCCTGGACGCTGCTCGGGACGGTCGACACGCACGGCACAAGGGGCATTGTCGCCCGCGAGGACAAAGCTTATTTCGCCATCAGCTATTCCGGCCTGCGCCAGGATAAGATGATTATCCCGATGAACAACCGCTACGGCGCTCCGATCACATATCGACTCGAACCCGATTTCCCAACGCAGAATAAGGAACAGGAATCATTTGAAAAAACATATTATTACAAAGGGCCTACCGTTCTTTCTCACATTCAGCTTTCACCGGTGGAACTCGATTATTCGTCAGGTGAAATGAGTGTGGTGGTCCACACGCCGTCGGGCGGAACAGATGATCTGGGCCGCGCTCCGTTCATCGGAAACACAAAAACGGGAGCGACGACCGGTGGGAATTATTTCGATTACCGTTTCAGCGAATACGGCCATTATGTGATCGAGATGAAAGGCTACATAAATGATGTGTTTGGAAGGACATATTTCGGCGGCGGCACTTATGACGTCTGGGTCGCGCTTCCGCTCAGCATGAGCACAAGCTGCAAGCCGGGTATGCCCTACTCGGTGGGCATGAGCTATTCGCCGAGAGTGACTGTGCATCCGGGTGTGCCCGCGGACATGAGTTACGAAGTGAAGCTGTACAGGAACTCGTCGAAAGAAGACGTGAAAGTGTGGAAGCACACAGGCCGCGCGAATAATTACGGCTACTACTTTCCGCGTGAAAATTTCGAGCCGATGGTTTTCGACGCGCCGGGCGAATACCGTGCGGAAGTTACCGCGACCTATTGGGACAAAGACGGCAGGCTCTGGATGGGCGGCCAGACCAGCGCGAGCGTAGTCGCCACGCGCGACAGCGACGTGACGGTGCACGGCGATATCATGTTCTTCCAGTCGCGGCCCTTCGATGTTAATGTGCCGCTGGATTTCAGGCCGAGGTTCGAGCTCAGGGCGAGCGGACTTGCAGGCACACAGGAAATCAACGACATGACGATGACCCAGATCAGAATGGGAATGCCGTACAACAGCAACGACGTCCTGTTTTTCTCACCGGCGCTGTTGTGGAACGTCGGCGAAATGTATCCTCTATTATCTTTTTCCACAACCGACAGGTCCGTCACAGGCGAGGTGCTGAATAACTTTCCGCCGCTCGATAGGTTTCTCAATGAACATTTCGGTGAAACGATCGACGACTTGAATGATTGCTGGGGAAAGGTCTATGCGGTCGACACCTGCGATTCCATGCTGCTCGATATGGTCGAGACTTCGCTGCACAAGGCCGCCGACAATCTCACTGTGATGTCCATGGGCGCGAACAGGTACCAGCCCCATGCCTTCCAGGAAGACCAGGAGATCGTCAGTTACTATTATTCATCTTCGATCAAGCCCGGCCTGCTGAGCCGGAATGTTGTCTCCGATTCCACCAACTCGACATCCTACTGGATAATTACGCCGAACTTTTTCGGGCACCAGTTCGGCTCGGGCGAAAACGGCGATGTGCGTGGAGATTTGTATCACCTGATGGGCGGGGTTGTATACAGGAACTTGAAGACCGGCGTGAATAAATACGGCATATATCATTCATCGGCGCTGGTGGCAGACGGCAGGGACGAGAACAACAGGGTAGAAGCGCCCCTGAAATCGCCGCTGGTGACGGTGGGCGGGCGTGATTACTACATGTTTCCGGGCATGTCGCCGGAGCAGGGCGCTATCTACGAGACGGGAGATAAGATAGTCAGCGGCGGATTCCTCTTCCCTTCAATCTCCGCCGATTATGAGTTCAGGCTCGTGCCGCCTTCCGGCAAACCTCTGATATACAAAGGTAAATCGAACGACTTCGGATTATTCAAGCCGATGCCCGGCTACATCGCGCGGGAACCGGGACTGTACAGGGTATACATGAAATTCTTTGCCGGGGGCAGGGAGGGCGCGACGCTCGGCAAACCCGACGGCTGGTACCACCTCTATGTTGTGGAAGAAAACTCGCCATACAAGATCACATTCGACATGCCGCTGGTCTCCGAGTTCGACCCGAAAGATGTACTCGAATTGCATGGGAGTCTGCCCGAGGGCTGGAAAGACGGGAAACTGTATTACACGGTAGTCAGCCCCGGCGTCGTCTATTCCGACGGCGAGTTGCCGATAGAAGACGGCAGGTTCACATACAGGTATGCGCCGCTTCACGCGAATGTCTATTACAAGAGCCTGGAACTGTTCGACAAAGTGAATAACAGGCCGGATTTCTGGGACACGGTAGTCTTTTCGTTTTTTGTAGACGGTGTATCGCGAGACGGAAAAAGAATCACTGCCGCCGCCGAAATACTTGCGCGCGGAAACAAAGTATATTACTTTGAAGGCGAATGGCCCAAGGGACCGCCGCCGAAACTTCGCGCGAAAAAAATGTACGGTCGCTTTTCAATCGACAGATCGGCATTCCCTTACTCGAAAGACGACATAAAAGTACCCGGCGATACCGGTAACCTTATTAAAAAGAAATGCGGCTCGTGCCATGCGTTGCCGTCTGCCGGGCGCACATTCAGCGCGTGGAGCGGAATCGTCAACTGGCATATCGAGAAGAATTGGCTATGGCTGCGTCCCGCGAATCGCAGGGCAATAGTCGATGCGCTCTACGAAAAGTTTCCGCCGTCGACGTCCGATGATGCAGCCATGCGCGAAAAAATGCTTATGCAAAAAGGCGATAAGCTATTTAAAAAACGGTGCCTGTCGTGTCACCCGTCCGAACCTGCAAGGGACAGACCCAGGTCACGGCTCGGCTGGAAAAATATAATCGAGAGACACGAATACTGGGGCGAAAAAATGCGCGGCGACCCGATGTACGCGAATGATGAAGAAAAGAAAACACTCTTTGAATATCTTCACCTTGTTTCAGGTTCGGAACCGGAGTTGCCGGCCGGTGATCCTCGTTCGCCAAAAAAGAAATTTCAGAAATTGTGCTTCGACTGCCATGCGACAACTCTCGAAACATACAACTGGAGTAAGGCCGACAGGCGTTTCCTCGACATGCACATAAAGAATAAATTCGATGCCGGCAAGCAACATGACGCAGAGGCTGTTCTCAAGTATCTTCTGGGCGATGATAACAGGAAAAAGAGCGGGAACGAAGAATAGTCAACGACCGACCATAAGTTGTTATAGAGCTTTGGTGAAATGTGCGGATTACGGTAAGATATCACGGTAGTATTGTTCTCAATGAAAAATGACAGGACCATATTATGAAAGAAAAAATCACGAATATACCATCAAAAATTGTGGCGCTTGGCCTGAATTATCGTGACCATGCCAAAGAATTCAAACTGCCTGTTCCTGAAGAACCGATAATTTTCATGAAGCCGCCCACGGCTGTGATTTTCGATGGTGACGACATCGTCTATCCCGCGCAGGCGACCCGTGTGGATTACGAAGCGGAACTCGCGATAGTTATAGGCAAAAAAGCTAAAAATATAAATGCCGCAGACGTTCCTGATTACATTCGCGGCTATACCTGCCTCAACGACATCACGGAACGGCATATCCAGGGCCGCGACGGGCAGTGGACACGCGCGAAGAGTTTCGACACTTTCTGTTCGATCGGACCTGTTGTCACCGACGAGATAGACCCGGCAAATGTGGCAGTGAGGTCGTACCTTAACGGAGAACTCAAGCAGGATTCGAACACGAGGAACCTGATATTTACGATTGGAAAGATCGTGGAGTTCGTATCCGGCGTTATGACGCTTCTGCCCGGCGACGTCATTGCGACCGGCACACCTTCGGGCATCGGGCCTATGTTGCCGGGAGACGAGATAGTCATTGAAGTTGAAGGCATAGGCAAATTGACAAACCGTGTTGTCAAAGCAGATTGATATAAGAGCCTCCGCAGCAATATTCCGGCGCTTGCGTGGCTCTTACATCGCTTTTTTAATTATTTCCACCGCTTCATCAAACGTCATTTCTTCAGGGTTATATATAAGAGAACCGTCGTTAATAGCGAGTTTTGCGATTTCCTCTATTTTATCTGCTGTCACACCGGCTTCTTTCAATGTCGTGGGCAAGCCGCAAATCTGCTTGAGATGTTTGCTGAGATTTCGCACGGCGTCGATAGCGGCGCGGGCCTTCACAAGAGAATTGCCCGGCACATTCGAACCGCACAGGTACGGCGCGAGTTCGGCGATAATGTCGGCACGTTTCGTGAGGTTGTGTTCCATGCCGAAGGGAAGGAAAATGTTGTTGGCTGTTCCGTGCGGAACGTGGCACGCGCCCCCTGCGGCGTGAGCCAGCGAATGGACCATGCCGACCATCGAGTTGGAAAACGCCATTCCGGCGATCAGTGCCCCGTTCGCCATGTTCATCCTTGCGTCGACATCGCCGCCATCTTTCACGCATTTAACAAGATTTGCCGTAATCAGCTTGATCGCTGTAAGCGCCAGAGAATCCGAAACGGGGTTTTTGCCGAGGCAATAATATGCTTCGCAGGCGTGTGTGAGTGCATCCATGCCGGTAGCGGCGGTGATCTGGGGCGGCAGAGTCTGTGTCATGCGCGGGTCGATTATCGCAACTTTTGGATATAGTTTATCTGAAGTGAAAGCCATTTTTTCTTTTGCATCGACATTATAGACGACAGCGACAAGCGTGACTTCCGAGCCGGTGCCGGCGGTAGTGGGCACAGCGATGAAGGGCTGAAGGTCTTTGTTCACGCGGTCCGCGCCCTGGAATTGCATCAGGTCGGTTGTGCCTTCCGTGACGACAATATTAGCGCACTTCGCCGTGTCCATACTGCTGC
>JAJRTR010000170.1 GCA_024278215.1 bacterium
CATACATGGCCGGTATCACTATCACCGACGGAACAACCACTGCGACACGCGACATCCGCATCTATGTAGACGCCGCGAGCACCACGAGCACAACCATTGCGCGCGGCACCGAACCCACTGCCGCCAAGGCTATTCTTTTCGGCCAGACCGACAACGAACTTTCCAAAACCGACCTGGACTCGGCAAGGGGCGAGCTTCTCACCTTGCTCAAAACCGAGCCGCAGAACGCAGAAGCGCTGTTCCTCATGGGACTTGTTTCCCTGCTCGACGAAGGCGACAGGCTCTATGATGTCATGGACGAAACACTGGACCACGGCGAAAGCGTGTTCCCGTTTACAAACGGAACTATCCCACAAGTAACATCGAGAGTAGCGGCGGCGCTTGTTCCGGCGCAGGGAATAGAGACCGGCATCCTCCAGTCGTTCTCCGGTCGCTCCGCCGGCGGTACTACCGGCACGGGCGGCACACTTAACGAAGACTCGTCTCCCGCGGAATTCCAGGCGGAACTCATGCGTGTCATCGGCTCTCTGGAAAACGCTGAAACATATCTCGACTCCGCATCCAAGTATCTCGAATCCAATCCGACCGATTACTTCACGATCCCCAGAGATATTTTCGACACGGAGTCCGGCCTCAACTACTATATAGACAGCGGTGATCTCGAGATCATCACAGGCCTGATACAGCAACTGCTCGGATTCGCTTATGCCGGAACCGCTTACAACATGTATGAAGGTTCCTTCAGCTGGGATGCCGCGGTGACGGACTCCGATTCGAGCGGCTACTATGAACCCGCCGAGTATCTGCCCACCGGCGACTGGGGCACCCTCAGAGCCGACGGTGCCGACAGACTCGCAAAAGCAAAAACATTCCTGAGAAAATCATTCGCTTCACTTACCGACGGCATCGACGACACACTCGCGGAAACTACCGACAGCAACGAACTAATCCCGATTCACGCGGACGCGCTTCTGAAGGAAGAGCTCAAGAGCATCAAGAACGGGCTGCTGCTGGTCGACGACATGATCTCGATCGATATGAGCGCGGAATCGAACCTGAGCGACATACTTGTCGTCAACCTTGGCGCTCTGTTCGATACTCCCGTTTCAGACTGGAAAGCCGTCGCGCCGGATTGTCTCGACACCAGCTGCAAATATATAAAACGCGGCACGGACGGTATTCCATATCTGCCTGACGAAACATTCTCCGGCCTCATCCCGGACGGGATCCCGGATTCGCTCTGGACCGAAATCGACGATTCTTTCTACTGCCAGTGCTACAATGAATTCGATAATCCGGACAACAGCATCTGCGGCAGTCTGCCGGAGAATATCTACACTGCAATATCCGGATTAACCTGTCCGCTCGTGTCGGCAGCTACAGACACGGTCGGTACAATCGCAAGCGTTACAGGCCTCAGCGACCTGCTCCAGCCCGGCACGGACGGCCTATCGGAAAGCGAGTTCGAGAGTGCGAAATCCAGCATCCTCTCTTACCTCTCAAGCAATCCCGACGACGCCGACGCCAACATGGCGGCGTTCATCGTCGCTCTGGCCGACGAGAACGAAGTCTGGGCCGACATCATGAACAGCGAAAGCATGTTCCCGTTCACCTACGACTTCTCCGACGCGGTAAACACCGACCGAAAGGTTTCCATGATTACGGCGGGCGCGCTCGAATCGAGCCTTTCGGCTGTGCGCCCCGACGCGGGCGTCGCGGCTTTCTCGAGGCTCGACGCCGCTCTGCCCAGAATCACAGGCCGCACGGCAACTCCGTTTGCCGACCCGGACAATCCGACTTACGCCGAATACAAGCGCGAGACGGAAACATTCGCCCTGACAGGCGGCACAGCGGATACTCTTATCGCCTACCTGGACAAGGTCATAACACATATAGCCTCCGACGCGAGCTACACTTTCGACATCCCGGCGGACAACCAGGAAATATCCACACAGTGGATCACTATCGACGCCGGAGATATATATCTTCTCAAGGGCGCTCTCCAGTTCGTACAGGGTATGGCTTACTACGGCCTCGCCTACGACTGGACCGGTATCGACGACGATGACTTCAGCATCGATCCCGACCAGGTCAAAAACGACGCCGCAGACGGTGTGACCTCCCCCGACGAATACCTGCCCGCCTCGCCGTTCGGAGAACTCGTCAACAGTTCCTACATCACAAGCGCCAAAACACTGCTCGACGATTCGCTCGACAACATGATCGCGGCGGTCGACCTCATACAGGCCGAAACCACGGACGAAAACGAGCTCATCGAGTATAATTCCAAACTCGACGACCAGTTGCTCGTCGACGAAACCGAGTATGGCCTTAAAGCCCTCAAGGCAATGTTCGACGGCGTGCAGGTCGCGGCGCCGGCAGAGGAGATCGTCGGCATCGACACAGATGTCACGTTCCTTACTTATGTCGATCTCTCGGCACTGTTCAACACACCGCCGGCCGACTGGAAAGACCTCGCCATTACCTACAACAACGACGGCACATACACAATGCCCGACGCCACGTTCGGCGGTCTCTTCCCCAACGGATTCCCCGAATCCGCGGCATTCGATAAAAAAGGCACCGGTGAATATTGCCTCTACATGGTATGGGAAGGTGCCGAAGATGGAATCGCCATACAGCCCGCACAGGACCTCCAGATAACGATGGACGGCCAGACGGCTTCCGTCAGCGCCGGCCAGAACGGAGACGGCAGCAATTGCTTTACGTTCGACAGCGAAGTGACGGTCAACCAGCTTGGCGGAACCATTATGACGATCACACCCACCGCCGCCGCGACACGCGAGGCGATGAGCGAGATTTATTATTACGAGGATAATGTAGATAAACCATACCTGCTCACCGGCACCACTGCGTATTCAAGGGTGTTCGATCTACACAGCACGGCATGGAATTACTGGTACGGCTCGACAATAGCACCGGTAAGTGTCACTGTTGTCGTTCCGGACACCGTGGCCCCGACAAACCTCGAACTCGATGTCACATCCGGCGGTACATATTCCGGTGTGCCCCTGTTCGGCGCGACAGCAAGGGACACCGGCGTTGTCGACTACTTCGAACTCTACATCGATGGAACCAAAACAACGACGAAAACCGCGGACGCCAGGTTCATGTATGAATCTACAGAGGGAAGCTACTATTACTTCTATCAATATGAAGCCATGTTCCGGACGGACACGACCACAATGTCCGACGGCGACCATACACTTCAGGTCAAGGCGGTAGACGGCGGCGGCAACGCTACCAGCACAACTGCGGTCACCATCACCATCGACAACACGAATGTCGGCACAATATCAGGTTCCGTAACAAACAACTACGGCGATTTCAGCAATATCAATGTCTTCATAATGGATTCGTCGCAACATGTCGCGGGCACTACAAATGCAAGCAGTACCGACGGCACTTATACCCTGTCAGGCATTCAGCCCGGCACATATTCAGTATATGCTTTCCAGGATACGAACGGGAACATGGAGCCCGACTACTATTCGGAATATTGCGGCGTCAACTCGACACCTGCGGTCGTGACCGTCGGCGGATCGACAACCGGCGTCGATATCGCCATAAATGACGCTTATTATTACGTTCTTTCAGGCGGATAGTATCCCTGAATAAAGATACATTCAACACAAATCGGGAATGTATCTTTGCAATAAAACCCGAGACAATATCAGACCGCCGCCCCTGTATCGGGAGCGGCGGTTTTTTATCAGGCCCCTATCGCGCCGCAGGCAACAACTTATTGTTGCTATCCTGCATTCCTTACAAACAAAATGATCTGCTTAGTGCTCGTGTGCTGAAAAGAGAAGTTTATAGCTGTAGCGACTATTCTTTCGGCAGATAATAGTCCAGATTCTCCCTGAAGTAATCGAATGTTTCAACAAGGCCTTCGCGCAGCCCGGTTGTGGGTTTCCAGCCGAGTTCGTTCTTTATAAGGGTGCTGTCCGCAATAAAATCACCGACTTCGATCTTTTTATATTCATCCGGCCACGGCACAAGTTCATAGCTCCCCTGCCCCGCCACTTCGATCATCATCTTCACCATGTCGACAAACTTTATCCGGTCTCCAGCGCTTATGTTATAAACTTTGCCGACTGCTTCCTCTTTTACCCCGGCGAGTATGAACGCATCTATCATGTCGTCGATATACGTGTAATCTCTCAACTGCGAGCCGTCGCCGAAGATTTTTATCCGCCTGCCGCCCAGAATGAGTCCGACAAACCAGTTCAGGATGCCGAACTTACTGTGTTCGATCTGCGCGCGTGCTCCGTAGCCGTTGCTGAAACGCATTATTACATAAGGTATCCCGTATGCGTTGCCGTATATTTTATGATACTCTTCGGCGGCATACTTGTTAATACCGTAAATATCCACCGGGTTGGGTCTCGTGGATTCCGTGGCGGGTGTCTCGAAGGGGCTGCCGTAAACAGCGCGGGTGGATGTGTACACGACACGCGCGCCGGGGTTGTTGTTTTTGACGGCTTCAAGAAAAACTATGTTGCCGCGGCAGTTTATATCGACATCGAGAAACGGGTCTTTCATGCTGTCCGTATGGCTGGTCTGGGCGGCGATGTGAAAGATAATATCCTTATTCCTGACGACCCGGTTCATTACATGTTCATCGCGAATGTCGCAGAGGTTCAATTGAACGTCCTGCTCGATTCCTTTAATGTTGCGCGGATTCGCGCCGTGGCCGGGCAGGAAGTTGTCTATCAGTGCAACATCCGCGCCGAGCGCGACGAGCCTGTGGGCGAGAGTGCTGCCCATAAAGCCGAGGCCGCCTGTGATGAGTATCTTTTTGCCGTTGTATTGCTTTTCAGCATCCATGTTTTTCTCCGTTAAGCAACTAGTTGACAACTATCGAATAAAAACGGTTATTGTTCTACAATGTACGAAACTCAGTATTTCCGGTAATTCATGCCGAAGGGGTCCTCGCGCCAGTTTCCCATGAAATCCACAAGCGTTTCGAACCCGGCGGATTCCCCCTTCATTACATAATAACCCGAGTTGCACACGCCCATCAACAGCGAGGTCTGCGGGTCCTCTCCCAGCGCCTGAGCAAGAGCGAAACCAGCATTGAAATGATCGCCCGCACCGGTAGTGATCAACGGTCGATCCGTCACCGGCCCCTCCTGCCTGTATGTCCTGCCGCCGATTGTCGCGACCGCGTAATGGATGGGATGGACGACAACGGAATATATGCCGAGATGGTCGGCTATCGCTTCACACATTGCAACCGGCCGGTCGGCGGCTTGCCGCGTGTCGTCGCGCCCGATCACCCGCGAGATCTGCTGCGCCTCGCGTTCATTCAGCCCGAAAAGCACCCGGTAATATTTCGAGAACTTTTTCAGTTGTCCGAGCATCCTTTTTATGGCGGCATCGCTTCTTTTCTGGGGGTCTGCAAGGTCCACAAAAAACAACCTGTCTTCCGCCGCGCCGCCGAGTTTCGGGCACACCTCATCGAGCAGCCTGTCCCATATATCCGACATGAAAGAAACCATCGTCCAGTTCACGAGCGCAAGCAGGTCCGCGCTTTCGAGAATCTTCAGTAGATTCTCAAATCCGACGACTTCAAGAATTTTATCCCAGGTTATATCCACAACCGACGCGGATTTTCCGATCATGATTTTTCCGTCATTGAATTCAACGGCATCCGTGCGACATGGCCGGGCAAGCGAATAGTGTCTGATTTTTTTTGCGAAACTTCTGAAAACCGGATGAATTTCCGGTCTGCCCAGGTTACCGATATAAGTAGTATCCGCACCGAGCGAATAGAGCGCCTCTGCCATGATCGGACCGTTACCGCCTATTTTTCTGCGCTGCGTAACAAACTCGATGTTGCCGCTCTTTCCGGCGAAACTGGAGATTCGCTCTCCGAATTCAGCAATCGTCTTTACACGCACGAATTCATGCGGATTCAATCTTTTGTCCACAACATGGACAATCTCGTCGATATACCCGTCGAGCCCGACAACTGCCTGTATGCCACCCGGCGATATTAGATTCTGCTCGAGTTTTATTTTAAGTGATTCAGCAGCTTTTTTCTCTTGTTCCATCATTACAACCCGCCCCGGTTCATCTTGTTGCGCCGCAGGATATAGTATATACTTCTGATGTTTTTATGTGAAGTGAATGTTTGCTGTTGCATATAACGTAGAAACGACATCGGCGGGGGAAAACACCCGATTCCCTCCTTCGCGGGGTGCGGCATGATGGCGCGAACAGCGCAACAAGAGCCCAGCCGCCAACACCTGATAATTTGAACATGAGAACACTATTATGAGTCCGGGACCGGAAGATGAAAAAAAACTCGTCGAGCAAGCGAAGCAGGGGGATTACGCTTCGTTCGACAAGCTCGTGTCGTTGTACGAGGACCGCATATATCACCTTGCGATAAAAATGCTTTCCGAGGAGCAGGATGCACACGAAGTGGTTCAGGAAACATTCCTGAGCGCATATAGAAATCTTAAATCATTCAGGGGTGAAGCTTCATTCTATACATGGATCAACAGGATCGCCGTGAACGCCTGCTACAAGAAGCTGCGCGGGCGTAAGAAGGACGAGCGGAGCCTTTCCCTGGACGATGTGCATCCTTTCCCCGAAGGCAAACCGCCGGGGGCGGGTGTCGCCAACTGGGATTTCAATCCGGTCAGAAAAACGATGAATACCGAACTGGGGCAGAAGATGAAGGAAGCGATAATGAAACTGCCTGAGAAATACAGGATTGTGTTCTATTATAAGGATATAGAAGGCTTGACCAATGAGAAAATAGGAGAGATTCTGGACCTGTCTGTTCCGGCGGTGAAGTCGCGGCTGAACCGCGCAAGGCTTTTCCTGCGTAAAGAACTTGCCGCATATTTTAATGTATAAAAGGAATAACTTGATTGTGCGTTTTTGAAAAACGAGATACTTCACTTAGTATGGCAGAAAACAGGGTGACGGAAGGGTATCATCCTGACGCGGAGCCGAAAAAACCTTCTTTCGCACAATAAACTTGTAGAGCGAAAATACGGAATAATAGTAATCCCATTGGAATGAATGGTTATTGCTTCCGGAGCATAAGATAAGTAATGCAATCTGCAAATGAAAAAGTATATGACATAGTGAACCTTTCGTGTGAGATGGGAGGGCAGAAAATCCTCGACGGGGTCAGCTTCAGCATTTCACAAGGTGAGTTTGTCGCAGTCATCGGTCCCAACGGTGCGGGGAAATCGACACTGCTCAAGCATCTTGTCGGAGTGAAAAAACCGCCTCCGGGCACAGTGCGGCTTTTCGGACGCGAGATAAACGACATCAAACAAAGAGAGATAGCGTTGAAGGTCGGCTATGTGCCGCAAAGCTCACCTGTATACCTGCCGTTTACAGTTCTGCAATTCGTCATGATGGGACGGTATCCTCATATGAATCCGCTGCTCCGGCCCGGGCGCGAGCATATCGACACTTCGATGGAATATATCAACAAGGTAGGCATGACGGACTTTGCGGGCAGGCGGATGGATATGTTGAGCGGCGGCGAAAGACAGAAAATATTCATCGCTTCCGCACTCGCGCAAGAGCCTGAGATCATCCTCCTTGACGAGCCGACAACATATCTCGACCCGCGGCATCAGTGTGATGTCCAGTCTATCCTGGCTCACCAGAACAGCGGCAACGGACTGTGTGTGCTTGCGGTGACGCACGACATAAATTTCGCTTCGCGTTTCGCCGGGCGGGTTATCGCCCTGAAGAAAGGAAAACTCGTTTTCGACGGTACACCGGAAAAGATAATGAATAAAGAAACTCTCGAAGGCCTGTTCGACACGAACTTCGACATAATCGAATCCGGGATCGACGGCGCGGCATGTGCTTTTCCAAACAGAAATATATGATGGAAAACAGAAAAATACGTACACAAAACTTTGTTTTCATTGCAATTGCGCTGGTCGTGCTTGCAATTGCTCCGTTTATAGGCAGCCAGTCGATAAGCTTCGCGGACATCGCGGGAATATTCGGCGGAGGAGCGATAAGCACCGGACAGAGGATATTCTGGGATGTGCGGATGCCGCGCGTGCTGCTGGGATTCATCACCGGGGCGACGCTTTCAGTCTGCGGCATGACGTTTCAGGCAATGTTCAGAAACCCGCTTGCAACTCCGTTTACGCTCGGCGTATCAGGGGGCGCGGCCCTGGGTGCGGTGATCGCAATAAAACTGGGAATCGCAACGACAGTAATGGGGATAGCCCTGCCGGGCGCGCAGGTGTTCGCCTTTATCGGCGCGCTTGGTTCAATAGTCATAGTTTACGGTATTGCGCGTGCAAAAAAGGGTTTTACCATGGCTACTATGCTGCTGACCGGCATCGCGATGAGCTTCTTTTTTTCCGCATCCATTATGTTTATCCAGTACCTCGCGGATTTCGCTCATTCATTTTCAATCGTGCGCTGGATGATGGGTGGGATTGCCGTAGTCGGCTACAGGCAGGTGCTTCAGCTTGCCGCATTCGCAATTGTCGGAGTAGCTGTAATATTTTCATCACGCAGCGAACTCAACCTCATCCTCACCGGCGACGAGATTGCAACCGGCAGGGGGCTCGATGTCGAGAGGATGAGAAAGAAATTGTTTTTCGCGGTTTCTATCGCGGCAGGCGCAACAGTCGCGGTCTGCGGCCCCATCGGTTTTGTCGGGCTGATAATTCCGCACATAATGCGCCTGATAGTCGGTGCCGACCACTTCGACCTCGCACCCGCCTGCATACTTGGCGGAGGCGCGTTTCTTGTCGTTTGCGATATTGTTGCCCGCACGATTATACTGCCGGCGGAAATCCCCATCGGCATAATCACCTCGATGATCGGCGGCCCTTTCTTTATATGGCTGCTCTTCAGGCACCCAAATTAACCCGCATTGGTGAAATATACGGGTTAAGCTGTTCCGGCTGAACTTCATGTATTTCTGGATACCAGAACTTGTGTGCATCCGGATGCTTTGTGCGAATTTCGGACTTTGGACAATTGTAGCCGACCGCAGCAGAATCATAATTTACAATTGGGACTACAGGCTTCTTTTCTTTGTGCATGGATATAAACATGCAGGTTCAGTTATACTTGATTATTATGGTAAATGAAACGCCAGACAGCGAAGCCGCTACCGGCAAAGAACCGGGAAATAATGCGCCGCCCGCCGATGGCCCCAGGCCGGATCAGGGTTCCGGCACATCCCCGGAGGCCGAGTTGGCAATGTTGCGCGAGCGGGTGCGGGCGCTCGAGAGTGAGCTTGCAAAGACGGTGGACATCTTCGAGGGGATTGTCGAGACGACGGACGACGGGATAATGGTCGAGAACGAGCAGGGACGGGTGTCGCTTGTCAACAGCGGTCTGGTGCGTATGCTCGGCTACGAGGACAAGAGTGATGTGATAGACAGACCGTGGACTCACTTTTTTTCACTCGAAAGCGAGAAAAAGGTCGCCGGCAGGCCCGGGGTTTACGAGTCGTTGTTGCTGACAAGAGACGGCAGAAAAATTCCCATTCTCATCACGAGCACCAGCTTTTCCGTGCAGGGCAGGTATATGGGCGTGCTTTCCGTAATCAAGGACACGACGTTCCAGAAACAGACAGAAGAACGGCTGCAGGCGCTTTCGCGAAAAGTAATCTCGCTGCAGGAGGAAGAGCGTGCGCGCCTGGCGCGTGAACTGCACGATGAGATCGGCCAGCAGATGGCGGCCGTTCAACTAATTATTTCCGGCATAAAGCAGCAGAGCGAACCGCGTCGGGAACACATCCTGATGCTTGCGGACAAGATCAAAAACATACCGGCTGAACTGAGGCGTATCTGCAAGGGGCTGCGTCCCGCCGCGCTCGATTCGCTCGGGTTGATATCCGCTGTTAATGAAATGACAAATGAATTCGTGTCTGTCTACGGAATCAATATTGATGTGAAAATCGAAGAGTTCGACGACAAAGACCTGAAACCGGAAATATCGATAAATGTGTACAGGATTATTCAGGAAGCGATCTCGAACGCGGTCAGGCATTCAGGCGCGACGGTGATTACTATAGCTATGAAACGAGCCGGCAATAAGGTATTATTAATTATAGCGGATGACGGCGGCGGATTCGATCCTTCGCAGAACCGGTCGGGGCTGGGGCTCGACAGTATGCGCGAAAGGGCGGCGCTGTGCGGTGGGACTGCCGATGTTGAATCCGAACCCGGCAAAGGCACGGAAATAAATGTGATCATACCATTATAAAACGGGGGCAGTAATTGATTAAGGTTTTCATCGCAGACGATCATGCTCTGTTCAGGGTGGGGCTGAGGTTCATGCTCGAGCAGACGGATGATATAGAGATAGTCGGTGAAGCGGGCAGCGGGCGCGACACCATTTCCTCGTGTCACGATCTCAGGCCGCATCTTGTGCTCCTGGACATCGACATGCCCGATATCGACGGCATCGAAGTCACACAGCGTCTGCTCGACCAGGACCCGGGTATCAAGATACTTATCCTCACGATGTACGAAAACGAGGAGTATGCCGGCCGCGCTCTGAAAGCCGGCGCGCACGGCTACGCCGTCAAAGGGATCGACCCCGACGATCTGCCCGAAGCGATCCGCAGGGTGGTAAGCGGCAGGACATACATCACGAAATCCGTCGCCGAGAACATCGCGTTTCGCACACACCACGCAGGCCGAGAGAATCCCATCTCGATACTTTCCGACCGTGAATTGCAGGTGGTGACAAAAATAGCGGGCGGCAAGACCAACCGCGAGGCGGCGGAAGACCTTTGTCTCAGCCCCAGGACTGTCGAGACTTATAAGCGTCGTGCGATGGAAAAGCTCGGTCTGAAAAACATTCAGGCTCTCGTTCGTTTCGCTATGGAACAGGGCCTTCTCAAATGAGGACACACATATATGCGGGAAAGAGACACCATAAACCATTTGCCTGAAGAGTTCGGTTTCCGGTCCGAAGAATCCGAAACATTTCCTGAAATGGTGGTTTGCGGAATTTGTTTTTTCTGCAATGCGAAATGTATCCACTGCCCTAACGCAAAAACCGATTTCACTGCAAGTCTCAAAGGCAAAGACCGGCTTATGAGTTGGGATGTGTTTAAACGCATCGCCGACGAATGCGCCCGGTATCCTCACAATCTTGTCAGGATGTCTTCCGCGGGCGAAGTGCTGCTGCACCCCGAGGCGGTGGACATGATCGAGTATCTGTTGTCGGTGAAGAAGGACAAAAATGTGGCGCTCACGACAAACGGGTCGCGCCTGAACGCGGAAACATCGGAGCGGCTTCTCGAGGCCGGCATACGAAGCATAGAGGTGAGCGTGGACGCCGCCACTGCCGAAGTCTATGAAAAAATTCGTGTCGGGCTTTCATTCGACAGGATGCTGAAAAATGTTCGGGAACTTGTGCGGCTTCGCAATGCAGGCGGCTATCGGACAAGGATTATGGTGAGTGTGATCGAACAGGACACAAACAGAGACAGCCTCGAAGATATTCAGGCGTTCTGGAACGATACCGTGGATGTTGTCCTCACAAGGAAGCTGCTTGGTTTCATGGGCCTGATCGAAAGAGATAAGAGTGCTCAGAAAACATACATGTCCGCGAAAACCCCGTGCCCGTTCCTGTGGGAGCGGATACTGATTGACGCGCAGGGCAACGTCAGGGGATGCGTTAACGACCTGTACAATACGTTACGTATCGGCAATGTCAATGAAAAGAGCATCTCGGAATTGTGGCATTGCGACCAACTTGAATTGTGGCGAAAACTGCATCTTGAAGGCCGCAGGAAAGATGTCCCCTATTGTAAGGACTGCACCGATCTGGAATACCGGTCATGGAACTATAATTACTTTCATGCGCTGGAAAAACAGTTGTAAATATCACACGCACCTACGGATTATATGGCGACGGAGAAAAGAACTGTAGTTCTGCTGCAACCCGGCTACTTGCCGTGGGCCGGGTTCTTCGAGCAGGTGCACAGGGCCGACCTGTTCGTTGTTTTCGATGACGCGCAGTACACAAAACTCGACTGGCGAAACAGGAACAGGATAAAAGCGCCGAACGGAAAAGACGCTTATCTGACTGTTCCGATAATGCGATGCCCTGTGGATACGAAGATACGGGATGTGAGAATATCGTGGGACAGAAACTGGGCGGCGAAACACCTCAACATGATAAAAGCATATTACGGCAAAGCACCTTTCTTCGGAGACTACTTCCCGGCACTTGAAGAACATCTGAACAGAAAACACACGCTGCTCATCGACCTGCTGCTCGAACAGCTCGACCTCCTGAATGGAATGCTGGGGATACGAACGGAAATATTGTTGAGCAGCGAATTGAAAACCGATGTGTATGGTAAGGGCCGACTGCTCGAGGCCTGCCGGGAACTGGGTGCCACCCACTGCTATAACGGCATGGCCGGAGAAGCTCTGTATGACCCTGCCAAGTTTGCGAAGTATGGGATAAAGCTGATTTTTCAGCGTTATAATTGCAAAGAATATCCCCAGCAATGGCCCGGCGGGTTCATCTCCAACCTTTCGATAATCGACGTCCTTTTCAACTGCGGCCCATCTTCTCCGGAATACGTTGTCTGTTGCGGCGAGTATATGGACTCGTTGTTTATCTGACGATATGTTTTCTCAGTTCGTGTGTTTATGTGTTCAGATTCTACTTTATCCGCCGATAATAATAAAAGTGGCTCATAAGTTGTATTCCGGAGATAAGTATATGTCCAACATATTGATTACAGGCGGCGCGGGTTATCTCGGGACATGGATCACCCGGCTTCTACTCGAAGATAACCATTATGTCCGTGTCATCGACCGCTGTTTTTTCGGTGAGAAGCCCGTTGAGGGCTTCAAACAGAATAATAACTATGAACTGATAAAGGACGATATCCGCTGGCCGTCCGAAGCGGTTTTTAAGGATATTGACATCCTGATAGACCTCGCCGGCCTGTCGAACGATCCGTCGTGCTCGCTGAATTCCGAACTCACGCAATCGATAAACCGAGACGGGATCATCAATTTCAACAGGATGGCGAAGGAGGCGGGCATCAGGCAGGTTATAAACGCTTCGTCATGCAGCGTATACGGACAGGGCGGCGGTTATTTCGTCGAAGAGTCAGCTTCATGCAATCCTCTTACATTATATGCGCAGTCGAAACTCATGGTCGAGGAGTTTTTGTTCAATAATCTGTGCGACAGGAACTATTGCGTCACGGCCCTTCGCTTCGGCACACTATACGGTCTGTCACGGCGAATGCGGTTCGACCTGATCGTCAACATTATGACCGCGCGCGTCATGATGAGCAACAAGATATTTGTGAACGGAGGCGGCCTGCAGTGGCGACCGCTTGTGCATGTTCAGGACGCCGCGAGGGCTTTTCTGCACGTCCTGGACGCGCCCGTTGAGAAAGTAAACGGCCAGGTTTTCAACGTGGGCGCCAACGATCAGAATTTCAGGGTTATCACTGTCGCCAACATCATTCATGATATTTTTCCCGGCTCGGAAATGATTATTGTTCCCGAAGACGCCGACGAGCGCTCGTACAACGTAAGCTTCGATAAGATTAAAAACCACCTGGGATTCAAGCCGAAACGCAATGTTCCGGAAACCGTTGTCGATATACGCGACGCGCTGAAAGATGGAATTGTCGAATACCGTGGCGACGGACAGGACGATCTTACCGCCACCACACTGAGATACAGGAAACTCACCGGGAACAATCCACTCCTCGAGCAGGAAGGCAAGTTTCGCATACACAGGTCGGTCGAATTCTACAAGCACAATATCGACGAAAGAGACATCCTCCGCCAGGAGAAAACACTCCGTTCGATATTCCTGACAACCGGCAGTATAACGAAGAAATTCGAGAAAATGCTCGCCGACTATCTCGGCGTGTCGAGGGTTATCGGCACAACAAGCTGCACCGATTCCCTGTTTCTCGTTCTCAAGGCGCTCGGCGTGGGCCCCGGAGACGAAATTATAACAACGCCGATGACTTTCGTCGCGACGGCGAACGCTGTCGAGCATACCGGCGCGAGACCGGTGTTCGTGGATGTTGAACCCGAAACCGGCAACATCGACGCGTCGCGCGTCGCGGCGTCGGTCAACAAGAAGACGAAAGCGATTATCCCAGTTCATCTCTATGGGCAAATGTGCGACATGAAAACACTTTCCGGCATCGCGAAGGAACACGGTCTGTCTCTGATCGAGGACGCCGCCCATTGCATCGAGGGCGTTCGCGACGGAATACAGCCGGGCCGGCTTTCGGACGCGGCTTGCTTCAGTTTCTATGCCACGAAAAATATCACCTGCGGCGAAGGCGGCGCCATCGCGACAAACGACAACGACCTCGCGGACATGCTTGTGAAAATGCGCCTTCACGGACTGAGCGCGGATGCGGCATCAAGGTATACGGGCGATTTCAAGCCCTTTGACATGGTTCTGCTCGGCTACAAAGCGAACATGTCGAATCTTGACGCCGCGCTTCTCATCGGACAGCTCGAGAGAATAGACGAACTATGGGAACGCCGCGAACATGTCTCAAGAGCTTATGAAAAAGAAATCGCCGCTATCGCGAACATCGGACTGACAACGATACGCGGCAACTCGAAATCCGCTCGCCATCTCTTCACCATCAGGGTGGACAGCAATATTCGAGGCGATATGATTACCGCGTTGAAAAGCAGGGGCATCGGTGTCGCCGTGAATTATCCGCCGGTTCACCTGACCACTTATTACAGCGAAAAATATGGATATAAACCCGGCGATTTCCCAGTGGCAGAGCGCATCGGGGCCGAGACGATAAGCATACCGATGTATCCGCGCCTGACGGATTCGGAAATTGAGTACATTACAACCGCACTGCGCGACATATCTGAAGAATTGTCGGAATGATGAAAAGAACTCTGCTGATATCGACGGACAGGTCTTCCTTCAGGGGAGCGCTCTGGGGTGCTTATGATCTCGAACTGCCCCTGAACACAGCTTATGTTTCCTCATATCTCGAGTTGCATGGAATCGGCAGCGATATTATTGATCTACAGTTGGAAAAGGATGTCAGCGGCGCAATAGCACAGATCGACTGCTCGCAAACCGCCGTCGTAGGGCTCAACGCGAACCTTGGCGGCACATACAACATGTATGATGTCGCCGCAGCGATAAAGAAAAAATATCCAGACATTCCCGTCGCATGTTTTGGCCTGTCAACAGTACTTAAAGAGAAGATTCTCGAAGAATCGGAGAATGTCGACTATGTCGTGTTCGGCGAAGAAGAGGAAACATTCCGCGAACTCGCCGCCGCGCTGATTGACGGCCGCGACACGAGCGGGATAAAAGGAACATCGAGCCGCCGCGACAACGGTGAGATAATCTGCAATCTCCCGCGCGGTTTTATCAGGGACCTTGATGCCATGCCGTTTCCCGGTAGACACCTTTTCGATGTCGGTCGCTATTTCCCGTCGCCCGGCAAATATATGCTGATGCCGCAATTCACGATGATCTCCAGCAGGGGCTGCAACGGCGCGTGCCTCTTCTGCCCGAGGCTGTATGGCCGCGGCATACGGTACAGATCGCCGGCGAATATCGCCGAAGAGATAGACATGCTGGAAAAGGATTTCGGGGCACGGGAAATATATTTCCTCGACGACACATTCACTGCCGACCGCGACCGCACGATGGAAATAGCCGACATGCTGTCCGGGCGAAAGAAACGCATTGCCTTCCGCATTGCGTCCAGGGTCGATAAGGTCGACAGGAAAATGCTGAAGGCGCTGAAGGCCGCCGGACTTTACAGCATCGGCTTCGGCATCGAATCCGGTGTGGATGAAATCCTTAAGTTCAATCGCAAGGGTATCACGACGGAACAGGTGAAAGCCGCAGTTTCGTGGAGCAGGGAGGCCGGCCTGGAAACACGCGGCTTCTTCATGCTGAATCTGCCCGGCGACACACAAAAGACGACGCGCGAAACCATACGGTTTATCCGCGAACTTAAACTCGATCTTGTGAATGTCCAGATAGCATATCCGTGGCCCGGTTCGGAACTGAGAAAGTATGTTCTCAAAAACTGCGACGTTTCCCATGATGTGATTAACGACTGGACCGCCTGCGAAGGCGACAGGGTCACTTTCACACAAAACGACATGACACCCGAATTTATATTTGAGTCGTATAACAGTATAATAAAGGAATTCTATCTGAATCCGCGTTTTATTCTGCGGTGGTTGTCCCGGATCAGAAACTATCACGATTTTAAGTATGCGTTTCTCCAGTTTCTGAGCCTTGCGGGACGCATGGTCGCAGGCGTGAAAAACATAAAATAAATCTACAATAAACGGAGCGCTGCCGCATGTCGGAAGAAATATGGTGGAAGAAAACAGCCTGGACTTATCCGGCTGCCCGGAAAACAAAATTCGTGCAGGAGGTCCACCGCGCGTTTTTCCGCAAGATCGACTCCCTCCCGCTGCCGCGGGGCGCGCGATGCCTCGACGCGGGTTGCGGCGACGGCAATTGCGCCTTCAAGCTGGCAGAAAGGGGGCTCGATGTCGTCGGACTCGATTTCGGCGACGCGATCCTGGAACAGGCAAAAAAGAGACAGCGCGGCATGGGCGTCGACAACGTGCATTTCGAATGGGGAGACCTGAACTCGCCTCTCAAGTATGGCGATAACGAATTCGACATTGTGACCTCCATGCACGCCCTGATGAAAGTCAAAAAAGCAAAAGACGCGCTCCGGGAATTCCACAGAATCCTGAAACCGGGCGGATACGCCGTCATAACGATAACGGCAAGCGACGAAGAATTCAGTTCATGGTTTCGCAGATATATCAGGAACAACGGAGTGATAAAAGGGTTCTGGGACATCCGGTGGCTTGTTGTGTGGAACCTGCCTTATGTCATCATGACAAAAAAGTCGGAGCGACGCGACGAATGGCGCTGGCCGCCCGAAACGCTCGCGCGCAATATGGAAGCAGCCGGCTTCAAAACATTATCCGTCGAGTCCGTTCCCTATACTCATGTCGGTTGTTCGCTTGGCGTTTTTCAGAAGTAATCTTTACAAACCAAATAGATAGCCGCTTCGCTTTTACGGCAGGCAGCGAGTGGGTATCGAGGATTATATCTATGCACGGTTCACTGGACGACTTTGCTAAAAGCTATGACAGTGATTTTCCGTATTCTCTCGACAACAGCTTGATGCTGAACTGGTATCCCGAAAGAATACTCGATTCCGCTTGCGGAGACACGGCGCTCGAGCTGGGGCTCGGGCACGGCTTCTCGACAACAATATTCGAAAACCGCTTTGAAAGACTTGTCGTCGTTGAAGGTTCTCCGGCGATCATCCGCAGATTCAAAAACAAGCATAAAAGATCAAAGGCGGAAATTGTTCAAAGTTATTTCGAAGACTTCGAGACACGCGAACGGTTCGACCATGTGATAATGGGATTCATACTTGAACATGTCGACGATCCTTCGGCGATCCTTAAGAAGTATCGCGGCATGTTGAAACCGGGCGGTTCACTGTTCATCGCAGTGCCTAACGCCGAATCGCTGAACAGGCGAATCGGATTCGCGGCAGGTCTGATAGATGATATATCGGCGCTTGGTGATGCAGACTTGCAATTGGGGCACAGGCGATACTTCACTGTCGACTCAATAAGCGCAACGACTGTGGAAGCCGGTTACGAAATAATAAAGACCGAAGGCATATTTCTGAAACCTTTTTCGACGCAACAGCTCATGTCCCTGGAACTTACCGGGAAAATACTCGAGGCATTGCTGAAGGTCGGTACTTGTTATCCCGAACTCTGCGCGGGAATACTTATCGAAGCGGTGCAGTCATCATGAAGGTATTGATCACAGGTGGAACTTCCGTACTCGGCAGGAGTCTCAAGCGCGTGTTGGGGCGCGACTGCGAGGTCGTGACCGCCGGGCGCGACGATTCATCCGATTTCAGAATCGATCTTCTGAACCGTGACTCGTTCCGTGGCATCGACATCGATTATGACGCGGTTGTGCATTGCGCCGCTGCTTTTTATGGCGACTCGGCGGACGGCATGATACAAAACGAATTGCTGAATTCTCTCGGTTCTCTTTATGTTGCGGAAAACGCTGCTACCGCCGGTTGCAGACACTTCATTTATATATCGACAATATTCTCGCTCCGGCACAATGATAACGCCTATTTCGGTTCCTACGGCATCTCGAAACAGCACGGTCAGGATAACGTATCTCAATTATGCTCGGCCCGCGACATGTTGTTCACTTCCATGGCCGCCGGACCCCTGTATGATATCGCAGGTAATGAGCGAAAACATCAACCGCTTTTTTACCACATTATTGATCGCGCTGAAAACGGAAAAGATATTCATTTCTTCGGGAACCTTGATCCCATCAGAAACTATTTACTGATCGACGACTTCGCGGAAATGATCGGGATCGTTGTCCGACAGCGCATCGGCGGCGCTTTTAACTGCGTTCACCCGGATTCATATAAGCTGAGCGAAATAGCGGAACTCGCATACGATGTATATGGCAACGGAGGGGAAGCCCTATTTCTGAAAGACAGGCCGGACCTGCCGGCAATGTATATCCCTTCCGCGACAGATACTTTCGAGACGCTGAAATACACGCCGGGAACAAGTCTGCGCGAAGGAATCGAAATGATTCGTGAGTTCAGGGAGAACAGATAATCATGTACAGGCTACTCGTCACAGGTGTGGGCGCGCTGATCGGTTGCGGCATTGTGAGATCGCTTAACGATTCCCGGTTTGAAACTACCGTCTACGGAATGGACATACAGCATGATGCGGTCGGCAGAAAGTGGTGCGACCATTTTATTGAAGCGCTGCCGCTGTCCTCTCCGGATTACATAGGTTTTCTCAGGAACATAATAACGGAATATTCCATCGACCTTGTGATCCCCGGCTTCGAAGCCGACACGATGAGGATTCACAGGAGCCGGGCTGAACTCGGGGAAACATGCGCCGGGCTCGTATTGAACAACAGTGAATTGCTCGATATTGCAAACGACAAGTGGCTTACACAAAAAACACTCGCAGAGAACGGTTTCCCTGCGATACCGGGAAGCACCGGCGACAGCTTCGATTCAGTTGCGAACAAACTCGGCATTCCGTTTATCGTGAAGCCACGCCGTTCTCATGCGTCTATCGGAGTTTGCGAAGTGTCACAGGAATACGAATATATTTACCGGCAAAAAAAACTCGGCGATAACTTTCTCGCACAGAAAATCATCGGGACGGAAGATGAAGAGTATACCGCCGGAGTTTTCGGCTACGGCGACGGGACAGGGTCGAAAGCCATCGTGTTTCAACGGAAACTCGGCGGTGGCGGCGCGACAGTCAGCGCCCGTTCTGTCGTCATCCCCTCTCTTAATAAGTTTATAGTCGAACTCGTCGCGCTTTTCCGGCCTGAGGGCCCGACAAATTTTCAGTTCCGAAAACATGATGGTGTTTTCTATCTTCTTGAAGTTAACGCGCGAATCTCTTCTACCACATCAATAAGAACCGCCTTCGGTTTCAATGAAGCGGAAATGTGCATCAGGTATTATTTGCTGAACGAAAAGCCCGATCCAGTAACCATCATGACAGGAACGGCATTGCGCTATCTGGAAGACATAATTGTTTATGATCGCAATCATATCCGACATTCACGGTAATTATCCGGCAGTCGAGGCAGTTCTCGCCGACATAGAAAAAAGAGAGGTCGACAGAATTTATTGCCTTGGCGACATCGCCGGTTATTACTGCATGATAAATGAATGTATCGAGGCGCTGCGAGCGCGCGACGTCGTCCTCCTTATGGGCAATCACGATTATTATCTTATTAACAACAAGTCGTGCCCGCGGTCTCCAACTGCTACTAAATGCCTTGCTTTTCAGCGAAACATTATAACGTGCGACAACCTCGCATGGCTGCGCGGCAGGCCTTCGCAACTGACTTTTGACAATGTATTCATGGTTCACGGCGGCAGGCACGATCCGCTCGAAGAATATATTTATGAAATCGGCGCAGATTATTTCAGCGGACGAGACGAGAAGTTTTTCTTCGCCGGCCATGTTCATGTTCAGGCAAAACACGTATTTGAAAACACGATATTCTGCAATCCCGGTTCCGTCGGACAACCGCGGGACGGAGTCCCGGCTGCGGCCTACGCTGTAATGGACGGCGCGGAGATCGACCTCCGAAGAGTCGATTATGACACAGACGCCGTTGCCTTCCGGATGCGAAAAGCCGGATTCGATGAATATACATACAGCAACCTGTACGCAGGTACGCGCATCGGCGGGAAGCGTGACACGATTTCTATGACTGGACGGTAAGCGGCACTCATGAATGAAAAGTTTCCTAAAAACCTCTCTTTCTCGATGATTACTTTCGCTTATAATGAGGAAAACTGGCTCGAAGACCGGATTCATTTGTGGATGAGCCAGTTCGGGAAGTTCGTTGACGACTTCGAGATCGTTCTCGTGAACGACGGCAGCGAAGACCGCACCGGTGAGATCGCGGACAGACTCGCTCGTGAGTATCCGCAACTGAAAGTCATTCACCATGAGAAAAATATGGGGACAGGCTATGCCGCCCGAACCGGCAGAAATAATGTCTCGAAGTATATTGTATTCTGGAACGATGTCGATTCGCATTTTAATCTCGACGATCTCGGCAAGGTTATTCCGCTGCTACAGGACCCCGAAATAGATATTGTCGTCGCTTTCAAACACGACTTGATCAAAACCAAATCTATGTTTTCATGGATGAAATCCAGGATAAATTATTATCTTATAAAAATGCTTTTCTTCTCGCTTTTTTTCGACTATTCGCCGATACTCGACTACCAGTTCGTACAGTTTCTGCCGCGCCGGTTTTTCGTCGACGGCATCGACTTGAAAAGCTACAGTTCCTTCATACCGGCGGAATGTTTGATAAAGGCGCGCCGGATCGGACTCGAAATCCGCCAGATACAGTTGAAGTATCATAGCAAGCCGGCAGGTTACGGAACCGCTTTGAATGCGAAAACTATTATGACAAGTATAAAAAACATTTTCGAATTCTGGCTCAGATGGACCATCGGCGGCGAAAAAAACAGAACGATCGAACATTGGCACAGCGCGTTCGGAGGTGAGTTCCCCTGGCGAAAGTAGTTTTCCTGATACAGCGCGAAGAGCTCGACCCGGAACGAACCGTTCTGCGCAAGGTCTTGTTTCCTGTCGAGACAGCCTTCGCCGCGGCATTACTTGTCGAGAACGGCCATGAAATAGTTCCGTTCGATCTGAACTTAGCAGGCAATTCTCCTGACTGGACCCGTGATTTCGAACAACTTATCATCGAATTTAAGCCCGACGTTGTCGTTTCCGCGCCTCAGGCTCTGACTTTCTTTATCAAAGAATGTACCGCGGACACCGCTGTCGCTTTCAAGCTGTCGAAGAAGCTCGACGACGGTATCGTTACCGTTTACTGCGGACCGTTCGCAACATCATATCCGCAACGTGCTCAGGATACATGCTCGCCGGACTTCATAATACGCGGCGAATATGATTCAGCGTTGCTGAGTATGGTCAATAATATCCCGGCCTCAGTAGTTTTGTCCGGTTCGGACTCACGCACAGATGCGGCGGCACGCGACGGCGGTATGTCGTTCATCGAGGATTTCGACAGCCTGCCTTTTCCGGCCTACAAACAGTTCGGGTATAAAAACTATTTTGCATATCGCGGCAAAGGCAATCTCAGATACGCCGAACACAGCGAAAGATATACACACTACACCACTTCGCGCGGCTGCACATGCAAATGCTGCTTCTGCAATGTCGGCTTTCTGCGGGGCGGCAGAAAGTTCAGAAAAAGAGCCGTCCCAACGGTCCTGGACGACCTCGAACGCATTAACACCGAACTCGGAATCGAGGAGATTCACTTCCTTGACGAAAACATGACTCTGAACCGCAGAAGAACCGCGGCTATATGCGACGGCATCATTGAAAGAGGCCTGGATTTCAAATGGCTTGCCGCGGGGGGGATGAGCGTCTATTCATTGAACAAAGAGATTCTTGTAAAGATGAAGGAGTCCGGCTGCTACAGGCTCAACCTCGCTTTCGAATCCGGCGACCAGGCTGTCCTCAGAAAAATCATTCGAAAACCCCTGGACCTGAAAAAGGGGCTCGCCCTCCTGGAAACCGCCCGCGAACTCGACTTTGAAATAATCGGCTATTTCGTGATCGGGCTACCCGGCGAAGCCCGCGCTCAAATACAGAAAACCCTCGATCTCGCCTCGCATCATTGCTTCGACTATGTAACGATCTCCATAGCAACGCCGCTGGCAGGTTCCGAACTGGAAAAGATATGCAAGCGCGACGGCCTGATAGAGGAAAAAGCGCGGCTTTCGGAAATAAGCCGCCGCTCCACAGGGGTTTTCGGCACAGATGAGTTCACTCCGTTCGAACTCGAAGAGATCAGGTGGAAAATGTGGGATAATATAAATTTCTCCGACCGGCAACGCAGAGAACGGCTCTGCCGCATCCTCGGCCTGAGCGACGGCGAACTTGCGGAATTGAGGGATAGAACCGCTTCCGACTTTCACCAACGTCACCGCGAAAACGATTAGCCCGGATTTCTCATAAAGAAATCCGGTTCGGTGTTCGGCAATCGGAGTTCGGGATCCGGGAAAAACAAAAACGTCGAACACCTCGAACCTGATTTTTCAACGTTCCGGGGCTGAGTTCCAGAACGATAACACATGCCGCATTTTCGTGCCCAGACAAATTCGGTTTGAGCACGCCACACATAGTTTTGGCCCGCATTGGTGAAATATGCGGGTTATCTGCCTGGTGACAACATGTTGTCGCTTACGGCGCGATAAGGGACTGTTGGCATAGCCGCAAACAGCGGGATTGCTGATAAGCAATCATAACTATTCGTAAGCTTTTTTTGGCATTTTACCGCAGTTTTCACACAAACTTGCGCTATAATGGTTGGAGCCGATTGCAGAGGACCGCAGCGGAATCGGAATCTTGCAATCGGCTGTTTTTATTTGCCGGATAATAAAACTTGTTGTGAAGGGAAGACATGATATGCTGCTGCTGAACCCAAAGAAACATGTGCGGAAGTATAAAGACGAAAAAACAAAAGAGATTATGCTCGAGACCATTGATTTCTTCGAGAAAAAGGGGCGCGGAAAACTCAAAAAGGACGACCACGAGCGAACATGGTATGCGGACTTCCTCGAGTTCCAGAAGGAAAACAGGATATTCGCGCGGCTGCTCACCCCGGCGCAATATGGAGGCGGCGACGAAGAATACCGCTGGGATACTTTCCGCAATTGTGAGTTCAATGAGATACTGGGTTTCTACGGCCTCTGCTACTGGTATACGTGGCAGGTGAGCATACTCGGGCTCGGACCGATATGGATCAGCGACAACGAAGTTGTCAAAAAGAAAACAGCCGAGCTGCTCAAAGAAGGTGGCATCTTCGGTTTCGGGCTCTCCGAGAAGGAGCACGGCGCGGACATCTATTCGACGGAGATGCTGCTCGTGCCGCAGGACGACGGTACATATCTCGCAAACGGCCGCAAGTATTACATCGGCAACGGCAACGAGGCAGCGCTGGTGTCCACACTGGGCAAGATCAAAAAACCGGGCGAAGTGGAGACCGACAAGTATAAACATTTCGTGTTCTTTGTCGTCGGCTCGAAACACGGTCGATATGAAGTTATCAAGAATGTTGTCAACAGCCAGTCGTTCGTCGCCGAGTACGGGCTCAACGACTATCCCATCGAAGAAGAAGACATACTCTCGAAGGGCCGCGACGCATGGGACATGGCGCTCAACACTGTGAATATAGGTAAATATAATCTTGGATGGGCTTCGATCGGGATATGCACACACGCTTTCTATGAAGCCATCCGCCACGCCGCCAACAGGAACCTCTATGGGAAATTTGTGACGGATTTTACCCATGTCAAACAACTGTTCGTGGACGCCTATTGCAGGCTCACTGCGATGAAAGCGTTCGCTCTGCGCGCTTCCGACTACATCCGCACAGCGAGCGCCGAGGACCGCCGCTATCTGCTCTTCACACCCATGGTAAAGATGAAAGTGACGACACAGGGCGAAGAAGTCATCGACAACCTCTGGGATGTCATCGCGGCGAAAGGATTCGAGAAGGACATGTATTTCGAGATGGCTGCCCGCGACATCCGCGCTCTCCCAAAACTCGAGGGCACGGTACACGTCAATATGGCGCTCATCATCAAGTTCATGCGCAACTACTTTTTTATGCCCGGCGACTTCCCCGACATCCCTGTTGTGGACGATGTGCGCAATGACGACTTCCTCTTCAACCAGGGTGCCACAAAGGGGCTCGGCAACATCCAGTTCGACGATTACAACAAGGCCTATGACAGCGTGGACCTTCCCAATATCAACGTGTTCAAGCAGCAGATCGGAGTGCTCAAGGATTTTCTCATGGCATCGGCCTCCGATGCAGACGCCGCGAAAGAACAGGCAAAAGACATCGACTTCCTGCTCATTCTCGGCGAGCTCTTCACGCTTGTCGCTTACGGGCAGGGCATCATCGAGTTCCACAATTTGAACGAGGGCGGCATCTCCAGCGACCTGCTCGACCAGATATTCGACTTCATGGTACGCGACTTCACGAAGTTCGCCACTCAACTGTATTCCAAGCCGCAGGCAACAGAAAAACAGATGGAATTATGTCTGAAAATGATCATGAAACCGGTGCTCGACAAGGAACGTTTCGAGCGTATATGGACTGAAGAGGTCTATCCACTCAAAGACGCATACGAAATGAACGACTGACACATGGTGAGTCGGTGTTGCCTGTGCGATTGAGTGCCCGGAGAGGTCGAATACAATCCGGAGCCGAGTCCGTTCGACCGAGCCCAGCGGTAATTCTGAGAACAGACTGGTGGAAGCAAAAGCATTCTGCTGTCATGTCACGTTTGTAAATGCGCAAGTTGAGGCGGGCTGCGGTGATCGTACCGCTTTGTATTGGCGTATCGAGTGTGCATTCAGTTTGGAAACGTCTTTTTCACCATTTTCTGTTTCAAGCCTATCGCGAAGTTAAACCCGCCGCATGAGGAAGTGTCCTCACATGTAATTATGCCGCCTGCTGTGTCGTTTATGTCCGGTCGTAGATCGACAAGAACGGTTGATGACTCCGACGATGTGTTTTCAGGATCGAAAGCAAGCTGTGTCGCCAGTCCTGTGATTCGGCTCCTTTTTATGGCTGGTTCTCCAGCATCCCTGCCGGTTTGAAGATAATATCTGCCGGGTCCGACGATGTACACATTTTTCTTCAGCCACCCGGGGTCCAGACGAACGGAATAAACGCCCGGCGTAATATTCTCAAAGTAATACGCGCCTGTCTCGTCGGTAAATGCTTCGCGTATTTCTCCTGTCCGGCTCTCGAGTGTGACACGCAGTTTATCGGGAGTCAGGCCACGCAGTTTCGCGAAATAGTTTGAATAATCGACATCGACCCTGCCGCTGACGACATAGAGCGAGAGCAGCGGTATATTGATATTGCGAGTGCCGCCCGCAGCGATATGTATTTTTTGCGGGCGCTCATTCGTCGGAGTGATTCCGACCGGAAACGAAGCGGAGTCCACAAACACATCATACGAGCCGGGAGTCATGTTTTTCACTTCAAAGCAACCATTTTCATCTGTCGAGGCAACGTATTTGTCGCCGAGTCGAACGAGAACATCTTCAAGGGGCCGGTCGTCGTTGTCGTACTCGCCGTTCCGGTTGTGGTCGACAAAAACAACACCGGCGGCGTTGCCGTTCTTCTTCAGAGGAATTTTCACCTCGAAACTGCGGGTAAAAACAGCTGACAAAAGATTCTCATTGCCTGCGCCGTCACGTTGTATTTTATACTCCAGATTCAGGAAATCAGTGTTGTTGAATATTCGCTTAAAGCCGAATGTAGTCCTCTGCGTGCCGCCACCCGGCATATTGAGAAAAACGCCGGCCTCTTTTTTTATGTCCATATAAAAGGAAGTCCTGTCATTGCTCAAATAATACCTGAGGCCGCAGTATTGTGTAATTCTTGTTTGATAAGCGAGGTCTTCCGCCTTGAAATCGAGGGCCTTCGCGAATCCGGCGCGGGCATCGAAACGCTTGCCCCTGTACCTGCCGCTGAATGTATAATGCCTGAAATCGCCGCCTGCGCCGGTCGTGTTTTCCCGGCCATATTCAAGGCCTGTCGACACGCTTATGTTTGAGAAGTTTTTCGACACCGTAACCGCCGTGGTGTCGACAACATTCGACGTGATCCCGGACATGTCCCCTGAACTTGGGATGTCAACATGTCTTTCGCTCAGGGTCGTCGCTATCGACATTTCAGGCCCGGGCAGGAATTTCGTCCATCCGAACGAATAATTACTGCTGTTCAATCTCGTTGACCTGTATTCTCCATCGTCGTATTCCAGAAGTGCGAACGATGTGCGGCGTGCCGCGGCCAGTGTGAACCTCGAGTCCATTGCATCATATTCGAGCTCGACATCCCGCATCGTGTGATAATCGTCCATCGGCGCGTTTTCGCTACTTTCTCTGAGGGTTGCGCTGAGCTGGAGCGGCCCCTTTGCATATCTGCCTTTGAGTTGCATCGCCGCGCCCGCGCCGCCCGTTTCCCCGATGTCGCTTTTCGTATGTGTTCCGGCGAGTTCTCCCTCGAGAAATATCCTGCCGGCCTTTTCGTAATTCACGGTAAGGATATAGGCGGAGATTCCGGAAATATGTTTTTCCAGCGACTCTTTACGAAGCCTTCCGATGCTGAAATGCAAACCCTTATTTATGTATCTGCCGTATTGAAGAAGATTGACATTGCCTGAACTCCCGGCACCATCGAAGTATGTGAAAGTGCCCCTGCCACCGCCATACGAATACCTGAAGCCGTCGAAGCCGGTATTATTCGACAGCATATCACTGAACCGGATATCCTGGTCACCGGATGTAACGGTGTTATCCCCGAAATGCAGTTCATGCGTATTGCGTCTGGTTTCGGATCGCCCTTTTTCAAGTTCCACCCTCATATCCGATTTATAGGAAATCCCCCTGTCCTCGATGTCGGGGATGCCGAGCTTGAATATCGTGCGTGACGGGCGGCCGCTCTCGATCAAATGTTCCATCTTCATCTTGAGCCGCAGGTACTGGAAGTACCTGGAAGCATTCGTGTGTTCCGGCGGTCGGATCGAAATATTCGATGTCTTTTCCGATATAATCATATTGTCCCGCTTCACCTTGAAAGTGATAAGCTTCGTGTCGTCTTTCATGTCCGTATTGGGGAAAACAACTGTTTTGAACGCATGCACTTCGCCCGGTGCCAGCTTTGTCGGCTCCGGGAGTTTCCTGATTATTATATCCTTATCAGTCTTGATGTCTATATCGAAATATTCGTCCGCACTGCCGCAGTTCGCAACTGAGAATTCGACGTTGTTTTTTTCTTTACCCCGCCAGACGAATTCATCGGGTAGTCCGCTGATCGAAGCACATATCTTTGCGTCCACAATAAGTTCAGACTCGCCTGTTACAGCCTCGCCCGCGCCGCTTTCCGGAATCAGCGAGACTTTTATCTTTATAATCTCTTTATCATCGACATCATCTGAAATAAGAAATGTAAATGGTATTTTTCTCGACTCGCCCCGACCGAGCGCAATCGGCGCAAGGGAGCTGATAAGCGACGCTTTGCTTCCCGCGTCTATACTTATTTTATATGTTTTATCATCGTTTGATATGTTCCTGACGACAAAGGGGATCGTGACAAACTCCCTTGATTTCACAACGCGGCCGGGAGCGAAGGCGGGCTGAACAACAACGTCGGCAGCCTGCGCGGCCGCCGCGCAGAGAGCTAATGCAAAGATACATGCCGACACCGATATTCTCTTAATTACTTTCGACGGTTCCGCCATGACCGGATCAGGGATATGCGAACGGCA
Source organism: bacterium (assembly GCA_024278215.1). Taxonomy (GTDB): domain Bacteria; phylum UBP15; class UBA6099; order UBA6099; family JAJRTR01; genus JAJRTR01. Next base: position 27,971 of record JAJRTR010000170.1, read on the forward strand.
AAGTGCGGTATAACAAAAGGACTTCAATGCGGAGAACACCGGTGCCCGGAGGAAACAGAGAGTAAAAGACATTCCCCTCCGCGCGCTTCGTTTCCCTGCGAATTCCGTGTTGATGTTTTTTTGTATTCTGCACATTTCATCCAGTCGCCTGCAACTATATCGCCTCGGCAAGTGTATATACTATGGTGATGCTGTAACTGCCGGGTTTGTCGGTCCAATCGGTTTTGACTCTGTAATCAATTTCCACGGCACCGTCGCCCGAACCGGAATCGACTATGTTTTCGTTTGTAGTAAACGGAGTGTAATTGCCGGTGCCGTTAAGTCTCCATTCCAGGTGACCGCAGGCCTTGTGTCCCGCAATGGAGACAAATTCGGGAGTCGTCGCGCGTGCTGTAATCTCCCAGTTGAGTGTTTCGGTGTCTATTATGGTGATTTTCTGCGCGTAGTCGAGTGAGGAAGCGCCTATCTCTTTGAAACCTTTCATTAAGTCGGAAGCGTAAACGTAACCGAAATCGACCGAGCCGCTGTCGGCGACAATAAAAAAATCCGCGCGGCAGATACTGGTTTTCAAGCAGATCGACAAAGTGATCAATATTATGATAAACGGCAATATTCCCGTGCCGAACTCTTTTCGCGAAGCCGTATTATTATGTGACGAACCGCTGGTTGTCATCGCCGCCGTCGCGAAGGAGCCGCCTTTTAAATATCGTGTCGTAAAATATTCCGTTTTCAATGTTCTCTCCTCGGGCTGTAACACGGAGTTTGAGCCAGTTGCAGTCGACCGCAGCCGAAACAGAATTTTGCAACCGGTTCGTTTGTATAAAGCTCAATCGGCAACGAAATGTGTTTCTCCGGCAATAAGCCTGTCCGTGCCAATGTCGAGAACGGCGAGTGCGATATACTCACCGGCTGGAAACGAACCGTCGAAGACTGTTGTGATTTCTCTCTCTCGGCCCGGAACGACATAATATTTAGATGGAATCTCCGTGCGGCCTATCGTCACTCCATCCATATTTCTTATTTCAACGAAACCGCCAGGCTTGAGAAGTGTGTTTCCACTATTTTTAAATCTGACTATCGCACGATAGCGTGAACCGCTTTCACTGTTTTTATTGATTGTTACGCCGGAAATCGCACCATCGGGGTGTCGGTCTTTCATCACATTTACAAAAACTCTTACGGCATACCTGAATTTTGTTTTGATCATAATCTGCATCGTTTTTTCGGCATTATCGCGAGAGTCCGGCATCTCGACGCCTTCAAGCATGATCGACGTCCAATAGGAGCCGGACGCATTCAGGGGAACATCTATCGAGTACTTGACTATGTCGCGGCTGTTACCCGGCAATTCGGTTGTTTTCCCGGAGACGGCGATCCAGTCGCTGCAACTCCGGTCGCCGGTTCCAGCTTGTAAACTCACGTCGTTGCCGTCGGGAAGCTTGTCCCAGTCTTCGAGATAGAGCCTGACTTTTTCTGCAGCCGGAGACATGTTTTCAAGCCGCATCTCTCCAGTGTAGACCCTTCCCGGCAGCGCGTCGATCTCGATCAGCATCGGAGATACATTGAATGCTTCCGCCTGAAACGGTATCACTGATAAACACAATGTTAGAATTATCTTTCGCAGCATCGCCGGAGTCCTCATCTCTCGTTGTTTCGTTTGAATCTTCGATCTTTAAAACCGCAGGGAATATTCCGGGCACGATGCCTCCGGCACCTGTTACGCCTGTATTCCCGCTGCTGTCCGCACCGGCCACTCGCAGTCTCCCGGCAGTCCGGCCGGCGACATCAGGAGCACTGAACAACCAGGCAACGCATATCACGAGCGCGCCCGCCGACGTCATCACCAGGTCCAGTGCTTCTATGTTTCCAAGCATCATGATGTCGTCCCACAAAACTTCCTTAAGAGAACCGCAAACGACAGTCATCAGGAACGCTGTCATGATTGCGCCGAGCCTGCCCATTCTGATTGAACTGAAAAACATATAGAGCAATGCGCAAATCACTATACCGGCCATGAAGTGTGCGATACCGTCTGTTCCTGAAATGAAGTGTGGCATTGGAATAGTTCTCTTTTCTTCGGAGCCAATTGCAAAATC
>JAJRTR010000171.1 GCA_024278215.1 bacterium
AAATTGTTCAGAGCAAGGCAGAGGTGTAAAATCCTCGCAGGCGTACTTGCAGAGTACGTCGAGGACGATTTTGCGCCGACAACGCAGCTATGGACAATAGCAGCCGACCGCAGCAGAATCAGAATTTTGCAATTGGCTCGTGTATGCTTAATCGGGATATTGCCCGGTTTATTCCCTTTCAATACTTAATGTTGTTAACAACAGAAATACGGACCGTGGAAGGAAAGCGGCAGGGATGGATAAAATTATCAGGATATTCGCAGCGGCTCTTATCTTCGTTGTGTTTGCTGGTGCCGAATCTCATGCGCTCGATGTGAAAATATTCCTTCAGTCCGATGCGAAAAAATGCACCCGGCACGGTGCGCAGGTACTGAAATCAAATCTCGAAAAACTCGGCTTCACACCGACGATTGTAAATGAATTGAGTTATTCCGGAACCGGTGCGGAAATTGTTATCGCCGACATTTCACTCGAAGGAAAAGCAAAACAACTGGCTGCGGAACTCGAGTTGAGAATTCCGACATCCGCCGAATCTTATGTCGTTACGGGCGAGGGTGATTTCCTCACCGGCATCGGCAGCGACTCCGTCGGTGCGATGTATGCCGCTTATGATATTGCCGAACAACTTGAGTCCGCCATGACCTCGGGCCGCGAACTCGAAGGACTCCAGACCAGAACCAGAATACCTTTTATGGAGATCAGGGCGGTCAATCCTTTCTTCCATGTGGAGGCTTTCCAGGATCGTAATTCGTGGTATTATGACGAAGAATACTGGAAGTCATACCTTGACGAGCTCAGCCGCGACCGCTACAACCTGCTCGACATTCACGCCATGTACGGGCTCTACTCGACATTCTTTCCCAACTGTTTTCTGTACCTGCTTACATCGGATAAATACCCGGATGTCGGAGTGCCGCGCGAGCAGGCGGAGAAAAATCTTGCGATGTTCAACCGCATAATCGAGCTTGCAAAAGAGCGGGGCATCAGGGTGTCGCTTATGAGCTATCACGCGAGTTGGGACCTGACGGCCGCTGCACGTAACGAGGCAAACAGACGCAACCCGACTGACGCCGAACTCGCCGAATACACACGTGATGTCGTCAAGCAGATAATAAAAAAATGCCCCGACCTGTGGATGATAGGGTTCAGGATCGGCGAATCGGGCCGCGACGAAAACTTTTTCGAGAAAAGCTACCTCGCCGGTATTAGCGACGCCGGCAGAGACATCATGCTCTTCACGCGCACCTGGCTGGCGAAGCCCCGGCAGGTGCGGCAGATCGCCGACGCTTATCCCGGCAGAACTTTTATCGAGATAAAATATAACGGCGAACATCTCGGGCTGCCCTATCAGTCGATGACTGTGAACAGGCGCAGCGATGCCCCCAGCTACACTTATGAAAACTACACGGACTGGCCCCGCAACTATAAAATCATCTGGCAGATACGCGCCAACGGCACTCACAGGCTATTCCGCTGGGGAGACCCCGAGTTCGCCGAACGCACTATGCGCTCCGTCCGTTTCGGCTCCGGCGCAGGCTTCTCGATGGAGCCTATGACTTCTTATTACCCGTTGACCGATTACTTCTTCAAACCCGAACTCGGATACGATTATTTCACCTGGGACCACCAGCGCAACTGGTTCTGGTACATGCTCTGGGGGCGCATGGCATATAACCCGGACACTAACAGGGAAGTCTGGCTCAACAGGTTCAGGCAGAAGTTCGGCCCGGAAGCAGCAGAAGACACTTATGAAACTGTTGTGCAGATGAGCCGAATCGTGCCTTTGATATATTCGTGGCGCTGCCTCGGCCCGGACCACCGGGACATGGCACCCGAATATGAAACCGGCGGATCACTCGATGAATTCACCGCAAACTATCCTCTCGACCCAGACAACATTTATTCTATTAAAGAATATGTCGACCACTTCCTGTTCAAGGACCCGCTGCTCGGTGTCAAGCTCAATCCGTTCGAGGCGGCGGACATACTCGACGACTACGCAAACACCGCGGAAGCGGCTGCCGCGCGCGCGGCGGATAAGATCGAACCCGGCAACAGGGAGTTCAAAAGCCTACAGGCTGAACTCACCATGCTCGTCAATCTCGCGCGCTACTACAGCAGCAAGATACGCGCTGCCACATATTTCGAGTTCTTCAAGCAGAAATATACTTATCCCGAATACAGATGGGCACAGGAGTACACCGCGATGTCGCAGCAATACTGGGATCGGCTTTCCACCGCCGGCGAGAAATATTTCCGTCCGATTCTCGACACGCTGCGCATGCGAAAACAGGTGAACAAGCCCACATTTACCTGGCGGGAACTACAGCCGCAACTCGACGAGGATACCGCGCAGCTTGTGGCGGCAGCGCAGGCCGTGCAGAAAAAGATTTACGAGCCGGGCAAATTTGTCGTGTATCATCTGCCTGCCTATGTTGCACTCGAAGGCGAACCTCTGAAGGTGTCGGCGACGATTTATACTCCCGATGAAAACACAAGTGTGCAGCTTCGCTACAGAACGAAAGGGGCGGAAGATTTCACCGTCGTCGCCATGAAGCCCGAAGAGGGGTCGCCCACATTCGTCGCGCAGATTCCCGGAGAGGCCGCCACCGGGCAAGTCGAATACTACATCACTGCGGCGCAGGGTAAAAAGAAAGCGCGTTATCCCGGCAAAGCCTCTTTCTTGGAACTCGAACCGAGAGATTACAATATCGAAGACTATGCTTCAGGTTACGCCGGTGTAGCAGAGCGAGAGAGAAAAAAACGGATCAGATTCGAGAAGCAGAAATATGTCACGGTAGATTTCATAATGGAAAATGAGCCGCCGGTTATTTCCGCCGAAGCGATAAATGTTCTGGACGAAGGCGAGCGGGTCGAGATTGTCGCACGGGTCGAAGACGAAAGTCCGTTGCTGGCAGTCAATCTTTTTTATAAGCCGATGCCTACTAATTACCTCTGGAAACATACGGAAATGGAGTCCGCCGGTAATGGATTATTTAAGACAACTCTTGAACTTACCCCCAGCGGACTGCTTTACTATTTCAATGCGGTCGACACGCAGTATAATGCCGCCACGTACCCGGATTTCCTGAATGAAACGCCCTATCTGGTGCTCGATTCATGGGACCCGGAAATGAATCCTTATGAGAAGTGATCAATCTACCGCTGCCCGACACCTGCGGCACAAAGGAAGGGACACGTAATGCTCTTCGGTAAAAAAGCAAACTCTCTGAAAGATGAATTCAATGCGTATGTTGAAGAATTCAGGAAGTGCATGAAAGGATTCGAAGATTTCTTTTATGCGTGGTCGCAGGGGATATGCGGCCCGGACCTCGAGGACCTCGAGCGCTACGTGCGACACCAGGAATCAAAATGCGACACTCACAGGCGTGAGATACAGAAGATGCTGACGACCGGCGCGTTCATGCCCGATTTCCGAAGCGATATATTCAATCTCATCGAGAATGTCGACAAGGTTGCCAACAAGGCCGAGGAAATTGTCGTTTTCGTCTCCATCGCCTGCTTCCCGATACCCGAAGACATCAAGGAAAGTTTCAGAGAGGTTCTTGTACTTACCATACAATGCACAAAACACCTTGCCGACGCGCTGGACCTGCTTTTGAGCGACTTGAAGGCGTCGATGGATGAGGCGAATATCGTGGAAGATGTCGAGAGCGAAATAGACACGCTTGAGAGAAGAATATTCAGGCTGATATTCCATAGCCAGGATATAAACGCAGGCGACAAAATGTTGCTGAAACATTTCGTCGAAGGTGTTTGTGATATTTCCGATAAGGCGGAAAACGCATCGGACAAAATAGAACTGATGGCGATTAAAAGAAAAGCGTGAATGACAGAACCGCACTTGAAGTGCGCGAATACACGGGAGTCCTGATTATTTGATCTGGGGTTGGTTGTCAGGCAGTGTTTTCCTGGGCTGGTCGCTCGGGTCCAACGACGCGTCGAATGTGTTCGGCACAGCGGTAGGCACAAAAACCATCAATTTCAGAACCGCCGTGATTTGTATATGTATTTTTTGCATACTCGGCGCTGTGCTCGAAGGCACACACTGTATAGAGACAATCAGCAAACTCACCACGCAGAGCATACAGACTGCATTCATCGTTTCCACCGCTGCCGCGCTGACGGTAACCGTGATGACAATCCTGAAACTGCCTGTTTCGACAAGCCAGGCTGTTGTCGGCGCTATCATCGGCATAAGTTTTGTGCTTCGTCAGCCGATCGACACGCACGGCCTGAAAAAAGTCGTCGCCTGCTGGGTCGGCACACCTGTAGGCAGCATGTTCATTTCTGTGATACTTTACTACTTTTTCGGTTTCTTCTGGAACAGATTCGCACACAGAAATATCCAGTTTATGGACAACCTTCTGAAATTCGGGCTCATTGTCGCCGGCTCCTATGGAGCCTATGCGCTCGGCGCTAACAATGTGGCCAACGTAACCGGAGTCTTCGCCGGCACCGGTATGGGCAATTTCTCTGCTGTCACATGGGCACTTATCGGCGCGTTATCTATCTGTTTTGGTGTTGTCACTTACAGCAGGAATGTTATGATGACGGTTGGGGCCAATCTCGTACCACTGAATCCGTTCACCGCATTCATCGCGGTGATGTCTGAAGCGGTGACAGTGCATATATACGCGCAGGTAGGCGTACCCGTCTCGACCAGCCAGGCGATTGTAGGCGCGGTGCTGGGCATAGGGCTGGTTAAGGGAATGAGATCGGTGAACAACAAAGTGCTGTTCGGCATTGCCGTGGGCTGGATATCTACCCCGATTATCGCCGGGCTCACAGCCTTTTTCGCGTACAAGTTCTACTTGTCGTTCATCGCATAGGCGTAATACCCCGAAAGCTTAATTGAACGCCAGCTTTAACAAGCATATTTCACCAATGTGGGCTCAAAACCGGGAGAATGCCTTGTAATCAAGGCGCGGCAAGTGAGTGGTGAGGGACGGCCAGCCGGCCTCTTGCGCAAAATGTCGGTATGTGACCGATACCGAATCGCCGCCGCAACGCAGTAGGGTCTTACGACTGAGATGCTACACAGGATGGTAAAGAAATACTGAAAAGAGATCGGTGAAAGCTGGAGTTTCCAGTTACAGACATTTCCAGGGTAGACCTTTGGAACGATGAAACTCTGTGTG
>JAJRTR010000172.1 GCA_024278215.1 bacterium
AAATTGTTCAGAGCAAGGCAGAGGTGTAAAATCCTCGCAGGCGTACTTGCAGAGTACGTCGAGGACGATTTTGCGCCGACAACGCAGCTATGGACAATAGCAGCCGACCGCAGCAGAATCAGAATTTTGCAATTGGCTCGTATATATAATATCACGAATCCGAGCAGAATTTGAAGTAAAGCGGCCAGACAATGTGCATAACGTCGCTTCAGAACCTGTGTATGCGACACAAAAGTGGGTTTTTGCGAAAAGCGGGACAGGTACCGCAAAAAACAGCGTTACCAGTCCCTGTTTTTCGCACATTAAAAATGTGGTTGTTTTTAACCCACTTTTATGTCGCACAGCTTCAGAACCTGCTGTAACTGAAAAAATGTATGAATTATGGTAGTATTGAAGTTGAATGATACCCCGCATTCGAGTGAGTGAAAAAAAAGAGCGGGAATGACACGTCTTTGATACCGCTGAAGTATGCGGCGGGGAACTTCATAAATGACGAGTATGATGGAACATGTAACATGTGATCTCTGCGGCAGTGACGACTGCTCGCGCGAGCTTGAAAAGAACGGCTGCACGATCGTAAAGTGCGGCGACTGCGGCCTCGTGTATGTGAACCCGAGGCCGACAGAAGCATATCTTTCCGCAGAAGTATACACAGAAGCATATTTCAATGCGGAAAAAGGTTATGGAATAGCCGACCTTTTCGGGGCGGGCCACAGGGAAGCACGTGCCAGGGCGGACAGGATACTCGACGATGTCGAAAAAAGGATCAGCCCGGGTAATGTCTTCGATGTGGGCTGCTCAGCCGGTTTTGTTCTCGAAAAAGCTCGTGAGCGTGGATGGAATACCCGCGGAATAGAGCTATCGGATTTCGCCGCCTCTTATGCGAGGGAAGAACTCGGACTGGATGTCGCCACCGGTAGTCTCACAGACACTACCGTCGAGCTTCCCGAGAATGCCTTTGATCTTGTGTTGATGCTTGACGTAATCGAGCATTTCACGTCTCCTTCTACTGCCCTGGCTCGCACTGCGGACATGATGAAAAGCAATGGCCTGCTATATATGAATACGCCGAACTATGACAGTCCACCCGTGCGCGCGCTTGGCGCGGGATGGGGCAATATCACACCTGAACACCATCTGTTTTATTTCACGCCTGACACACTTGAGCGTATGCTGGATAAAAATGGATTCAAAATTGTAGATATGCAGTTCCCGCTATGGGGACTTGCGGACGTACTGCTGTCTGCCGGATCGTTCAGAAAGGCAGGAATTCCGGCCGGCGATGAGCAGAAGAAGTTTGTCCGGAAATATCTCAGGGGACCGCGCGACCTTGCGCGTGGTATCGTATCCGGCATCGACCGTATCCTGATCACACCATTCACAAAACGCAGGACCGGCGTCTCGATAAATGTCATAGCAGAAAAAAAATTCTGATTCTGCTACGCTCGACTGCAATTGTCCGGAGCTAACCCGGATTTCTCACAAAGAACTCCGGGGCCTGTCTGGTACCGGCTATGGCGGGTCAGGTTGAATGAGCAGTTACAGAAGAGAGATAGAAAGCACGTCCATCATTCTTTTTCCCTGAGATCGAGGTAGAAGTGGTCGCCTTTACCCTGCTGTTGAGTATCCTGCGGGACCGGGCCGCCGGTGTTTATTTTATCTATTTTACGCTGCTGATTCTCTTCGATATTTTCATCGGATTTTCTATCATCTTTCCGTACTGTTTGTGTTTGTGCGGTCTTTTCGGCTTCCAGCTTGGCCATCTGTTTTTTCAGGCTTTCAAGTTCCGCCTGCTTTTCCTTCAGTTTCTTTTCGAGTTCGATAACCAGTTGCGGTTCGTCGCCCCTGCCGAGTTGTCTTCCGCCGCCGGGTCCGGCGACTGTGCTTTCTCCGCCTTCGCCTTTGCCGGTTTTTTTCTGTGGCGCCACAAGTGCACGAATCTGGCCGCTGCCTTCGAGAGGACGCAGCTCCGATGACATTTTCTGCTGTCCCACTCCGATATTCTGCTTTTGTATCCCTGAGGGTTTAATGATGAATTCACCTTCGAGATTGTCTATTTTCTTTGTTTCCTGTGTTTCGATATCAGTTGTTCCCAGCGGTTCGAAATATGCGATTGAAAGCATGCCGATGAATATGATTATCAACATGAAACAGAAGTCGATGTAGGGCATCAGGAACGATACCCGTTTCTTTGGTCTGCCTGAGGTTGGAGCTTCATTCATTTAATAATGTTCTTTCAATTTTATTATAGTAACTATCTGGCAATTAAACTTTATAAAATGGAAGACCGCACTTCCGGGTTCCCTGCGTTCCTGTGTTGATTCGTTTTCTTTATCCCGTTGCCCTCTCGCGGTTTGAGACCCGCCGCGATTCGTAGCTGGCGAGCATGCTCAACATTATAGACAGGCTGAGACCGGTTATGGTGGGCTCGATCTTGACATAGATTCCGTAGCCGATGGCGGCTATGTCCCTGCTTGCGATGGCGGGGCCGATGAGAAGTCCGAGTCCGAACAGTGTACATATCAGGCCGAAACCCTGCGCGGCGGATGCCATGGTCACGAGTTTTTCTTCATAAGGTTCTGTCGAAACAAGGCCGACGATACACGTCCCTACAGCGACTATCGCCGCCCAGTATGTACTCAGCAATATACCGCCATAAAGAATAAACCAGACTCCGACCGAAAGCACCAGCGCGATGAAGATCATGTCCTTCCAGCCATCGGGTTTCCCTTTGACAATGCCGAGCACGAGATAGACGACCCACAGGGCCCAGGCCAGTCCCCACGCTGTTTTCACATAAGGCGCAAGGCTCTGCGTGATGGGGTCATTATGTGCCTTTTTTCTTATTTCCGCCAGCGGATCCTTTTCCCTCTCACCGCCTTTGTCTATTACTTTCACTCCCGGATTGGTGAAACCCTCGATTTTTTTCTTGTCGGTTGTGAGTATCGCCGCGTTGGGGCGTTCCTGCACCCGGAAGTAGCCGCACTCGGCTGTGGACCTGAGCGGTATCATCATGCGATTTTCAAATATGAACGGCGCGACAGGCAGCATTCTCACACTTCCGCCCATGTCGATGTTGGGGTCGTCAACCTTCATCTTTATTGTTCTTTTACCCGGGAATACTAACTCCGCTACCTTATCATCCTTATACCATGTAACTTTCGCGCGAAGCGACTCGGCGGCGAAACGAAGCGGAATGAATACGATGCCGCCGCGCTCGACCGGCGGCACGTCCGGCGAGATCGTGGCGCCGTCTACAACTATCGCGAAATCCGGTCTGACCCTGACCGTAGCATCAAGGATATCCTCCGCCATTTCCATCGCCCTCGCACTTTGCGCGACAACAAAACACATCACCAGCACAGATGTCAGGACGAAAAGAATCGTTCCGGGTTCCGAGCAGTTTATCTTCTTCAAAAGAGTAGCCCCTAATTTAGTTTTCTGCTTATTTATTACTTTCATTTTTTACTTTATTCATTAATATTCTATTTTATACAAACCGGTAAAACCGTATATTGCCGTGTCGGCCTTATCGCTTAAAACCTTTTCAGTTTCCGTTCATGACTTCGGGCTCGGCACTTTCCCTGACGAGTTCACCGGCGTCGCGCGCATCCTGCGCCATGACTTTCACCCTCACCTCGCCCATGCCGTCGACATTGAAAACATGCACTGAAGGCGCTGCCGCGGATTCGAGAACGCATTTTATTCCGTTCGACTCGAGCAGACCCCTGACAATATGCGCTTCCGGGAACCCCCAGGCTTTGTAGACGGTAACCCATTTGGCGGTTTTTTCGTTACTCATACAAGATTATACACTGTTCCTCGAGTTCTGTGTGTTTTTTGCAGCCTATTCCAAAATCAGTGGAACTGTCGCAACCTTACACCGGATCGGATTTTGCATGCGAAGACCGGTAAAGCTATCCGAATGCTTCGGATGTAATAATCTCCATATCGAACGTACTGTTTTGACCGGGTGCGCGACATATTTGCGTAAGTTTCCGCCCTGTCGTCTCATTCTTTGACCTCTGTGCAATTTCACGAAAATGATTTTGGAATGCTATAATTCGTGGGCAAATTGTGAAAAAAAACGTTTTTGGGAGGACATTATTGCAGCAGGCAGCGAGAACAAATCACGGACGAAGTGCAAATGTAGCAGAGCGCGGGAATAGTTTCCGAAAACAAGCAACCCGACTACTTCGATCAATTGCGGAAAAAACTTGCAATATATAAATATATAAATTAGAATAAGCGGGAAATCACCCGAAAGGGAAATTAGATATGTGCGCAAAAAAGAATGAAGTTTGCGCTATCTCGTATGGGCAGGAGGTGAGAAATTGGACAGAGGTCTCTACACAGCCACAACAGGGATGCTCGTGCAGGAACTGCGACTTGATTATGCCGCGAACAACCTTGCGAACGTCAATACAATCGGGTTCAAGAGCAATGTCGGCGCGATAAAGTCTTTTCCGCAGATGCTGGTGCACAGGATAAACGACACATATCTGAAGACGAGCGGAGTCGAAGGGAATATGGATCTGCGGCCGCTTATAGGCATGAGCTCGATGGGGGCTGTTGTGGATGAGATCGCCACGAATTTCACCAGGGGAGACATCCAGATTACGGGCAACAAGTTTGACCTGTCGATCGACGGCAACGGATTTTTCGTAGTGGAAACGCCATACGGTGAACGAATGACCCGTGCGGGCAATTTCGCGATAAATGCCAACAGGCAACTGGTCACAAAGGACGGGTACCGTGTGATGGGAGAGAACGGCCCGATAATACTGGACGGGCACAGTTTCCAGGTGGATGAACAGGGCGTTGTCTACGTCGGCCTTAAATCCGACGAATATGTGGACAAGCTGAAAATCGTAACCGTGGACGATTACAAAACGATCAAGAAGGTTGGCAACAATCTCTACATGGTCCCAAAGGAACACCCGCAACCGTACACCACCACAGCGGTGACGGTAAGGCAGGGTACGTTGGAGATTTCAAATGTCAATCCTGTAATCGAGTTGAGGCAGATGATCGATGTTATGCGAATGTACGAAGCAAACTCGAAAGTCATCCAGACCAAAGACTCGCTTATCGGCAAGGCGGCCGTCGAGATCGGCAAGAAGTAGAAACAGGCAGAGCGGCGATAGGAACGCCGACGCCGATGTGACAGAGTGGTTATAGACCGGAAAAACGGAATCCGGGCAGAGAGAGTGGATAGGCCGGACTGCATGCAGAGGCTTAAGAACCGCCTACCGACCGACGCGGTTCAAGACACACACACACCAGCACCCCGGAAGCCTGAACACCAACAGGCTGACGCCGAATTTCCCCGGCGGAACATCCCAGGAACCACCCTGGCGCAATTATCAAAATCTATTACAAAGGCCGCGCGACGACGCGGCAAAAGCTATCGGAGGTCAGTAGCAACCATGATGCGATCACTTTACACTGCTGCGAGCGGAATGCTCACGCAGCAGATGAGAACCGACAACATCGCTCACAATCTCGCAAATGTCAACACGACGGGATTCAAGAAATCACGAGTAGAGTTTCAAGACCTCTTTTATCAGACACT
>JAJRTR010000173.1 GCA_024278215.1 bacterium
AGTCGTGAACGCGCGCGAAACAGACATTGCATACGCCATCGAGTTCATAGAAAAGGCGCTCACTCTCTTCAGCCGCTATGGCGACCGGACGTCACAGGCAAACTGCTTCTACGAACTCGGCTACGTCTACTACGATTCCGAAAACCTCGATAAAGCCGAGCAGTTTTTCACTAAAGCCCTCAAACTCTATGCCGATCTCGGCATGAGCCGCAACCAGGCCGACGTCCTCTCCGGACTCGGTCGCGTGCATCTCGAAGTCGACGACTATGCCGCCGCCTTGAAAAGTTTCGAAGAAGGCGTGACATTATATCGCGAGGACGGTGACACAATAGGCGAAGCCAACCTGCTGCAATATATGGCCAACGCCTATGTGAGTATGGGCCGCGCCGGTGAAGCCCTCGACCAACTCGAACGCTCCCGCGACATCTACATCACTACCGGCGACGCAGAAGGCATCCAGATGGCCGAAAACAATATGGCCTGGGTTAAAGATAATATGTAGTGGCTGAACGAAAATATGCTCCAACCGGAATGTTCGTAAAATGCCTGCTGTCTTCGTTGTCCTCAGTCACAACGCGCCGTATTGCCTCCTTCGTCCGCCTCGTTTACGAACATTTTCCACACATTCCGGCTTGGCCCGCATTGGTGAAATATGCGAACTAAGCTGAACTTCCCAACGTGAAAACGCAATAAAGCCAGTGTTTATCGGGATATTTGTATTTTCTTATGTGCGCGTACTGGGTACGCGCAGGCGAATGTCCATCAGGTCCAGTGCTCGTTGCTGACATCTGGTGGGGCGGGCTATTTTGTAAAATGTTTCGGCTCCGGCCACTTTCGGTTGTACGAGATTGAGGGTGATGGTGCCGAGATTTGTAAGCACTTGCCTGAAGCTCTGTACGGCATAGTCGTCGTCTGTTCGTTTTGTGCGGGCTTTGCGGGCGGCGGCGGACGATGGTTGCGCTGGTGTGACTGTCAAACGGATACATAAATTCTTTAGTATTTTACAACAGAAATCCTGCGCAAGACGGTTAGTCGTTCTGCACGGTTTTCGCATATTCCTGATGTAAAGTACTCAAACCTGCTTACATGCCGTACACCAATTGAACGCTGACTGCTTTGATATTGAATGGTTTTATGTTAAAATTTGCGCGACGACATAATGAGCACGGGCGAGAGTTATTGTGTGTCTACGTTTTCAGTCCGGTCGAATATCCGGAGAATGGAACACATATACAGGTAACCACGTTATAATATACAGTGATGTGCTGTGTTATGATAATGAAGAAGTTTGCGAATCAGCGAAAGAAAGAATAAGAAAACAATATGTCGATACAAAAACAGCCGATCAATAAGTTTTCCCGTTATTCTTTTATTATTATTGTCCTTGTATCAATACTGATACTGTCGTATGCGATAAGGAATCCGCTTACACCTGAAGAGAAGAAGTTGACATACAGCAAATTCCTGACACTCGTTGTGAACCAGCAGATAGCGGAAGTTACAATAGTGACACAGGGGAACAAGCTCAAGGGTAAGCTGGCGAACGGAAAGAAGTTTACTGTGGATGCGCCGGAAGACCCCGACCTTGTGAAAACACTTCGTGAAGCGGGGGTGCCGTTTTCGGCGGAGAACCCGGGGTTCAAGGAGAATATAGCATCGTTTCTGATGGTGATACTTGTGCCTGCGGCGGTGATACTTGTGCTGTGGTTTCTGATAATCAGGCAGGCGCAGGGTGGCGGTGGCCAGGCAATGTCGTTTGGGCGCAGCAAGGCGAAGCTGATGACGGACAGTATGCCGAAAGCGACATTCGACGATGTCGCTGGGGTAGACGAGGCGAAACAGGAGCTTGAAGAAATCGTGGAGTTTTTGAAATCGCCGGAGAAGTTTCAGGCAGTTGGTGCGAAGATACCCAAAGGTGTGTTGCTGGTGGGGCCGCCGGGTTCGGGGAAAACACTGCTCGCACGTGCGATAGCGGGTGAGGCGGATGTGCCGTTTTATCACATGAGCGGTTCTGACTTTGTCGAGATGTTTGTCGGAGTCGGAGCGTCTCGGGTGCGTGATATGTTTCAGCAGGCCAAGAAGAACGCGCCGTGCCTTGTGTTCGTGGACGAGATAGATGCTGTGGGGCGTCAACGCGGAGCGGGGCTCGGCGGCGGACACGACGAACGAGAGCAGACTCTGAACCAGTTGCTTGTCGAGATGGATGGATTCGACCAGAACAGCGGTGTGATCCTGCTGGCCGCTACGAACAGGCCGGACGTTCTCGACCCGGCGTTGCTGCGTCCGGGACGTTTCGACAGGCGAATCGTGGTGGACAGGCCGGACCTTATAGGCAGAAAAGCCATTCTTGATGTTCACGCACGCGACAAACCAATAGACGATGCGGTCGACCTGAACGTGATAGCGAGAAGAACGCCCGGCTTCACCGGCGCGGACCTGAGCAACCTGCTCAATGAGGCGGCTATACTTGCCGCGCGCCAGGAAACACAAACCATCAGGATGGAGCAGATCGAGGAATCCATCGAGCGTATTATTGCCGGGCCCGAGCGGCGCAGCAGGCTGTTGTCCGAAAGAGAGAAAAGAAATACTGCGTTTCACGAGGCGGGCCATGCGCTGGTGGCCAAAATGCTGCCGGGCACCGATCCCGTCCATAAGATTTCAATATTACCCAGGGGTATGGCACTGGGCTATACGCTGCAATTGCCTCTTGAAGATAAATATTCACAACTGAAGACCGACCTGACAAACAATATATGCGTATTGCTCGGCGGGCGCATAGCGGAAAAGCTTATGATGGATGAGATATCCACCGGGGCGGCAAACGACCTCGAGAGAGCTACAAAAATCGCGCGGCGCATGATATGCGAGTTCGGCATGAGTGACGCGCTGGGCCCACTGACATTCGGCAAAAAAGAAGATATGGTTTTCATGGGCCGCGATCTCGGCAGCGAACGCAATTACAGCGAAGTCGTCGCTGCTAAGATTGACATGGAAGCGCGCAGTATTATCGACTCCTGTTATGAAAAGGCGGAAGATATATTAACCGATAAGAAGGAACGTCTTAAGCTCATTGCTGAAAAGCTGATCGCGCGGGAAACGCTCGATGGTGTGCTGCTTGAGAATCTTCTCAACGGCAAGGACTTGCCTGAAGAAGAGATCGAGAAACTTGAAAAAGAGCGCCGCGAGAAGATTGCTCTCGAGATGAAGGAAACGCGTGCGCGTGAGGAAAAAGAGAAAAATGACAAAGCCGATCCGGAAGATGTGGAGAGCACGGGCGAATGCACGACGATAGATGCTCTCGCGAGCAGCGTGGCACCGTCGGAAGTGGAATTCAAAGCAGTCGGCGGACTTCTGGGCAAATTCCGCGATCTTCTCTACGATACATTCGATAAAAACTTCAGACCGCAGCTCGAGAAAAGTGTCGGCGTCGACCGCTTCGCGTCTCTAAACACAGCGTTGGACAACGGCAATATGGACGATGCGCAGAGTATTCTTAAAGAGATAATTAAGGAGAATAGCGATGGTGTAGTGAGGGCGGGCAGTCACCTGAGGCTGGCGCTCATATATACGAAATTAGGCCGTGCGGACCTGGTGCCCGACGAGTTGATGTCTGCGCTTCAGTCCGGCGCCGATAAGATTGAAAAGAACGCGGAACGTGTACTCGTCAGTGCGATAAGCTATTTCAGAATTATCAACGAAGAGTTAAGCAGCAACAAAATACAATTCGAAAATCTCCTCGCAAATGCCGGCCGACTCGAGATAGTGGATGAGAAATACAGGCGGTGGGAAGAAAAAACTTCTGAGAACTCAAGTTCTTTTTTCCCGATGACGTGATAACCCGGAGGGGCTTTTATGGCAAGAGATGCTTTAATAATAATTGATATGTTAAACGATTTTGTGAGTGAAGACGGCGTTTTGTTTGTAGGTGGCACTGTGAAGAATATAGTGCCTGAAATACAGAAAAAGATTGCGAAATACAGAGAAGACAAGAGGCCTGTTTTGTATTTGTGTGATAACCACGACGAGGACGATAAGGAATTCGAGATGTTCCCGAAACACGCGGTTGCAGGCACCAAAGGCGCTGAAATAAATAAAGACCTCAGGCCGCAACCCGAAGATGTCATTATCCCAAAAACACGATTCAGTTGTTTTTTCAACACAGAACTTGCGGATATTCTTGAAGAAAAGGGGATCGACACGGTCGAACTTGCGGGTGTATGCACACATATCTGCGTCTTGTATACTTGTGCTGATGCAAGAAACCTTGGGATGAATGTGATAGTGGATCGTAGATGCGTCGATACATTCGACCGCGCCGCCCATGAATTCGCCCTCAAAGAAATGGACCGCACCCTGGGCGCGAAAATCATCTAACCCGGATTTCTCACAAAGAAATCCGGAAAATCGCGATAACGCCAATTCTACTGCGTTGCGGTGCCGTTTCGGGATCGGTCACATACCTGCATTTTGCGCAAGAGGCTGGCTGGCTGGCTGGCTGGCTGCTCCCTCACCACTCACTTGCCGCGCCTTGTATTACAGGCATTCTCCCGATTTTTGGCCCGCATTGGTGAAATATGCGGGCTAAGTTCATTCTCTGAGCCAATTGCAAAATTCTGATTCTGCGTCGGACATAATTTGTGACCGGTGCCTGTGCTTACTTGTTTTCAGGGAGTTCCAGTGTGATACCGCTTATCCGGCCAGTGGAGAAATCTTTCAGGATTACGGGGAATACCCGTTGAATATCGTAAACTCCGCCTTTGAGGAGAAAGCCGCGCCTTGCAGCCAGCGCATCATAAAATTCCAGTGGATTTTTCGCCGGTTTTTTCAAATCGTAGAACTTTGCGAATTTTTGGGAATACCTCTCGTAGCACAGTTCCATAAGTCGTTCGGCGGCTTCTTCTGGATCATAAAAAGTATCCGGCAGGCAACCGACAAGCGCAAGCATCAGGCTTTCTTCTTTGCCGGCGACACCCGAAGATACTACTCCTGGTGTGTCCATCAGCAGCATTTTCTCATTCACCGTCACAAGTTGCAGTCCGCGAGTCACTCCGGGCGTTGCGCCGACTTTTACTCTTTTCTTTCCCGTCAGCATGTTCAAAACAGTGGATTTCCCGACATTCGGCAACCCGATAACTGCTGCTATTATATTTGTCTCTCCGTCTGATTCCTGCTCGAATGCTGAGATCAGCTTTGCTATGAAAGCCGCGCGCCCGCCTTTCTTTCCGTATGGAAATACTATCGACTGCCTTCCCGCATCGAGAAAATGTGCACGCCATTTTTTTGTCGCCGAACTGTCGGCAATATCTGTTTTTGTGAATACTGTGATGAATGTGCAGCCGGCCAGCACCTTGGAAACTACAGGGCAGCGTGTCGAGCCCGGCGCGCGCGCGTCGACAACCTCAAGCACGAGATTCACTGTTCCCGATAACTGTTCGAGCCTGTTCACTGCTTTTGACATGTGTCTTGCAAGTGCTGGTTTGCTTCGTGCCATTGTTTTGCTCCGTTATCGCCTTTGTCTGAAATTATTTTCGGGGATGTACGATAACTATCCTGCCTTTAATTTTCAGGCGACCTTCCGCGAATAACTGTATCGCTTCGCAATATGCCGGTTTTTCTTCCGCCTGTACCTTTGCGGCCACATCTTTGTATGTATCTTTATATGTTACAGGTACAGTTTTCTGTATTATCACCGGGCCGTGGTCGTATTGCTCGTCGACGAAATGTATCGTGCAGCCGGACACTTTAACGCCATACTCGACTACTGCTCTATGTACCCTGTCGCCATATAATTGATCTCCACAGAACATAGGTATCAGAGCAGGGTGCGTGTTCATAATCCGTCCCCTGTATCGGTCGATAAACTCAGGTGTCAGCAGGCTCATAAAACCGGCGAGCACCACAAGGTCGACATTATATGGCTCAATCTTTTCAAGGAGTGTCCTGTTGAAATCTTCAAGCGCCGAATCGCCGAACTTCTCGTTGTATTCTTTGCGTGGCACCACGAATGCGGGTATATCGTGTTTGCGTGCACGCTCGAGCCCGAAGGCTTCTGCGCGGCTGCTCACCACTACTGCTGTTTCAGCCGAAATTCCGCCTTCTTCGATTCTGTCCTGGATATATTGAAATGTTGTTCCGCTTCCTGAAAGCAGGATGGCGAGTCTGATTTTTTTCAATACGATACCTCCGGCTTTTATACCCGCATTCTGGTGAAATATACGGGACAAGGGTACTCTCGCGATCACATGTTTTCGTGAAAATAGTTTTGTGAACGCATGCGCTTTCAGTCTTTGCGTTCCAGACCAGAGCGCCGGAACGATGGAAATAAAATGTGTTACATTTTACCCATTTTCCTGAGGAATTGTTTCGCTGTTTCGTCGTATCCCGAACCGGGGAAATTCCTGACGAGTTTTTCGAGATATACCGCCGATTTGTCTTTGTCGCCTTTATAGTAATACGCCTGTCCGATATACAGGAGCGTTTCGGCTTCCTGGAAACGCGCGACACCGGTGTCCAGCGCGCCGCTGAGCAATTCTATCACGGCATCATATTTCTTGAGCCTGTTTTCGACATCCGCCAGCCGAATGACCGCCGATATGTATTCGGGCGTAACATTGTAGGGAGTGTTCTTGAACTTCTTAACAACCGCCGAAAGGATATTTTCCGCAAGCTCTTGCCGGCCAAGGTTCATGTGGCACGTGCCGAGCATGTAGGCGACTTTTATTTCGTGCTGCGGTTCGAGCCTTCTCTTTTTGAGCTTATCAAGATATGTCAGCGCTTTGTCGAATTTATTCAAATGGATGTAAGCGAGGGCGATATTAAGTTGCGAATTGACATAATTGGGCTCGACTTTTATGGCCCTGAGATACATGTCGAGCGCTTCCTGGACTTTGCCTTCGTTGAACAGCTGGTTGCCCCTGTTGTTGAGTGCTCTCGTGTGTTTCGGGTTATACTTCACGGCTTTGTCGAAAAGCGCGCCGGATTTCTTGTCTGTAGCCGCGGCCTTTCTTTTCAGAGCGGCGGCTTCGTCGTTTTTACCCTGCGCCTCCAGTTGCATGACTTTTTTATTCATCATGGATGCTTGTTTTGTGTAGAGGAGTCCGAGGTTATAGTAGGCGTCGGCGTGCGCGGGGTTGAGGCGGATAGTGTATTCGTACCATTTTATGGCGTTTTCAAGTTTGTCTTCAGTGGGGGCCAGGTTGTACATTTTCTCGAAGCTGAGAGCGAGTTTGAAACTGGCTGTGATCAGGCGCGGGTTGAGTTCGATAGCTTCCGTGAACATGTCTGAAGCTTCTTTAAAGAGTTCCAGCGCTTTCTTCTTACGGTCTACGCCTTCGAGATTCATGTATTTGAGAACCGCCGGGTTGCCGCTGGGGTCGTTTGTTATTGCCAGGGCTTTCTGATATGAAATCAGGCCTATATTGTAGCGCGGATGCGCATAGTTGGGATACACGGCCCGTGATTCTTTGAATGATTTTTCCGCTTTGTCGTAGAACTCGGGACCTTTCTCAAAATACAACGCGCCCAGGTCAAGTGAAATCTGAGGCAGGTCGTAATATCGGTTAGCTTCAGTGAATTCCTTGATGGCTTCTTCGCGTTTGCCCTGTTTCTGTAAGAACATGCCGCGGAAGAGGTGTATGTCGCCGTTGTAGCGGTCGAGTTTCAAGGCGAGATCGTATAGATCGGCGGCTTTTTTTGTCTGGCCCGCTTTTGCCATAAAGTTTGCTGTTTTCATGTGTATGTTGGACATCTGCCAGTTCCATGAAATCAGCGTTATAAAGATAAAGAAAGCGATGGAAATAAGCAGCAGCACGATGCCGAGAAAGAGGTCCATCGGGACAACGGCCCAGTGTTTTTTCCAGGAAGTGTCAGGTTCCTCACGAATAACCGGTTCCTGTTTTCTGCGTTTGTTCTTTTTCCCCTTCTTCTTTTTCGGTACTTTCTTTTCTTCCTGTTGTTTAGGCAGCACAATAGGTGCCGGTCCCTTGTAGCCGGGGAGGATGAGAGGCAGAGTTTCGACGCCGAATGTGCGGTCGTGAGAGAATACGAGCATGGCGAGGTGCACGCCGCAAAGCATCGCCGGTCCCATAATATGGAAGGGGAACCCGAGTGCCGCCGAAAGCGATATTGAAACGAGGCTGGAGAAACTCCCCAGTGCCACTATCTGCGTGAAAGTGTCCGAAGGTGCGTTGGGCGCGTTTATAGTTTTCAGGAAATACGATAGAACGGTCCATGCGAAAAAGAGAATGAAGATCGGTGCGAGCGGCCCCATTTCCGCTGTCATGTGTAGATATTCGCAGTGGGCTTCTTTTGCGTTGACGTCTTTGAAAAGACCGGGGATTGTAGTTTTGCCGGAGCTTGCAAGATATGCCTTGAGCATATCGAGGTACCTGATTTTGAAAGCGCCGAGGCCGACACCGAGCGGATAATGTTTTATCATCTGGATGGAACCGCCCCATATATAATTTCGGGAAACGATGGAGTCTTCCACCTGTTTCGGCGGGGCGAGTGTCTGTTGCGTGGCCTGCTGAGTTTGTGCTGTCGGACCGGTGTTATTCGTTTTATCGGGCAAGCCGATGATTGCGGTAGCGGCCATTATCGCGGCGATTATGCCGATGCTTACGGCTCTTGCCGCCGTGCGCTTGAACAGGAAGATTGCGGAACCGGCAAAAAAGAGGAATACGCCGATGAACCCGATCCAGAGAACCGGTTTCTCCGCGAGTACGCCGCCGATAATATTTGCTATGGACAACAGGCGGCTCGAGTACGAATAGGAGGGAGCCATAAATTGTAATTTACTGCCGAAAAACGAAAAAGCAACCTGGTTGTTCGTAACATGTATGATGATGAACGCGAGCAGCAGCAGGGCGGCAAGGTGCGCAACAGCTTCCATGATTTTTTTCGCGGGCAGCTTGTCTACCGCGAAGAACAGAAACATGAGACATCCGCCGATGAGCCCGATCCAGGAGCCTCGCGTGATTGCAACGATTATGACAAAAAGCATCGGCGCGATAGCCAGCCATACCAGGGCTTTTATCCATTTTCGGCTTGTCGCCACACTGACGGCGAGTGAGAACGGTATTGTCATGGCCAGCATTTCGGCCACGTAGTTTTTATTGCCGAGTGTGCTGAAAGGATCGAAATTATGTCCCAGCCGTATGTATTCATTGAGACCGAAATGTTGTGCGAACCCTATCAGCGCTTCTATCCCCATCGAAGCAATCACGAGGATCATCAACATATTGAAATGTTTTTTCGCGTCGAGGCAGTGGATGATAAGGAAGAAGTTCATCACGATGAAAAAGAATTGAATGAACTCTTTGAAGCTGATCATGAAATTCGGTGACATGATAAAAGAGAATAGGCTCAGGAGAGTGATCAGAAGGACAGGCAGGTTGAACGGTGTTTTTCTGAATTCGAGTCTGCTTTTGAGCAGGGAGGAGAGGACAAAGAGTACAAGTATGAAAGACACGCTGATTTGCATCATTGTCTGTTGCGGCAGGCGGAAAGACTCGAATGAGCGGAATATCACGAAATAGGTGGAGAAGACCACCGATTCAATGATATACATTGCGATGGGCCGTGCGAGCGGCCTGCGGTCGGAGTGGCTGTCCCCGAAGAAGAAGGGAACGACAACGGCGGCTGTGGCGAGCAGAGTGCCCAGCGCGATGTAGTTGCCCTGATTCGGATTATTAAAGAAAATGATGATTTCTTTAAAGAAGAAATACGGCATCAGAATCAGCGCCGGGTAGAGAAGAATTTCGATTGACAATTCAATCGGTGAAATTTTTGATTCCTGTTTTGACATCTGGATATACAGTAAATACTCTGTCGAGACCGCAAAGAGAAAAAGCCTTTTCAAATTCGGGCGTGAAAGTGCCGGCGAGGCGCAGATCACCGCCCCTGTCGCGCGTAGTGTTCAGCAGTGACACGATAACACCGAGCCCGGTGCTGTCGATGGACTTGATGCCGCTGACATCCAACAGCACTTTTCTGTGGCATTCCTCTATCACAAGTTCCCGGATTCTGGTCTTTAACTCCAGGTGTGATTGTACGTTAAGCCTGCCGTAGATATTTACCGCTGCTACTCCGTTCTGTTCTTGTATTTTTATAAACATCCCTGTGAGGGTGATCCCTATTTATGATAATAATTCTTTCATTCCCGTGTCGCTATCAGGATAGATGATGAATACTTTATCAAGGCCGCAGAGATTAAAAGATTCCTCGACCGAGGGTAAAAACGGGCCCGCGATTCTCAAGTCTCCAAGACGGCTCCTGATCATGTTAAGCAGTGTCACAAGGCATCCTATGCCGGCACTGTCTATTCTTTTGAGTTTGCCGACGTCGATCATGATTTTTCTGATTCCGTTCTTTTTGACTTTATCCCTGATTGCTTTTTCGAGATCGTCGCGCGAATAAATATCGAGTTGTCCAATCGTTCTGACAATCAGTATATTGTCATGTTCCTCGAACGAAATAATCATAAATGGGATCGTGTTCCTATCTTCTCTGCTGTTCCATGAATTCGATAATGTCGTTGAGTTTAAAGCGCCTCTGGTTGCCCGGTGTGCGGTAGTGAGGAAGGATTCCCTTTGCGGTGTACCTGCGAACAGTCGCCTTGCAGACGCCCATGATTTTAGCGGCTTCTTCGAGAGTGATTGTCGGATTCACCAGCCGTTCGAGGATTTCTTCTCTGCTCTGGCTCTGTTTTGTTTTCCTTGTTCCTTTTGCAATATTTTTCGGGCGTTCGACCCGCTCGATGCCGGGGAGTTTTTTTCTCTGGACACCCGAGTCGTCTTTCTGGGCGGTCTTCCTTGTTTTTGTTGTTCTTTCAGCGGCTTTCCAGACATCATGCACAGAAACGAAGGGAGAGGAGAGCGGACTGCCGTGTGATGAGCCTGACTGCGTCCCGGCTTCCTCTTCCTTGATCGAGGCGCCCGAAGTTTTGCCTTTTGCGCCGGCGGGACTGAACTTTGATTCAGACAGCTTCTGCTGCAATGTCTTGCGGCGAATCGAGAATCTTTCCTGGTCTATCGCCGGAACGGGATTTTCCGGGTCGAAAGTTTTCTCAAGCCGCCCATCGTCCTTTGCTTTGTCCGTTTCCGATTTTACGTACTGTTTCCAGTCTGTAAACCTGTCCAAATGAATCCCTCCAGAATCTGCCTTATTCTCGATACCACCGATTCAGTCATCGGGTTTATATTTGATGCCGCCTGATGTTAATCCGGCCTCATAACAAGATACTGGATCCTTTTTACTCGCATTTGGTTAAATATGCGGATCAGCAGGAATAACTCATTTATGATAAACCCGAAGCGCAGTTTGCCGTGGGTAGATTATTTTAAAATCGTATTTCAAATCCGCTGAACTTTGTTTTGTCAATATCTTTCCTGTTTGCATCGACATCCGAAACGGAGGAGAACGAAGGTCCTCTTTTAAGAGCCGCAACAAGTTCGTCGATTTTTTCTTTTTTTCCCTCCGCCACTACTTCCACTGAGCCGTCGGACATATTCCTTACATATCCGCAGACTCCGAGCGAACCTGCAACCCTCTGCACAAAGTACCTGAACCCGACGCCCTGGACGCGTCCTTTTATATTTGCTTCGAGTCTTTCCATTCAGATGTCGTGCTCCCCCGGCGCGCGTGCGTTCGGTTATATTTGGAATCGGCTCCCGCGTGGCCGTTCTATGTGTTCCGGGGCAGATGTCCCGAACTCGTTTTCCGAACGCTCTGCTTTTCACATCATTGTGTTGCGACAAAGTACAATCACGATAATGCCCTTAAGCGATTGCGATGAAACAAGCCCGGTATTCGTCCGGGGCAGGAGGGCGGGTTCATTCTGCCGCCCTGACCTGTTGAGCGTTTACTTGTCTTCTTTCTCCACTTCGATGACCGGCGGCGGAGCGGCATTCATTCCCAGGCGTTCGAGCATCTGCTCGGCCGGCAGGCTTTTCCTGTCATCCTGTTTTGTTGCCGCGTTGAAATCCTCGACGTCCTTTTCGCTTTCTTCCAGCATCGCGAGGAACTCTTTCTCGTTTTCGCCACGTTTCTGCTTTTTCTGTTTTTTCGATGTGTCGTGAACTTTGTAGACATCTCTACTGCGCCTGATGTGGCTGATAGTCGTATTGTATTCCAGTTCAGACAAATTGCATCACTCCCTGCGTTTTATCCTGTTACCGAGACAATCTTATCGGGCAATGTGTCGGAAAAAACCCTCAGGAAAGCGTCAACCACCTTCGGGTCGAACTGTGTCCCGTTGTGTTTCATAATTTCTTTCACAGCTTCTTCATGTGACAGAGCCTTGCGGTACGGCCTGTCCGATGTCATCGCGTCATAAGCGTCCGCGATAAGAATGATTCTCGACATGAAGGGTATCTCTTCACCGGCGAGTCCGTCGGGGTATCCGTATCCGTCCCAGCGCTCGTGGTGGTGCCTGATAATCGGTTTTATATCCTGGAGGAACGGTACCGGTTCGACAATAGTTTCTCCGACGAGAGGATGTGTCTTGATTATTTCATATTCATCTACAGTGAGTTTTCCTTCTTTCGAGATAATCAGCTCGCTGATCCCGATTTTTCCTATATCATGCAAATCCGCCGCATATTTGAGCAAGTCTATCTGGTCGTCGTCGAAGTTCATTTCTTTTGCGATCAACAAGGATATATCGCTAACCCTTTTCGAGTGGCCGTGTGTGTATCTGTCTTTTGCGTCGATGGCCATTGAAAGCGCCTGGATGGTGTTGAGGTAGCTTCCTCTAAGTGACTCGAAGAGCTTCGCGTTTTCAATGGCACCCGCGGCCTGGTTTGCAAATATGCCCAGCAGCCTCTTTTCGTCTTCTGTGAATACATGTCTGTTTTTTGTGTAGAGGTTCAGCACACCCATCACTGATTGTTTTGTTATGAGTGGGATGCTGATAATTGATTTGAGTTTCATTTCGTGCAGGAAGTGCTCCGAGGGTATCCTCTTGTCGGATGCGAGGTCCTCGACCACAATGGGTTTTCTCATTTTCACGGCCAGTCCGCTGATTCCTTCACCGATAGTTGTCGTGCCCTTTTCCTTGTAGTCTTCCCCCATGCCGCGGCTTATCTCGACATTAAGATTTTTGCCGCTGTGGTCCAGCAGTTTGATCGAGCATATCTGGAATCCCATTACCTTGCTGATTGCGTCAATTATCGTGTTGAGGACTGTCGCTGTGTCGAGGCTGTCGCTTATCTTGTTTGTTACTTCGCTCAGAGATGTAAGTTCTTTGACCTTGCGTGAAAGTTCCCGGTTGGCTTCCTCGCGTTTTGAAGTGTCGTTCTTCAACTGGTGGAAGGCTTCTTCGAGTTTCTTCTGGTAATCCTGCAACGTGTTGATTTTTTCTTCCATCACCGAACTCATTTTGTTGAAGGCGAATCCCAGGGAGCCTATTTCGTCGCGTCTGTATATTTTGACACGCCTCGAGTAGCCGCCCTGTGAGATTTCCTCGACAGCGTCCAGAAGTTCGCCGATGGGTTTTGTTACTCTGTATGACCTGTAGAGTGCGAGGAAGATGCCGACCAGCAATGCGAGAATTCCGACCATGATGATGCGATGGGCCGTTTCTTCCACGGGTTTGAAGGCTTCGGCCCGTGGCTGCATAAGCACAATGTGCCATCCCAGGTCGCTGCCTACGTCTGTGACTGTGCCGATATATTTCTCGTTGCCTATGCGGAAATTGAGGTCGTGTTCGAGCATGCCGCCTGTTTTTATGCCTTTTTGCGAGGCAAGCTGGTAGAGAGGCATCCCTTTATCGAATATTGATTTTGTGGCTGTTTCCTCATGTGTATTTGTAAGTATGATCCCATCGTTGTCTATGAGAAATACCTGCATTCTGCGACCGGCGATGTCTTCATTTCTTACTGATGTTTCCATCATGGAACTGTCCAGGGTTTTCTCGGCGATTATAATTCCTTTTAATTTCCCTGTTTTGTCGAAAACCGGTTTTGCGATAAACACTCCGTTGTGATGATTGAACTTATTGCGCATTGGATATACTATCGTTCGTTTTTCGTTTATTGCCTGTATCACTTCGGGTTCGTCCGCTATCCCGTTGTGCGGTGTGATACCTTCCCTGATGTATGCGTCTGTATACACGAGGCGTTTGTTGCTGTTGTAAACATATACAGTGTCCAGGTTCGCCCGAAGCACAAATGTGCCCATGAAAAAGGTGTAGAGGGTAGGGCGGTCGAGATGTTTGTCAACGAGCCTGTCGGCCACTTCGTCGATCGCTTTTACCGTCCTGCATATTTCCTGGTCGATGTTGGTCGAGAACACTGTGGACAGCAGTTCCATTTTGTCCAGAAGGTTCTCACGCGCGAGCCTGCGAGTATTCGTATACGTGATGTAAAACATGAGAGATGTCGTAACAACAATAAGGAGAACGAATGAAAGCAACAGCTTCATCCGCACACCCTTCGAGCGAAAATAAGAGTGTTCGACCGGTTTGTCAGCGTTATGTGCTGAACCGTTTATCATTGATAGTCAACTCCGGATCATGACCCGTAGACGAAGTACCTGTAAAGGCTCGTCACTTTCCTTACATACTCACGGGTTTCCCTGTACGGTGGAATACCTTTATGTTTTTCCACCGCTTCCGGCCCCGCGTTGTAGCTGGCGAGGGCCAGGTCAAGTGTTCTGTCACTGTTGCGCCACCTGTTGGATTGCATCCAGATGTAGCGGGTCGTGCCGTATATATTTTGCTTAACATCGAAAGCGTTCCTGACGCCAAGCATGCGGGCGGTTCCCGGCATCAGCTGTCCCAGCCCCTGCGCGCCTTTTGGAGACACGGCTCGCGGCTGGAACCTGGATTCGACGGCGATCACCGCCACGACAAGTCTGGGGTCGAGTTTGAATTTTGCGGAATACAGAAGTATGTGGCGTGAGATTTCCAGTGCCTGCCCGTCGGTCAGGTTGCTGTTGTAATATTTCACTACTCGCATGTATGCCAGCTCGACTCTGGCATACTCGTTGCGCAGGTTACGGCGTGATTCGTCCGTCGCCTGTTCACCATCTACCGCGATCTCCATGGGGCCGGACTTCTTGAGAGCGGTTGTTGCCGGGTTCGGCGCTGCTGCTTCCTGGCCCATCGCGTGCGGCGCGGACACAGCCACTACTACAATTATAAGAAATATTTCCAAAACATGTATCAGACTTTTTTTCATAAATATAAATCCTTTTTTCCCGGCCACTATATCTCCGGCAGTTGCCGCGCCGCCTATATCTTCATTCTCCAGATTTTACCTTTGCACTTGCTCTTGTATTTCGGGTTGTATTTATAGCGGTTGCTCGCCACTATGTATATATAATCCCCCTGCGGGCCCATTTTGATGCTTAAAGGATAAAAGCTTTTGAAGTCTTCTACCTTGTCTCTGTCGAGCACCGCTTTCAGCTTTCCCATCTGGTTGGCTATCACGATGCGCTGGTTCCCCGTGTCGCAAATGTATACGTTTCCTTTGTTGTCTACTTCGATGCCCGACGGCTTCGACAGGCGCACTTCTTCGCTGCCTTTTGCGCCTTCCTGGAATATCAG
Source organism: bacterium (assembly GCA_024278215.1). Classification (GTDB taxonomy): domain Bacteria; phylum UBP15; class UBA6099; order UBA6099; family JAJRTR01; genus JAJRTR01. The sequence continues at coordinate 15,548 of JAJRTR010000173.1, forward strand.
GAAATCCGTCACGATATTCTTGCTGGAAATCTTCCCCACCTGGCCGGATATTTTCAGTGTCAGGTATATGATTCCGCCTCTGGTCACCGCGAGTCCGTTGGGCTGGCTGAATCCCGATGGCATTTTTATTGTTCCCTCGTTCAGGTATGTTCCTTCGTGGTCGAACTTGAGCAGCCTGTTGTTGCCCCTGTCGCTGACGTAGACGATTCGCTCGGAACCTTTCCCGACTGCCTTCACCGATTTCGGGTTGATCAGCCTGACCATGTAGCTTCTGCTGTCGGGGATTGTGCCCGCGAAGCTTCCGTCAGTCCTGAAGATGTATACCTTGTTGACTGAAAAATCCGCGACGTATATCTTATCTTCCAGCACATCGATTCCCGTGGGGAAACTCAGCTTGACTTTCCGGCCGATCTTCTCACGCGAACCGCTGGCCGGGTTGTATTTGATTATCTGTGTTTCCGCATCGTCGATTATGTACAATGTGCCGTCTTTCGCTATGGCGACATCGTAGGGAACGAGAAGTTTGTCGTAGACAAGCTCGAAGTCGTATGATTGCGCCTGCATTGCCGATTTGACGGACTTGACTACTCTCTGCGACCATCCCCGGTTCTTCTGGAACACCACCGACACCGGGCTCATTCTGATGACGCTGACGATGTCGCCCCATAGGAAAAAGAGCATGATCAGGATTGCCATCGCGCCGAAAACAGCGAAATATCTTTTGTTCAGAATCGCCTGGCTCGTTTCCTGCAACTGCTTGAATTTTATTATCAGCAGCCGCGGTGTCTGTGTTTCTTCATACTTGTTTGCCAGCATGTTGATCTTGTTGCAGGCAAGGTTCAGGTCGTCCTCTGTTGTCAGGATATTGCGCACTTCAAGTTTTGTCAGGTTCTTGACCATATCCTCGTTGCTCAGGACGACTTTGTCTCCGTCGCCGATTGATATGCCTTCGACCTGTATGCTTGCGACACCGCGTCCTTTCGGTGGCTTGAATATCTTCCTGAATTTCCTGTCTTTAAGAAAAAATACCGGGCATTCGTTTATTCGTCCGATGTACATTGCGTTGTTCTTCACCAGGGCGATTGCGAACGAGTGGCGCGCGGAACCGGCCTCCACCAGTCCCTTTTCCTCCTGCAACTTGATGAATTCTCCGATCAACTGCTTGAGAAACGCGCCCGGTCTGGAGAGTTCGCCTCGTTTGTATACTTCGGAATACGGCTCCACCATTGATGCCAGCAGCGCGAGGCTCTCCTGCTCCGCCTGCGGGGCCATCCCGGAGAAGACCGCGAAAATTCCGTAATATTTTGATGTGTCGTTCGAGTCCAGAAGATACGTGCCCGCACCGAACTTGTGGCCGTTTTCAAGCACTCCCACAAGTGTTCTGTACGAACTCTGGATCGTTTTTTTACCCGTCAAATCCTGACGCTCCCGTTATTCTTTTCTCATCTGTATTTCTATTGACTGATACTCTCTCGTCAATTTGATTGTCCGGTTGTAATCCCTGTAGCCGGGCTTTGTCGCCTGTAGCGTATACTCCCCCGGCTTGAGATCGTACCTGACGTCGGAAAATCCCGTCAGCACCAGCGCACCGTCGTCGAATATCATGATGTTGCATTCCGGAACATTCGATTTTATCGTGAAGAAAGCGATGTTCACCGCGTCGGTATCCGCCCCGTACAGGGCGTCGCGTGCTACTTCCGCCAGAGCGCCGCCATCATCGCCGTAAGCTGATACGGGTGGCGATTTGTTGACATCCGGCTGCGTGTCGATCACGTCTACGCTTGTGTCGTTGTTCCGGGGCCGTGCCGTATGTGTCCTTGCGGAAGCTCTCCCTGCCATCGTTGCGGGGGAGGCTGTTGTTCCACGTGCCGCCGCTTCTGTGAACCTGAATAATGTCGCCTGCGTGATGTCGGATTTAATATTGATCGTGTGCCCCTGAACCTGTGTGCCCATATATGCTTCCAACTGGTGTCTTCCGGGTTGTATCGCCCGAAGCATTATTTCCGTTCGCGGAAACCCTTTCAGTTCTATGCCGTCGAGCGCCATGCGGTCGCAGCGTGGCGCGCACTTCACGAGTATCGCTCCCGCCGGCGGCTCGAGCGGGCGAAGTGTCAGTACTCTCTGGAGCTCCTGCCCCTCGTCGGGTGATAAGCTTTCTATGTACGGCTGATAACCGTCGTGCTCAACCCGAATCTCGACTTCCGTCCCCGCCGGCGCTTCTACTACCGCCGGTGTGAGACTTTTTTCCTGAACTCCGTTTATGAATATCTTCGCGCCCCGCGGTTGTGTTTTGATGTCTATCTTCGCAGACGGCCCGATGTCTCCGGCTGCCGTTCCCGCCGCGGGTTGCTCCGCCATGGTCTCAATCGTCGCGGGTTCGTTTTCTGTTTGTGCCTGTTCCACAGTCGGCGACGTGCCGTAGGGCGCGCCGGCGATTCTTACGATATTTTCATGCAGGAAACTTATCGCCGCTATGGTGACTGCCATTGTCAGCACAACGGCATACTTTTTCATCAACGATTCGCGTGGATACTTGATGCGCTCGACATATTCCGGCTCTTCCTCACACGCGCCGGCTACTGTAATGAGAACCGCGCTTACGTCCTCGCTGTCGTCGTGTTTTCTGGCTTCTTCCATCAACTTCTCGACTGCTTCATCCTGCGATTCCGAATTAAGAAGTATCTCCTGTATCTTTACATTTGTGAGTCTTGAGATCAGGCCGTCCGAACAGAACAGGAGTGAACTGCGTTTGCAAAGTTTCTGGCTGATAATTACAGGTCTGAAGTAATCGTCGCTCCAGCCCGGTGGGATGCGGCCCTCGCCCAGCGTTTCCAGGTCGATGTCTTCCAGCCGACCCAGGCCCACATCTTCTGTGAGCCTCATTATTTTTCCGGGTTCGACGAGATATGCCGCGCCTCCTCCGGCATAAGCGATATGCGCAGTTTCGTCCTCCACGTATCCACACATAATCGATGCCGCTATAATGCCGTTCCCTCTTATACTTGTTTCTTTCAGGAGCGCGGCGTTTACTTCTCGCAGGCATTCTTCCAGTATATTGCCTCCCCGGAAATCCTCACGGCGGAACCTGGACTCTATGCTGTTTCTCAGCGTTTTTATTGCGATCTCGCTTGCGAGGTCTTCAGAAGATGTTCCGGCTGTTCCGTCCGCTACTCCGTATAATCCCAGCAGCCCGGTGTCTCCCGGGTAATTCACACAACATATATACTCTGCATTGGCTGTGCGGCGGCTCCCGCGCATCGTGCGGCCCGCAGACAGTATCTGTATTTCTTCGGTTTGTTTTTCTTTTGTCTCAGGCATTAGATTTCTTCTTCAATTGCCATGGGTTCGATACGTGCGGCTCGGTTCAGCTCATTTTCGCAGTTTCGCCAGATTCTTCCTGTTGGGAGGTGCGGCAACTCCATTTTCCGTGATTATTCCCGCTATGAGTTTCGCGGGAGTCACGTCGAACGCGTAATTTACAATATCCACACCGTCAGGACAAATAACCTCGCGCCCGATCTTCCTGACTTCGTCACCGTCGCGCTCTTCGATAGGTATCTCCGCACCGGACTTCAGCGAATAATCAATTGTCGATATCGGCGCGGCCACATAAAACGGCACTTTGTGCGCTTTGCTTACTATGGCAAGCGAGTATGTGCCGATCTTGTTTGCAGTGTCGCCGTTCGCCGCGATCCTGTCCGCGCCCACTATCACAGCGTCTATCATGCCGCGGGCCATAAGTGTTGCCGCCGCGTTGTCGCAATTGAGCGAACAAGGAATCCCTTCCTGCACCATCTCGAAAGCCGTCAGCATCGCGCCCTGCAGCCGCGGCCTGGTCTCGTCGGCGTAAACCCGCTCGATCCTGCCCTTCGCGTAAGCCGCCCTGATGACACCCAGCGCTGTGCCGTAGTCGGCTGTAGCGAGGCTGCCGGCATTGCAATGTGTCATCACACGACTTCCTTTTTTAAGCAGCTTCGCACCGTTCGCCCCCATTCTTTTGTTTATCTTTATGTCTTCCACTCTCATCTTCTTTCCCTCTTCGATGAGAGCGGCAGTGATACCGGCCACATCCTTACCGGCGTTTTTCGCGATGATGCCTCGCTGTCTTTCAAGCGCCCAGAAAAGATTGACTGCCGTCGGCCTGGTTCTCTCTATCCTTTCAAAAACCGTCTCCATGTATTCATAAAACTTTTCTTTATCTTTACCCCTGAACTTCGTGGCCCCGAGCGCGACTCCCATAGCAGCCATCACGCCTATCGCCGGTGCTCCGCGCACCTGCAATATCTCTATGGCTTTTGCTACAGCCTCGATGCTCTTTGCCTTGATATATTTGAACTTCCCCGGTAGCAATGTCTGGTCAATGAGTTCGATACAGTTTTCTTCGTCGAGCCATCTTAATGTGTCCAAATCCGGTGCCTCCCGGTCGTTGTAAAGGTATGTTCAACAATTCGTTTCAAACTTTCACATGCAACAACTCCCTCTTATAATAACTTATTATATTATAAATAGCTAATAGTTTTCCATTTGTTATCTCATTTTTTTTCAGGCCGCATTGCCTGTGAACAGTTACCTCGAATGTAATTCCATTACACGTATTCAACCTGTTTTATACGATTCCTCATTTCAGATAGAGAATCAAAGCAAAAAGCTTTGGAGTACGGCGATTTATCGCCGCTTTGTCTGTTATTACCGGGAATTAATTCCCGGTAGTGAAAGCGATAATGAATTGTCGTACTCCAAAAGAACATCACCAAAAACTACATTTGCAAGCTGAGTGGGGTAATCGGATAAAAAAAAGAGCCCGATAGAGGCTCTTTTAACATTGATTAGTAGTTGCTCGCCTGAAGCAGCGAGCATTGCCTGTTATGGCGTTCCATTCTGTTATCATATTACCCCGGTCGACTGCCTTTCAAACAAACAAATGTGAATTATTTCCTCATTGGCAACAAGCGCGTTCCCGACGACAGCCGGACCGTCGATCCCAAAAGCCGCGCCTTCACCGGGCGGCGAGTACAGTTCACCTATCGCACCGCCTGCATTACTGATGAATTCCGAAACTTTTTCCTTCTTCGCTTTTTTGAATTTTGTTTTTTTCGTTCTCAGTACTGTTTCCATAGCGCAACTGCTCAGTATCTTCGGCCACTTGCGCTTCAGCGACTGCGAACTGTTGAATATATCGCTTCCGAGCACACGGTCTCCCAGACACGCCACATATCCGTTTGCACCTTCCGGCAGTTCTATTTTGCTCCGGAACTTATCTATCCTGTCCTTTGCGGATGCGTAAGCGTCGCTCATCGCTTCAGAATCCGATTCGACCGCGAGTAAGCAGTTCACTGCAGCCACATCCGCCCACACGCAGCCCTGGTCGGCTGCATAAGTACCGTTCTCTTTTATGTTTTTCAGAACCTCTTCCCTGCGCCGCATCCGCATCCCCGATGTAGCCATCGCTCCCGAACTGAATTCTCTCTGCCGATACTCCCACCGACCCTGTTCCACACAACTCACCGGTATCAGAATTTCCTGATTCGCAGCGGCCAGGATCGGTATGTTCAATATCCGGTTCTGCTTTGCGCCCACGAGTTCCTCTCCGTCCAGCAGCAACACTTTCGAGTTGCTTTTGTTCTTCAACAGCAACTCGGGCACCGAGCCGGATTCGGACACCTCGCATATCTCCATCATGCCCTGTTCGAGAAGGTCCTCAATGAAATCGTATTTTACTTTCCCATAATTTGCGCCGCCGCCGAATTCAAGCGGGAAAACAGTAAGCCCGTTATAATACACCGGCTCCCCGATCTCGATAGCCGACAGCGCCGCACCGACTTTTTCCTTAAGTTTCTTCTCGCCGGCGACATGTTGCTTGTGAATACGCCATTTCAACAGGTTTATTGCCAGGAACACTTCAGGATACTTGTTACCCGAGGCCATTTTCAGGAGCCGGCGCTGAAGTTTAGTCGCCTCTTCGCGCGAAATCTTCGGCGGATTATGGTACTGGTGGAGAATTATGTTGCGCACTGTCCTGTCCGTTGTATCGGAGGCGGCGGACGGCTCGAACATATCTTTCCCCTTTTCATGTTTGAAGATTTTTACAACGCTCAACAGATCATTCGCCTTCCGGTTCACTCTTACCGCACAGCCTTTGAGTCCGATACGGCCCGAATCGATCAGCGGCGCGAGATACCGTGAGTGAAAACGCGGAATGTGCCCCACAGGTTCGAAATCCGCGTTATCCACTCGAATCGCGTTCCTGTCATACACATTGTCCGGCTCACGCTCGAACAGCAATTCGCTGCCCGCTTCCACATTCCTTATCCCTTCGTAATACTGCACACCCGCAAGTGAAATCTTGACTTTTCCCAATTCTTCTACTTTCTGTTTCATTTTAAGCATCTCCCCTCGTATGTTCGTCGAATCTATGTTACATCTACTATCTTAGCAGCAGGGTGCGACATGAATTTGCAAAAGTGGGTTACAGTGTGCGTGAAAAGCTTCAGCACATGAGAGAGTACAGGGTATATTTGCAAACTTTCCAATTACCGCCTGATCCAATTGCAGCCGAACGTAGCCGAATCAGAATTTTGCAATTGGCTCGTTCGTTAAGCTAAAATATACTCTCATGGAAACCGAAAACAGCGAAAAATACAAAATCCCCTTGCCATACGATATTGTGGATATACATACACACTTTTTCCCGCACCGTATGTTCAAAGCGGTGTGGCGTTTTTTTGAAGAACACAGCTGGCGGATAAATTACAAGGACACTCCGGAGGCACTGGCCACCCGCCTGCGTAATTTCGGCGTTTCTCACTTTACAATTCTTAATTACCTGCATAAACCCGGCATACGGGACTCTCTCGCGGAATGGACGCGCGATTTTGCGGAAAGAACTCCCGGTGCCATCCCTTTCGGTTCTCTGCTCGCAGGTGAGCCGGGCAATCTCGCAGCCGCAGCGAAATGGTTCACCGAATGGGGTTTTCGCGGACTGAAGACGCAGCCGCTCGTGTCCCGAAAGCCGATAAATGATCCCTCACTCTATCCCGTGTACGAACTCATGGCCGGGCAGGAAAAATGGTTTATCGTCCATGCAGGCACCGCCCCTTATCCCAACGAATTCACAGACCTGAAATTTCTCGAATATCTCTTGAAAGATTTTCCTGGTCTGAACACTATTCTGGCCCACATGGGCGGCTTCGATTTCGACAGGGCGCTCCAAATGATGGAAGAATTCCCGAATCTTCACCTTGATACTACAATGATTTTTGTCGAAACGTATGTATTCGACGCCGCCTATCCTCTACCCATAGAGCGCCTGCTACCCTTCGAGGATCGCATCCACTTTGGAAGCGATTATCCCAATATTCCATATAATTACTCAGAGGCGATCAATGGCATCCTTCGTGCCGGTTTCTCCGAATCGTTCATGAAAAAGTTATTCAGGGAAAATACCGCTGGAATTTTGAACTGATAGTTTGACTTATATTATAATAACCATTCCCTTGATTATACTGATAGTATAATTGCTTTTTGCGGTTGTAATCAGATCAACTGATGAAAATATTATTGGAAATAATCGAAAAATATATTTCTGTTTTATCTGTCTGTTTTCTATATTATCCTTTTATTATGGTGCACTGATATATATCCTGTAATTATTGATGCTTTTGTATTGTATGATCAGGATAATAAAATATGTGTGAGCTGATGGATATATAATATGGTTTTTGAATCAAATTTGTATTTTTTATTGAATATTATATCCAAAAGTTTTAAAACTGTTTGTGCGCTTGTATGAAATCATTTATTATATCATTTGCGAAGTGTAGATTTAGAAAGTAAGGCTATTTAAAAAATAACATATGTTATGTGATAAAATATAAGAATAAGAGTTCTCGAAATAAAGCATATCAGAATTGCAATTTTTATGAAGTAGATAAGCTACTAAATCACTACAATATCTCCTGATTATGTGATGATTCTTGATATTATGACATTACACACTGAATATGCAACTTACTGTTAGCGTTCTCTAACAATAAGTATGTATAACTTTAAAGACTATAACTGTAACTTATGAGCAAAATAATCTTCAGAGACCATATCCACATATTTTTGTATAGATAAATCGTTGCGAATAATTGCTATTGGCAATATAAGTGGAAAATTAGCGTAACAAATATACATATTGAGCATATGCCGTCATATAGGCGCAGGTGATATACCTGAAATCAGCACCATCATTTATATGTCTGTATGTTCTTCTATTGATATTCAGTTTTATGTCTACAACATAGTAGTGATTAAAATAGTTTCGTGGTATCAGCTCTATTATTAAATTGCAGAAACGAGAAAATAATGAAATAATATGGCAATCATAATATGACATAACTATGGGAAAAGTAAAAATATTATTAGTACATGCGTAAGGAGTACTAAATGAATATGCTGTTTATGTGTTTAAGGAAATATGAGCATAGTGTCGATTGTAATGTCTGTTTTTGATAAATGTAACGATAAAAATATTATGAAATGGTAAATATATTTCAGTAAAACATATTAAAGTATTAAGAAGCATGATAGGATAGTAAATATACATAATAAAATATTAGAATAAGAATATATTGACAAGTCCAACTATCTATCATCTGTTTCTTTAAAACACTGCTGGCAATATATAGAGTAGTGTTCATACAATATGTATTTTAAGTAAAATAAAAGTAAGTGTAAATCGTTACCTGCCATACATGCAAATCTGTCAGGATGTGGAAGATGAAGTATGAAAACTGAGAATATTTATATTTGCGAAGTGACTATGTTTCTTCCGTGACATACGTCGGCATAAGTTAACATAATACTACAGGCTGGCATGAATCGTTTTTTGGAAAATAGTAAATTTTGTCGCAAAAGACACTATAAAGTGATGAAAAATGCGCATTTGCTTTAATTATGGGCGTCAAAATGCGGATGCGGAAGGAAAACGATTGTTAACGATAGTAATTGTTTTCTTGTTGAAAAAATAGCGTACAGGCGAAATACAAGCTGGTGAAAGATAGCATTTAGCTAAATATGGCAGAAAATGAAAAACGAACATGTTTTTTCCAGGCGGATGTTCCGATGTCTTTTACATGATAACAAAATCAACTGTATAATATTGACGGAAGTTGAATATATGTTGTTAGTGAACACAGTGTAACCCAGCTGGGTATTAAATATTTCGACAAAAAGAGGGGGCGAGAACGAGATGAATATGTATAGAAGGAAGCAATTACATTATTTTGTTGTTTTAGCACTGCTGTTCTTTCTACTAACATGCGCGATGATTTCACAATTTAACGATAATGAATCGAGTGCGGGTAGACAGAAAACAGTGAGCATGGTGCCGGCGGGGGTGGTGACGCGAAGAGTTGTTCGAGTGATTGACGGCGACAGTATTGTGCTGGACGGCGGGATGCAGTTGAGGTACATCGGTATCGACACCCCCGAGATGGACCCGGTCGAGTATTGCGCGCCGGAAGCGGAGGAGTATAACTGGAGACTTGTGGGAAGGAAGACCTTGAGAATTGTGAGGGGCAGGGAAGAGAAAGACAAATACGGACGTCTGCTCGGTTATGCTTACGTGACGGATGAGAGCGGCAACGAGATATTTGTAAATGCCGCACTGCTTCGGGCAGGATTGGCACGAACACTCACAATTCCGCCGAACACCCTTCATGCTGCGGAATTTGCACGGATTGAGAAAATTGCCAAGAAAAACCATCGGGGCATCTGGGGAAACGATGTTTGCAAACGTTGAGAGGCGTCGATAGTATGGATAGAGCAAAGTCTTTCAAGCAATAGCTGGATTTCCCATTCCATTATAAATATGAGAAACCGGGTAAAAACAAATTGCAAAAAGTGTTAAAATATACGGATTGAAATTTTGATAAGATAAAAATTAAAGACACATAAGGAGGCTTTAATGAATCTTGAATTAACGGATGAACAAAGAATGATACGTGACATGGCACGTGATTTTGCAAGAAAGGACATCGCGCCGCTTGCCGATAAGATTGACAAGGAACATTACTTTCCTGAAGAACTGGTGAAGAAGATGGCCGAATTGGGCCTGATGGGTATTATGGTCGATCCGGAATGGGACGGCGCCGGTATGGACACGGTAAGTTATGTGCTGGCGGTGGAAGAGATTGCAGCTGTGTGCGCAAGCACAAGTGTTATCCTGTCCGCCCACAATTCTCTATGCATCGACCCTATTGCAAAGAACGGTACGGATGATCAGAAAGAGAAGTTTCTCAAACCACTTGCCAGGGGCGAGAAGCTCGGGTGCTTCGGACTGACCGAAGCGAACGCCGGTTCGGACGCCGCAGGTACGAAGTCGACTGCTGTGCTCGACGGAGATGAATGGATTCTTAACGGCACAAAGAACTTTATTACGAACGGCAAACAGGCGGACATCGCCGTGCTGTTCGCAATAACGGAAAAGGGCATCGGGCACAAAGGCATCAGTGCGTTCCTCATTGAAAAAGACACACCCGGTTTCACAGTCGGCAAGGTTGAAGACAAACTCGGTATCCGTGGTTCGTCTACGACAGAACTTGTATGGGAAGACTGCCGGTTGCCGAAAGAAAACCTTCTGGGCGAACTCGGCAGTGGTTTCAAGATAGCGATGCAGACGCTGGACGGTGGCCGAATAGGTATTGCCGCCCAGGCTCTGGGTATATCGAGGGCCGCGCTGGATGCGTCGAAGCAATATGCGAAGCAGCGCGAGCAGTTCGGACAGCCTATTGCAAAATTCCAGGCTATCCAGTGGATGATCGCCGACATGGCTGTCAAATATGAATCGGCGCGACTGCTCACACTCAGGGCGGCGATGATGAAAGACGCGAAAGTACGGTTCTCACGCGAGGCTGCAATGGCGAAACTCGCCGCGTCTGAAGCAGCTATGTGGATCACGACCAAGGCGATACAGGTTCACGGCGGATACGGCTACACGACGGATTATCCTGTCGAGAGGTTTTTTCGGGATGCGAAGATCACGGAAATATATGAAGGTACATCGGAAATACAGAGACTGGTTATCGCGGCGAATGAATTAAGGGATTGAATTGTGTTGCCGAGTGTTGAGCCAATTGCAAAATTATGATTCTGCTGCGGTCGGCTGCTCCCTCACCACTCACTTGCCGCGCCTTGTATTACAGGCATTCTCCTGATTTTCGCCCGCATTGGTGAAATATGCGGGCTGACCCGGCTTTGCCGGGTCAGGCTCATAACAAATGAGAATACTTATTGTATATACGCCGTTCGCGTGGCCGTCAGCGCCGCCACTGGGCATTTCTATTCTTAAAAGTTATTTGCAAAAAATATTTCCTGAATCCTCTGTGAGTGCGATAGACCTTAATCTTGATTTCTTCATGGCTCCTGGCCGTTTTGCGTTTGGCCTGTGCGAGTGTTGCGACAGGATGCCGGGTGTCGACTGTGTTCCGCCCGGGATGTTTCTGCATGGTGACATCTACGAAGACGCAAGAAAAACATTTTCTTCAAAAACAGCCTTCTATGACATACACCGGCACGCACGCGATTATGTTTTCTTTCGCACTTTCTACGAGCATCTGTCAGCCTGCATCAAAAGAGTGTTTCGCGGTTACATCGAAAACCGGAATGATAACGCAAAACTGACCGAAAGTATTATTTCCATTCATGGCGACATGCTGCTCGATTTTGCGCCGGACGTGATAGGCTTCTCTGCACATGCCGACCAGGCGGCTTATGCGCTTGCGCTGTCGAAATATGTAAAGAGTAAAAAACAATCGGTAAAAACCGTCATCGGCGGCTATTTCCCTTCATTCTGCGGTGCGAAGGATATACTCGATACCTTTGATTACGTAGACTACGCGGTCGAGGGCGAAGGAGAAGAGCCGCTCGCTGCAATTATTGAATCTTTGCAGACCGGAACCGGAGTGCGTTGCGACTTTCCGGGAACGGCCGAGCGCGGCGGCGGCGAAGTCTCGTTCGCGGCACCGGGCAAAGGCCCGCGCGTGCTGGATTCGCTGCCGTTTCCGGATTTTTCGGATTATAAACTCGACGATTATTTTGTACCGGAAACGGTGCTTCCCATACTTGCTTCACGCGGTTGCTCGTGGGGAAAGTGCGCTTTCTGCGCGCACAGGGAAAACTACTGCGCGAACTACAGGCAGCGCTCGGCGGATAATGTGGCGGTCGAGATGAAATATCAGAAAGCCGAAACAGGTGCCCGACACTTCCTCTTCTGCGACGAGCAGATAGGCGGCCACAGGCTCGACGAACTGTCGCGGGCATTGTCTTCAGTCGACGCCTCTTTCGGCCTGGCCGGTCTGAAACCCGACAGGAATGTAACTTATGACCGGCTCGAAAAAGCTGCGAAAGCCGGTCTGGTGTGGGTATATCTCGGTGTCGAAACGCTGTCGCCACGGCTGCTCGAGCTCATGGACAAAGGAACTACTGTGGAAGATGTGCTTCGTGTGATAAAGTGCTGCGATGAAACAGGAATCGTTCCTTTTGTTTCCTATATCTGGGGCTTTCCTTCACAGACGAAAGAGGAAGTCGTTTCGGAGAGGGCGACCATACGCGAGAATAAACATTGTCTGACGCTGCCGGACGACGGCCATTATTTTTCGCTCGAAAAAAACTCGCCGATCTTCAAGAATTCCGATAAATTCTGCATAAACCCTGAAGGCGCGGAGGTAATGTTCGATGTCGATGGTAAAAAAATACTGAGTGGCAGGTACCGATTTTCTGTTTCAAAAGGACTTACTCCGTATCAGTCGAAAAATATATTTGGGCCGCCCGAAGATTTCCCTTATGAGACGCATTCGTTCTGGGAAGCGCTGATACTGCTTGCGGCGAGAGGGAAGCGGCTGGTTTTCGACCGGAAAAGATTCCACGAAAATATACTCGATTCTGTGTGGGAGAGAATAGCAGAAGTGATTGATGACTCTGCTGATAGTAATGATGAAACAGAGTTGATGCGTGCGCACTGTATGTTTAAGATGCAAACGTATGAGCGTGTCATTGCGGAATTGGGAAAAAACATTAAAGCTTCTGACAAATTTAGATTGCAGAAGATATTCTTGCTCGGCAAAAGCTGCATGGCGATAGAGGAATACGACAGGGCAATCGAATGTTTCAGCAGTGTTGCTGGTGCGGCTGAAAAGAATGACACAATTTACCAGGAATCTATTCTCAACATGGCGTTATGCCTGGAACGCGCAGGCGATATTGAAAATGCAAAATCTCATTATGGGGCTTTGATCAAGATAAAGCCGTTGCACGTTAGCCGCGCCGAATGCCTCGCCGGGCTGGGCAGATGCTGTTTCAGAATGGGCGAGTGGGACGATGCGATTGCGAGCTTATTATTGTCGCGCGAAGAAGACCTCGAAGGCAGGCTCGAACTTGACTTATGTTTCCACCTGATCACCTGCTACGAAATGACGGACAATCCCGAAAAAGCATCAGAAGAATCACGACGACTTGCAGAATTGATGCCGTAATTCTATTTTGAGGTAATTGCAAAATTCTGATTCTGCTGCGGTCGGCTGCTATTGTCCATAGCTGCGTTGTCGGCACAAAATCATCATCAACGTACTCGGCGAGTATGCCTGCGGGGATTTTGCACCTCCGCCTTGATTCTGAAAAATTTCGTTCGACCCCGCTACAAACATAATTTCAGGACTCCTGACCTGGGAGAAGGGTAGAAAAGAGGGCATGGCGAGAGTGGCACACAAAAAAGCGTGTAAATAAAGGGAAAATATCGAGTGGGGAGAAAGATAACAAAATAAGACGGGACGCTACAAAGGGAAAAAAGAAATGATACAATATAGGGAATACAGACAGCAGTGAGTGGGGGAAGAGATGCCACAGATGATATTGCCGTTGTTTCCAGCGGAGGCCATTACGTCGGGCCGCGTGAAAACGCCCCAAAAAAACAGATGTAGCCACACAAGAAGGATCCACCACAAAGAGTGACAGAAGTATAGAGGACGCGGTCGCGGCGCAGGGCATGGGATGCACACGCGTTCTGGAGTGTGTGGAGGCGGCCGCGGGCCTGCTCGATCAAGTGCCCGTGCGGTTTGAGCCTGCCCGCGATGTGCCCGGCGCCGGGGTGCTGTGCGCGCTTCCGGCGCTGCTGGAAAACGGCCTGTTGAAATATACCGAAGACAATCATGGAAACAGAAAAACAGGAGACAAAAAAATGGCCCGATACATTCAGAAAAAAAGCGACCTGCTCGACACCATACAAAACCTGCAAGCCGACCTGCAAACATCAAAAAACAACGCCAGACAACACCCAGACACATCACCTTCGAGCAACTGCCCGAACAATTCCGATTCGTAACCGTTCACACCCCTGTTGCAGCACAATGACATACAATAGCGCACTATTGCATACACTAGACGTTTTTGCAAGTATGTGCTATGGTATGTTTAATGGA
>JAJRTR010000174.1 GCA_024278215.1 bacterium
AAAAATATCACCGTCAGCGAATACAGTGGCTTTATCAATGACTTTCGCGGTGACGGAACCGCGAGTCATGACCAGTGCTTTCTCCTGGCCGACGATGCCCTGACTCACAGTGAGCTTGCCGCCGCACTCGATGGTCGCCATCTCGATGCAGCCACCGACCTGGATGTCGCCCATTGCTTTAACCGAGAATCCGGAGATGATGTTGCCCCGGATATGTACGGTGCCGGTGAAATTGATGTTGCCCGTCGAGAAATCCACATCGCCGGGTATTTCGAGAACATTGATAATGTTGACCTTGTTATTCTGCAACTTGGGTTGGCCGTCACATGCCGCGACAACAAGGAATGGGTCGTTCTTATCAGGTTGGGTGTTGAGTCCGCCGGGCATTGTTACGTCCTTGCCCTGTCTCGGCGTTATCTCTTCGCCATAGACAGTCATACCGGGCACACCCTGTTTTGCCGGGATTTTCCTCGCGACGGGGTCGCCTTTTTTCACGGTCTGGAAGAGGTTGAGTTCTTTAAAGTCCACCTCGCCTTCTTCCGTAATTGAAGGCTTAGGCTTACCGGCATCTGTGTCGAAGAAGTATTCAATCATACCGTCCTCACCGTCAGCCGGTTTCGAGCCTACCGCGATAACGATCGCTTCATTATAAATCTCGTCGCGGATCATTTTTTCAATAATATCTTTTTTTATGCCTGTTTTCATGCCACCGTTTGCAAGGTATTTCATTACATAATCCGGGTCGACAGGGTCGCCACCGAAAGGCGGCGAAAGCGTCATAGTCGCCTCGGTACTGTCTTTCGATACAATGATCTCGAATGAGCCGTCCCGTTTTTCGCCTACCGGGATAAAATCTCGGTAGCGGAACGAAGTCAACATGCTTTCGATCTTATCGAGATCGAGGAAAAAACTCTCCGCGCCGAGTTTCTTTACGGCCTCCATAACGTCCTTCATCTCAGCTTTTCTGCCTTTGCCCATAGGCGGCTCGATCTTGAGCAGGACTTCGTCTTCCAGGTCGTTAAGTTTTGCGAGAACCTTGCCGTCCACAGGTTCAGGCTGTGGAGGTGCAATAACAACAGGCGAAGTCGTGCCCTGTGCGAAAGCATTGTCGACGGCGTCCTGATCCACCTTGTCGATACTCTTGCGGGCAATAATATCCTCAACAAGAGGTTTTGCCTTTTCTTTAATTGCAATTATCTCTTTTGACAGGGTCATGTGGACACCGGTCGGCAGATATTCGATTTTAAACTTACCATCAAGCGGGTTGGATGACATGGAAAGCTCCTGGAATTATTCAGATGAATATGGTCTCAATTCAACTCTGGGTTGACACACTGTATTCAATGTTTAATATTAAAGCAATCGAATAGCACTGTCAACCAAACCCGAATCAACGGGGCGGAAATATCACCTGTGGAAAAGCGCATAAACAAAAAGGAGTTGATATACACCTTTTTCAGAGCCCTGCTGGGGTTCATATATATGCAGTTGGTTTTTTTCGGTTATATCGGCAATGTATCCACACGCTTCGAGACTGCGTTGATGGTGATGTCGGCAACGCTGCTGTTGATTTTCGTATCTCTGCTGATGCCGGACACCTCGAAGGCGGGCAGATGGTCGCTGTTCGTCATAGATGTGCTGCTTGTGGGATTCGGGTTCTTCTTTCTCGGCGGAATAAACGGGTACTTCGTTATTCTGCTGCCGTTGCTCGCAGTATCGGCAGGGCCGAGATTCGGGACAAATACTTCGCTTGCGCTCGCCGTGGTAATCGGGCTCATTCTTGTAGTTATGGGCTACATAGCATCAGGCGGCGATGCCGGTTGGGCGCCGTTATACAGGGCCGGATTCTGGGCCGTCGTCACTTTCCTCGGATGGTTGCTGCATCTGCATCTTACCGGCGCGACCCAGGAGCAGAAGTACAGGATAATGTACCTCGACATTTCGCAGGAAAACGAGAAGAATATGGAAAGGATAGCGACTCTCGAAAAGAAAATGCAGTCGCATACGATTGTCGATCCTGTGACGGGCCTGAAGAATTTCAGGTATTTCAGAGCGAGAATCGAAGAGGAGATAGCACGCGCCAGAAGGCATAAATATGATTTCAGCCTCTGCCATATAGAAATCGAACGCAAGAAGGAGTTCCTTGAGTTGTATTCCGAAGAAGACTGGCGGCGGCTCGTGGCTCGTGTGGCGGAAAAGATGCGCGACCTTGTACGCGACACAGACCTGCTCGGCAGATACAGTGACAACCAGTTCCTTGCGCTTTTCCCACAGGCGAACTCGCGGCAGTCGTTGATCCCGACAATGAGGATAAAAAAAACTATTGAAGAGGCCGAACTGCCACCGGACAAACGGTTCACACTGCAACTCGGATTCGGAATATCGTGTTTTCCGGATGACGTCGAGGAAGTCGGCGGACTGCTGAGCCTGGCCTCGGCCGCACTCAAAAAGTCGAAGGAAAGAGGCGCCGGAAAAGTTACTCTGGCCGTTTCTCTATTCAGAAAATGAACGAACAACGGTGATTGATGAGATTAAAACTCTCCAGATTTGACATAGCGGCATCGACAACAATATTCCTTTTTTTCTGGGCCGTATACCTTTATACACTTGCGCCGGGGATACTTTTCGAGGATACGGGCGAGTTCGCGCTCAGCCTCTTTTCTCTGGGTGTTTCGCATCCACCGGGATATCCTCTGTACACGTTGCTGGGCCCGCTTTTCAATTTCCTGCCGTTTGCATCACCCGCTTTCTGCGCCAACATAATTTCCGCGTTCCTCGGAGCGCTCGGCATAAGTGTGCTCTACTTCGCGTGCCGCAGCTTCGGCTTCTCGAGCACCGCCGCCGCGCCCGCCGCTGTCGCGTGCGGTGTTTCCCTTACTATCTGGTCACAGTCGATTATCAGCGAAGTATATTCACTGAAACTTCTGCTCGATGCCCTGATGCTGTATGCGATAGGCAGAATGGCGGCGGGCCGAACACGATGGATAGCGGCGGGCGGGCTTATCGCGGCTCTTACCGCTGCAAACCACTATACAAGCCTTGTCGCTTTTCTGCCTGTATGGCTGCTTTTCGCCGTAACGACGGCAAAGACAAAAGCCGTAAGGATCATCGGCACGATGGCAACTGCCGCGCTTGCGCTCGTCTCGTTGACAATCCTGTATGCGAGTATCCCCCTGCGCGCCGCCGCCGGCCCGGCATTCAACTGGCAGAATCCCGCTACCGTGCAGACGTTTTTCAAACACATCGAAAGAACCCAGTATGAGCATTGGGAACAACAGCTCAGTTTCCATCTGCCGACAGTGCTAAAATATGTTGCCGGTTTTTTTAATCACCTGCCGATGGAATTCAATGTCATTCTTCTATTTATAGCGATATTCGGATTTGCGCTACTGCTGTCCTCGCGTCTGCGCGAGTCTGCCGCTTTGTTGTGGCTGTTTCTCGTTCAGAGTGTGGGAGTGATGCTGATAGTCAGGTTCCACTACAACGAACTCGGACTTTCCGTTGTCAGGGTGTTTTATATCGGCGCATATATAGCCGTCGCGATTATGATAGCAGCGGGCATCGACGGCATTATAAACAGGCTCGATGCGTTTCGCACAAAAACACCGGGCGTTATAGTTTCGATCGCGGCGCTTGTAGCCGCTGTAGCGCCGCTGCATGGAAATTTCATCGCGAACAATATCAGCAAAGACAACAGGACATCCGTGTTTGCGCGGGACATCCTGCGGTTCCTGCCCCGCGACGCTGTGCTTTATCTGAAAGGATCACATTTCACGATTCCAATCATGTACACGATGGATACCGGCAATCTCAGGAGCGACATCCTGCAGATCGATATGACGGGCAACCTGTTGCAGGAAACAATAAAAGATATTTATGGAAAGAATTACAACCAGAGAGAAATTGAAGCTGTAATAGATGAAGTTTACAGGAAATTCGAGAATAAGCGGATTCAGGCTTTCACGACACCGAGGTTGTTTGAAGGTCTCCCCGCAGATTTCAAGCTGCGGGGGCCTTTCTATTACCTTGCGGACGAGCCATCGTGCAATTTCGTGGGTTGGAATTCAGACGCTTATGGATATAAGCCCGGCGGCGACAAGAACAGAGACTACGAAACAAGGCAACTCGGGGCGTTTTTCCAGGCCCGTAAAGCAGAGTGCGACTTTATGAACGGCGACCATAAAAGCGCGTTCGACGAACTTGATAAAGCGGTTGCTTCGATGCCCGGATCGGCAAACACCATGTTGTTTGCAGGGCAACTTGCAGACAGATATGGATTCAGGAATATCGCGGCTATGTATTACAACAAGGCTCTCGCACTTGATCCGACATTCACAGACGCTCTGCTGCAACTCGGGCAGATGATGATCGAAGTGCAGGGCAGGGAAACACCGGAAAACAGGAATTTCGTATCTGCCGAAGAATACTTCAAAAAGGCGCTCGCTGTTTCGCCAGGCAATGTGCAGGCGAGACTCGCCCTCGCCAACATCGCGGTGCAAAACCGTGACTTCGCTACTGCCGAGGATTACTACAAAAAACTACTCGAAGAATTTCCGGAGAATATCCTGATATATAACAATCTCGCAAATTTATACATAAAGACAAGGCGTATAAACGAAGCCTCAAAACTCTATGAAACAGCTCTGGCTTACGATCCGGATTCCGCTCTTACAAACCTTAATTACGGTAGTTTCCTTATAGATACGGGACGCACGGACAGAGCATTTGAATTGCTGCGCAAGCACATCGCCATAATGCCGCAATCCAGCTATGGTCACTACAATCTCGGCCTTGCATTTCATAAAATCGGTGACTATAATAACTCGGTTATCCACTACCGCAAGGCGGTGGAAATCGAGCCGAAACTGGCTCAGGCTTGGACAAATCTTATAAGCGTGCTGCTTGAGATGGACAACCTGCGTGAAGCTGCGGCGACAGCTGACAAATCGCCCGAACCAGCGCTTCACTGGCAGGGAATCGTCAAACAACTGGTTTCCGCCGACATGTCCGACAGGGCTCTCAATTTGTTGAAAACGAGCCACGGACCGGTTGAAGCATGGGCAGCGTTTATTATACTTAATATACAAAAAGGGCGGATTAACGAGGCGGGCGCAGCAATAAATGCCATGGAACCGTTGTACGGAGACAACCACGCTGATCTTCTCAAGGAGCTGAAGGACAAGCTTGCAGAAGCACGTTCGGCCCTGGAACCTGTAGGAGGAAGCAAGTAAGATGCCGGTATATGAATATCAATGTCATGAATGCAACAAGCATTTCGAGTATGAGCATGGAGTAAACGATCCACATCCCGAAAAATGTGAGGAATGCGGCGGCGAACTAAAAAAGGTTTTTACGCCTGTGGGAATTGTTTTTAAGGGTTCCGGATTTTACATAAACGACAGCCGGAAGAAAGAAAACGGAACAGTGCCTGCGCCGCCTAAGGAATGTGCAAATGTGCCGAAAGAATCACCGGCGCACGCCTGCGCGAGTTGCGGTGGAAGCAGCAAGTGCCCGAGCACCGATAGTAAGAGTTGACAGAAGCAGAGTGCTGATCTTTCATTCTTTTTTACGACTCGTGAAAACATGCATGGAACATATTTAGTGGAAGGCACAGAAAGAGTGTATGGCGCGGTCAACGTACCGCGCCTCAATTTGTGCATGTAAAACCGTTTTCGCGAGAAATATGCTCAGGCGGGGTACGGTGACTACGCCATACACGCAATACGACAATATAAAGTTGACACGACACTATCCTGCAAGTGAAGTTTAACAATATGTGGGTGTGCCGCTACTGATAGCAGTTTTAGATAATGAACTTGTGCGTTTTTTGTTTTTCTTCAGACTCTTTCTGTAAAAAACACGCGGGTTCAAAACCAATTATTGCGTGGCCTCAATTAATGGACAAAAACAAGTCCGACGAAAAAAAGGGTGAAGAACGAAAATACTGGATAGCGCTCAACCAGGCAAAGGGCATGACCGCCGAATTGTTTTACCACCTTGTAGAGCGGTTCGGGTCGCCCGCGGAAGCTTGGAGCGCGTCCGACAGGGAAATAAAAAAAGTTTTTTTCGGGAAATCAAAATATGTTTATGAATCCATAATTGAATTGAGAAAAAGCGGGGAGGATGGAACCCGTGAAACAGAGCGGGCAAAGGAACTGGGAGCGGGAATCATAACATTGCTCGACGATGATTACCCGGCGATGCTGCGGGAGATTCCAAAACCGCCGCCGCCACCGGTTCTTTACTACAAAGGAACATTATCTAAACAGGATGACGAATGGTCGGTAGCTATCGTCGGCACGCGCAGATGCACCGGCTACGGAAGCGCGGTTGCATTCGACCTGGCCCGAAATTTGTGCAACAGAGGATATACGATAGTCAGCGGAATGGCGGCAGGAATAGACACTGCGGCACACAAGGGAGCGCTGAAGGCAGGCGGCAGAACAGTTGCGGTTTTCGGAACAAGCATAGACAAGGTATTTCCTGCAAACAACTTAAAACTTGCAAAAAAGATAAAAGAAAATGGATTAGTATTGTCGGAGTTCCCGGTGGGCGCTTTTGGCGACAAGTTGAACTTTCCGAGGCGAAACCGAATAATAAGTGGAATGTCGAAGGGGATAATAGTAGTGGAGGCGGGGATAAAAAGCGGAGCGCTGATCACGGCGGAACTGGCGGTGGAGCAGGGAAAAGAAGTGCTGGCGATTCCGGGTGATATACATACGTCCGTATCCAGGGGGCCGCACTGGCTGATAAAACATGGTGCATATCTTGTCGAAAGTGCTGATGATGTGTTGGAAATACTGGGATGTCCGAAGGGGCAGGTGGAGCTTGGCTTCGAGGAGGACATCCAGGACGGCAATCAGAAAAAAGCTTATGAGATAGTGAGCAGGGCACCTGCCGGGTTCGACGAGATATGCGCGGCGTTGGACGCCCCGGTCTCGGAAGTGACAGCAGGCCTGATGATGCTCCAGATGAAGGGGCTGATTCGCGAGTTGCCTGGAAAAATTTATGTTGCAGTGTCAAAATAAATGCAGTTTTACAAATTCAGATTGTTTGGAGCGCGTGTTGTATGAGTGATAAAAAGAAAATGATTATTGTCGAATCAAAAGCCAAGACCAAATCCATAGGGAAAATAGTTGGTCCGGGTTACAAGGTTATGCACTGTCTGGGCCACATATACGATCTGCCCGCAAAAGAACTGGGCATTGATGTGGACAAAAATTTCAAGCCGATTTACAAAGCGGTGCCAGGAAAAAGCAAGCTGATTAAACAACTGAAAGATGCCGCAAAAGATGTCGACGAGATCATACTCGCTACCGACCCCGACCGAGAAGGTGAATCGATTGCATGGCATCTCGAACGACTTTTTCCGAACAAGAAAACATACAGAATGACGTTCAACGAGATCACTTCCAAAGCAATAAAAGAAGCGCTGAACAACATTAAAGAGATAGATATGCGGCTGGTCGACGCGCAACAGGCTCGAAGGGTGCTTGATAGGCTTGTCGGCTACAAGATCAGTCCTCTGCTGTGGCGCAATCTCAACAACAGCCACCTGAGCGCGGGACGTGTGCAGTCTGTCGCGTTAAGAATGGTCTGCGAGCGAGAACGGGAGGTCGAAAAATTCGTCGCCCGCGAATACTGGACCATAACTGGCATTTTCGACAGAACTGTCGAAGGCAAAGAAACAATCGAATCCGAGTATACAGGCATCGACGGCGAAGCACTCGACATCCCCAACGAGACAAATGCAAATGAACTCAAAGACATCCTCGAAAAATGCACTTATGTCGTAAAAGATGTGCATAAGAAGAAGGAACGCAGAAGGCCATACGCGCCATTCATCACAAGCTCACTGCAGCAGGAGGCAGCCGGCAAACTAAGATTCAGTGCCTCCAAAACAATGTCCATCGCGCAGCAGCTCTATGAAGGTATCGAACTGGGCAGTGCCGGCGTCGTCGGGCTCATTACCTACATGAGAACAGACTCCGTGCGCATTTCGGACGACGCGAAGGTTGAAGCCAAAGAATATATTGCGCGGAAGTTCGGCAAGGAATATGTTCCGGAAAAACCCCATGTTTTCAAATCCAAAAAAGGCGCGCAGGACGCTCATGAAGCCATAAGGCCCACATCGGTACTCAACGAACCCAAAGAAATCCAGGGCTATCTTTCTAAAGACCAGCACAAACTCTATAAGCTGATATGGGCAAGATTCGTAGCAAGCCAGATGGAGACCGCACTCGTCGCCGTCACCCGCATTGATATCGCAGGCGACGACAAGTACATGTTCCGAACATCAGGCTCTGTGATCCAGTTCGACGGCTATCTCCGCGTCTACAACTTCAAAGCAAAAGAAAACGGAAAAAATAAAAAACCCGAATTACCCGACATCGGCAAAGGCGAAGACATGATCCTCACGGGCGTTACGCCGATCCAGCATTTCACCAAACCGCCCCCCCGGTATTCGGAAGCTTCGCTCGTGCGCGAGCTCGAAGAACGCGGCATTGGACGGCCCAGCACTTATGTTCCAACTATCGAAACTCTCAAGAAGCGCGATTATGTCAGACTCGAAAAACGCGCCTTCAAACCCACAAAATGGGGATTTATCGTCAATGATCTGCTCGGTCGTAATTTCGACGAAATAGTAGACTATGAATTCACCGCCCGCATGGAAAATGATCTCGACCGTGTGGAGGCCGGCGACATCCAATGGCAGAGTATTGTCGACAGCTTCTACGGCCCGTTCGCCGAGAAACTCAAGAAAGCGTCGAAGACTATGAAATATGAGGAAAAAACTGACGAGAAATGTGAGAAATGTAAAGCTGACATGCTCGTCAAAACCGGAAAATACGGTCTTTTCCTTGGTTGCAGCAATTATCCGGACTGCACATTTACAAAACCTTACGGCGATACCGGCTCAGGCTCTCCACATGAGAAGAAACCACCTGTTCCCACCGGCGAAATGTGCGATAAATGCGGCAAGGAAATGGTGATACGCACCGGGCGCTACGGTATGTTCATGGCCTGCTCCGGCTATCCGAAATGCAAAAATAAAAAGCCTTACATCGGCGACATCGATTGCCCGAATGAAAAGTGCGACGGTAAACTTGTCATACGCCGCACGAAAAAGGGAAGAATGTTCTACGGATGCTCAAAATATCCCGACTGCGATTTCGTTTCCTGGCAGGCACCCATACAGGGCGAAAAATGCCCGGTTTGCGGATCGTTCATGAAGAGAGCCAAGCATGAAGGCGAAAATGTTAAAATGTGTGCGAGGGAATCATGCGGCAAGGTTATCTCATATGACGATGACGGCGACGAATAGCAAATAACATCGTCATATCAATAATACAATTAGTCGTTCACAGAGAATTTTACTGTGATAACATGATGATGATGCGTGCAGGAATGATACTAATCACACCGCCACGCAGTAGAATAGGCATTCTCCCCGATTTTTGGCCCGCATTGGTGAAATATGCGGGCTAATTACAATACCGTTAAGTTAAGGGCACAGATACAACGAATATCTTGATAAATACTGGCTATTTTGTGCATTATTGAGTCCTAACTGAACAGTATTGGAGCTAATTATCCTTGATCAAACGACAAGATTATTGTTTATCGCGAACCGAATGATATCCACGTTTTTTCTAAGGCCCAGCTTTTCCATCATTCTTTTTTTGTGGGTTGCAACCGTTCCGGTACTCAGATTCAGTTCCTCTGCGATCTTCTTCTGTTTCATCCCTGTCGCGAGCTTTTTAAGTATCTGTAGTTCGCGGTCCGACAGATTTGACAGGTGTCCCCGTTTTCTCTGCCGATAGAGTTTGAGAGCGGTTTTTTCCGATATCGAAGGTTGTATATACATACCGCCGCGCGCGATTTTCATCACAATACCCGGCAGTTCGTTGGGCGAACTGTCTTTGAGTACATATCCGCTTGCGCCCGCTTTCATAACTCTTTCCGCATACTCTTCATCGTCGTGCATTGTTAGTATCAGTATCTTTAAATCAGGAAACACAGGGATCGCCTGTTTCGTCACATCGAGCCCGTCCATATCCGGCATGTCAAGATCAAGCACCAGAACATCGACAAACTCTTTTCGCAGGAGTTCAAGTGTTTCCCTGCCGTTGCCGGCCATCCAGACAACCTTAAGGTCCTTATGAGATTCTAAAATCCGGCGCACTCCTTCCCGCACTATATCGTGATCATCCGCTATACCTACACATATCATAATTGAACCGCCTCGTCTGTTCTTTGTGGTTTGTAACCGTTTGCGGGATTGCAAAATGAATTCCCGTTTTCACGGGAATGACATCCCGGAGGGCTTTCAATCGCAAGAAAGGTGGGAATCGCTATTATCAGTGATGAAACACGTCATTCCCGATAAAGCGGTAATTCATATTAACCCGGCAATCGTTATGTTCAGACCGTTTTGGCACATCATCCTGTGAACAGTTTAGCCCGCATTGGTGAAATATGCGGGCTATCGGAATTTATTGCCTCAAAGGAACAGTCAGTATAATAACCGTGCCCTTCCCCACTTCCGATACAAACTCAAGCGAACCGCCGCAAAGAAGAGCCCGCTCCTTCATACCCAGCAGCCCGAGCCCGTGAATGTTCTCTTTCTTTTTCAAAGAAAAACCGCTGCCGTTGTCTCCGATTATCAATACTATATTATCGTCCTTTTTTCTCATATTTATATTGATAATGTCCGCGCCGGAATGCTTGCCCGCGTTTGTAAGAGCCTCCTGCGCCACTCTATAAATACATATAGAGGATTCCGGTGATATTTCGTTGGCCTCAATCGAGGTTAATGATGATTGCACCTCGAACAGTTCGCGTTCTTTGTATTCATTCATAAGGTTCTGCAATGCTGTTGTCAACCCAAGATCGTCCAGAAGCATCGGGCGAAGACCTTTGCAAATTCTTCTCACCTCGGATGTGGCGCACAGCACCTTTTCATGAAGAATGTCAAGGGATTGAACAGTCGGCTTCTCCTGGATTTTTATCCAGCCTATTTCGAGCGAAAGACCGACCAGCGCCTTTCCTATCTGGTCGTGCAGTTCCCTTGACAGCCGGGCACGTTCATTTTCCTGCATCGTGATAATTTTCTGTGAAAGCGCCCTTAGCTGCTGCTCGCTTTCGCGCAACGCTTCCTCCGCCTGCCTGCGCTCGGTGATGTCCTCTCCGGAGCTAAGTGTGCCTGCGAGTTTGCCGACACCATCTTTCAATAACGCATTATGCCATGCGATTATACGTTCCTCGCCGGATTTTGTAATCACCGTATTTTCGACATACTCGACAAGTTCAATCTCGCCGGATATAAGTTGTTGAAATACCGATGCCACTTCTTTTCGCCTGTTTTGCGGCACAAAATTCTCGATCCAGTTTTTACCCAGTATCTCATGTTTCCGGCAGCCGAGAATCTCGCAGCCTTTCCTGTTGATCAGCTTCACTATGCCGTCCGCATTGAGTGCGACGAACATTACGCCCGCTATATTGAGGTAGTTCTGCGCTGTGTCCCTCTGTTCCCTTATTTCTTTTTCGTCTCTTATGCGCTCGGTGATATCCTCGTACGTTATAAACTGTTTGCTGCC
Source organism: bacterium (assembly GCA_024278215.1). Classification (GTDB taxonomy): domain Bacteria; phylum UBP15; class UBA6099; order UBA6099; family JAJRTR01; genus JAJRTR01. Next base: position 11,601 of record JAJRTR010000174.1, read on the forward strand.
GTCCGGCGTTACCGACCTGAATAAAACATCCTTGATTTCATGATTTTTACACGTTACCTGAAATTCCCTCAGCCGCACCTCTCCGGGTTTCGTTTTCCGGAGGTCTTCCTTCCAGACCTCGATCACTTCTTTTCTGTATGGTTCGTCAGGGAAAGCCTGCCTGAACCATTCCCTGCCGTCCGGAATATCATCAAGGGTATAACCAAAAACATCGGTAAAGACAGGGTTTAAATAATCATATTTTCCTGAAGCGCCTATTATGGAAATCGGAAAAGGGGATAATTCCGCGAGGCTCCTGAAGCGTTCTTCGCTCTCGCGGAGTTTTTTCTGTGCGGCTCTCTCCTTCGTCTGGTCGCGAAAGACCAGAACCACACCCGTGATATTGCCCTTCGCGTCACGTATAGGCGCTCCGCTGTCGGCAATGGGGATATCATCTCCATTGCGCCGGACAAGTGATGTATGGTTGGCAAGCCCCACCACAACACCCTCCCGCACGACACGGCGTACAGGGTTTTCGACAGGCAGAAGTGTGTCCTCATTTATGATTTTAAAAACTTCTTCAAGAGGCCTTCCGGCTGCCTCATCCATCTGCCAGCCGGTCAGTGATTCGGCTTCGGCATTAAGTATTCGTATTTTCCCCTCATGGTCTGTGGTAATCACTGCGTCACCGATGCTCATCAGGGTGACCCGGAACCGTTCTTCACTTTCCTGCAACATATTTTCAGCAACTTTTCTTGAGAAACACTTCCTGATGACGGCAACGATTCCACCGACATCCACCGGCTTGTTTTCATAAGAGATAAGACCTTCTTTACCCACTAAAGATACTGCGTCTTTCAGCGTTGCACTCTCCGCTATTATGATCCCCTTAATATCCTGATTGACAGCTCTCAGTTCCGAGAGCAATTCATCTCCCGTCCTGTCGGGAAGGCTCGAATCAATTATCGCAATATCAAAGTTTTTCTTTTTGCAAACGTCCAGCGCATCACCGGCATTAATTGCGGTCAGGGTAAAAAAACCTTCAGCTTCCATGCTGTTTCGCAGTGACTCTACAAAATCTCTGTTGTTGTCAATAATAAGTATCCTTGCTTGTTTCTTGATATCCATTGTCTCACCATTCCGTTCATTATCGGTTATTAACCGAATTGATAGTGCATTTTTTTCATTCTTATTACGCACCGTCTGCTGGGCGACCGGTCATGATAAATACTGCCTGATCTGTATCGATTCTTTTATTTCCTAACCCGGCAAAGCCGGAACTGAAAATTTTACCCCGGAATTCTTAACCATTCTGAAGGTAGAGCTTCACTTGAAAGCTACTAGTGTCGTGTCACACTTGTAAATGCGCAAGGTGTGTTGGGCGGGTGCACCGTACCTCTGCCTGATCATATTTCTCTTAAAGGAATCCGGATATGGTAATCAAGCCCTGCACAAATACCAACATATTTTTGTGTCGGCTCAGAGTCTCTAAGAAATATATATATGTAACACTTTGTCCGGCTTAAGTGAAATCATGGAATCCCCGGGACATGACCGGAATTCTGACAAAATATTCAAAAATACACAAGTTTGGATACAATACTGCTTGCTTTAGAGCACGAAGCGCTTTGGAGTGCGTTGATTCATCACCGCCTCGCCATTCCACCGGGAATTAACCCGTATATTTCACCAATGCGGGCCAAAAATCGGGAGAATGCCTGTAATACAAGGTGCGGCAAGTGAGTGGTGAGGGAGCAGCCGGCCAGCCAGCCTCTTGCACAAAATGCAGGTATGTGACCGATCCCGAATCGCCGCCGCAACGCAGTAGAATAGGCGTTATTGCGATTTTCTGGATTTCTTTGTGAGAAATCCGGGCTAATTTAGCAGCAATGAGTTTAGATAAGAACACAAATGCGAAACCAGAACTGAAAAAAGAATCAGTCTTCAGTTAATTCGACTTCGATAAGGTCGCAGACAACATGGATTATGAAGCTGTGAGTTTCCTGAATGCGGGGTGTATGGGTGGAATCTGCATCGAGGAGAATGTCGGCAAGCCCGGCCATTCTGCCGCCGCCTCTGCCTGTGAGCGCTATTGTTTTCATTCTTTTTGCCCGGGCTGCCTGTAATGCTTTTATTACATTCGGAGAATTGCCGCTTGTGGAAATTCCAAGGAGAACATCCTGTTTGTTACCGTGTGCGATGACTTGCCGTTCGAAAACATAATCGAAGCCGTAGTCGTTTGCGACACTCGTTAATATCGAAGTATCTGTGGTAAGAGCGATTGCGGGCCATGCGTCGCGCTCGCGGAGGAACCTGCCGACTATTTCGGCTGCCATGTGTTGTGAATCGGCAGCGCTGCCGCCGTTGCCGCACAGGAGAAGTTTGCCGCCGCCGCTTATGCTCGATGCGATCATTGCCGCTGCCGCCGCTATTTCACCCGCGAGCCGCCCCGCGGTTTCTTCGAGCGCTCTCGCGGATTCGACGGTTGCGTCATTTATTATTTCGATTGCTTTTTTCGTGTCCATTCCTGTCACAGAACCCGCTTGAGATTATCGGTGTTCGATCTGCCGGGAATGCGTCCCCTTTTGGCAATCGGTTTCCCGTTGACCTCTTTGATATCCATGGTCATGTCTATCGGCGCGGCACATGAAATGTAGCTTCCGACACCGAAAACCTCGGCGCCGTATAATTTAAGTTCTCGAATCCTGTCGGGATGAAGTCCGCCGGAAACAACAATTTTTACCTTATTGAATCCCGCCAGATCAAGTCTTTTGCGGACTTCGTCTACAAGCTGCGGACTCACCCCGCCACGCTCCGATGGGGTGTCGAGCCGCACACCCGCAAGTTTATCCTTCAGCGCTTCCGCCACACGAAGCGACTCTTCCGCTTCATCTTTGAATGTGTCCACGAGTATGATTCTCGGCACGGATTCATCCACATATTTGTCGAAAGCTTTCGATATCGCGACAGTATCGCCGGCAATAATTATCGCAGCGTGGGGGATGGTGCCGGTGGGCATGGCACCCGCGAGCAGAGCGCCGATGACACAACTGCAACCGTCTACACCGCCGATCATTGCTGCCCTCTCCATCGCGGGGGCTACCGCCGGGTGTATGTGGCGCGCTCCGAAGCATATTACCTGCGAATCGCCTCCGGCCTCCTTGCATTCCGATGCCGCCGTAGCCCAGGCTGTCGACGATGCCGCCATGCCGAGCAGTGCGGTTTCGTATATTCCGAAGTTACCGTAGGGGCCGATAATCTGCATCAGAGTCGCACCCTTTTCAAACCGCGCGCCGTCCGGCAGGGAATAGAACTCGACTTCTCTGCCCGCGAGCAGCCTCCTGACTTCCTCGCCGCCGCAAAATATACCGCTTTTGCGGCAGAAAACCTCGGTGACTACCGGCGTGTCGTCGAGACCTAAATGTTTCAGGATTTTTTTTGCTCGCAGAAAGTATACGTCGGATGTAGCGCCCGACAATATTTCTTCATGTGTGGCCGAGAAAAATCTTTTATCGTCTGATATGTCAAGATTTTTTATATCATCAGTTGATTCCAGCATAAAGGAAATCCCCATAAAAAAGCTGTTGTAAAGTTGATACGCCGGGCAACAGCCCCGCATTTGGTCAGAAGAATCTCGGGATCAGGATTGCGCTGAGGAATGAAGTCGCGAGGAAACCCCATGCAAGGTAAGTGATCCATTTTTCAATCAAGCCCTCGATGCCTTTCGAGCCGCTGCCGCGAAAAACTTCGCTTCCTCCGCCGAGCGCTCCAAGACCTTCGCTTTTTGATTCCTGGATCAGTATTGCACCGACAAAAACGATAGTGATGAAGAAATGAACTACAAAAAATAATGTTCGCATACAAAGACTCCTGCCTAATTATATTCAGGATCCGCAGATTTTACAGACACCTGTTTGTCATCAAAATACCCCATATCGAGCGTTTTGCGCAGCACCTCGAGGGCAAGCGGAAGCGCGTCCGATGAGCCGTGCCCGCCGTTCTCGACAAAAACCACGAAAGAAAAGACCGGGTCTTCATACGGTACGAAACCGACGTACCATGCGTGATCCGTCCTGGGCGGGTCCTCGGCTGTGCCGGTCTTGCCTGCGGACGCGTAAGGGAAGCGTAACATGCGCACCGAGGTGCCTTCCACAACCGCGCCGCGCATTCCCGATCTTACCAGGTCGATTGTCTTCTTGCTGATCTCCAGTTTTTTCGGCAACCTGTACCCGCTTTCGACAATGTGTGGTGTCACAACGCTTCCATGTGTCGCGAATACATTCGCCATAACCAGCGCTTGCAGGGGCGACACCTGTATGAAGCCCTGGCCGATACTGTAGTTTACAGTGTCGCCGTCGTACCAGATATCGCCCCGGAAATTCTTTTTCCATTCCGGGTCCGGCAACAGGCCGATAGATTCGCCGGGCAAGTCGATTCCGGTCTTGTGTCCAAGCCCCAATATTTTAGCATACTTCTTTATGTTTGTAACCCCCAGCTTGTAGCCCATCGTATAAAAGAACACATCGCAGGAATGCGCTATAGCGTCCTCGATCGCTATATTCCCATGGCCGGCCTTTTTCCAGCACTTGAAAGTGCGTCTGCCGAGCCGGAACCAGCCCGGACAGAAAACAGTGTCTTTCTCCCCGATCACGCCCTCTTCGAGCGCGGCGGTGGCGACAACCATTTTAAATACCGAACCGAGAGGCACTGCGATACTCATTGCCCTGTTGATCAGCGGGTGCATCGGATCGTTCTGAAGTCTGCGCCATGTTTCTATGTCGAATCCGCCGACTGCTGTATTATTGTCGAACGAAGGATATGTCGCCATTGCATAGACAGCGCCCGTGTGTGGATTCATAAACACGACGGCGCCGGGCTTACCCCTGTCGCGCAGCGCCTGGTATGCGGCGTTCTGTATTCTCATGTCGATCGTTGTTTTCAGAGTGCCGGCGCCCGTCGGCGGTTTCATGCCGGGACTTGTGAGGAACCGGCCGTGCGAGTCCACATGAAGGAGTTTCCGGCCCCACGCGCCGGTGATTCTCATTTCATATTCTTTCTCGAGTCCGCTTTTACCGATCCTCGCGCCGGGTTTGTAACCGTGGGGTCTCATTACTCTCAGTTCCTTTTTGCTGATCTCGCCGACATATCCCGTTATCTGTGAAACGCTTTCTCCGGCAGGATAGTACCGCCTGGGAACAGCCTCGATATAGCTGTCCTTGGTTACGCCCTTTTCGGCAATAGCAGATGCGCGTTTAAAATCAATTTCTGTATCCTCCCACCTGCCGTTTGTCAGTATCCTGACCTGCCTGAATTTCGGGGTATCTACCGCAAGGTATTCGCCGTTCCTGTCTACAATCGACGCCCTGACAGGGCCGAGGGGAATAGACCTGGAGCTGTTGCGTTCGGCCAGAGCGTCATATTTTTTATGATCCGTTGTCTGCAACCGCACCATATCTACAAATACCGCAGCAAAAAACAATGTAAAAACCAGCAACAGGATATTCAGTCTTGTGCTGCCTGCCCTGCGCGCCCGTACATCCACCAGTGTCCTGAGAGTCTCACGCATTTTATGCTTTACTCTTTTTCATTCGCTTATGTGCGATACAGTATTACTGCCCCGGCCTGCATGACAAACCGGACATGAAACGTTTCGCCTCAAAATAAAATATCTTATTACATTTTATACATAATCATTCGACCGCGTTCCCTGAAAATGATCAGGAATACAATAAATACCAGGAAATCCGCTGCGCTCCGGACCGCGAGGTAAGCGGCGATTGTGAAAACATTCGTCGGACTTCCGTTCAGAAGGTAGAAAAGATAAATTTCGGCAAGCGCAAGCGGGATAAAGCATGAGATTTTGTGCATCGCGGAATCCTGTGTGTAGAACATTCTCCGCAACAGCCTCATAGCGAATACGAGCAAGACAAAGAGCAGTGTGTGGCACGGCACAGGTGCAACCGCGTCGAATATTATTCCGCCGGCTAGCGCAACGGCGAACGAACGCCAGTCCTGAACAAAATATGCACACACGAGAACATATACAAGCACAAAATGTATATTATTTATCCAGGATAATGCCGCAGAGAAAGGGAACAGCTCCAATAATGAGAAGATGAGGAGCCATAGAATAATTACTGTCCAGTGTCTGTTTGCCATTCGGGTTCCAGTAGCAGAATATAGGAAAGGTTGACGAGGTCGGCGGCTGGAGCGATCTCGACGACAGGCGATAACTTCCTTTCATCGTGTATGACCTTACGAACCTTTCCGATGGGCAGTCCAACCGGATATTTGCCTCCGAGCCCTGATGTGACGACCATGTCCCCCTCTTTGATACTCACATAGGATGGCACCATTTTCATATTCAACCGACCGGTTCCGTCACCGTATATTATTCCATAGATTGGTGATTCACGCACAACACCACTGACGGCAACTCCGTTGCCTGTTATAAGCCTTATGATCGAAGTCGATACGGTGACCTCGATTACCGTGCCGATGATTCCGTCGCCTGTGAGCGCTATATAATTTTTTCCCACACCTTCCGCTTTGCCTGCGTTCACCACAACTTCCCTGTTCCATGAACCCGGCGTTCTTCCCACCACCCTGCATCTTACGCTGTCCGTCGCGTTCGCGTATCCTTTCCCGGACAGGTCGCTTAAAAAAGCCAGCCGCCTGTTTGTCTCTTCCGCAAGTGCCAATTTGCGCAGCAATTCCGCCCTGTCGCCCTGCAACTCGATGACCTTCTTTTTTGCTTTTTCCGTGTCGCCATAGGGCAGAAATGTATTTTCGCCTATTTCTATCACTCTGCCGTTCACCTCGTACACAGCCATTTCGAACAGGCTCGAACGGCCGTTCCACCTGAAGAATGCGACGATGAAAAAAACGGCTGCAAACAATATTACAAATCTTAAACGTCCTGCGAGGAACATAATATACCTGTATTAAATCAGATGCCTTAAATATGTGATGTAAAGACCTGAATGTCACCCGAATTCACGCGTTGAACTGGCGGCTGTGGGACGAAGTTGTGAAGTCTCTGTATTTGCGTGAATTCATGATGATCTTCGCCGCACCGCGAATGCACGACATCTGCCCCTTTTTCGATTTGACGCATTTGAGGCCCGTGATATGCTCGACAAGTCTGGAAAAACCTTCAACCTGCGCGTTGCCGCCCGAGAGGAAAAGCCCGCTCTTTTTTATATCTTCCGACAAATCAGGCGGCACTTTTTCGAGAACCGACTTCATAGTGTTTACAATCTGGTTCAGCGGCGCTTCCATCATTTCCCTGATCTCCCAGTTGGCCACAAAAACAGCCCTCGGCAATCCGTCGACAACACTTTTCCCGTATATCTCGCGCGACTCGTCCCTGTCCGACGGATATGCGCTTCCCATAGAAATCTTCAACTGCTCCGCCGTATGCGATCCGATAAGTATCTGGTGGTTCTTCCTGACTCCGTTGATAATCGCCTCGGTGAGGTCTTCGCCGCCCACCGGGTTGCAATGGGTGAGCATAAGGTCGCCGCCGATAAAAACAGCCGCCTGCGTTGTGCCGCCGCCCAGATAGAAAGCAACCGTTCCTTTTCCGTCGCCTATCGGGAGATTCATACCTATAGCCGCCGCTATCGGAGCTTCCACCAGCATCACTTCCCTGCCGCCCACCTGCACCGCTATGTCCTCGAACGCTTTCTTTTCGACATCCGTCGCGCCCGACGGCACTACCATCGCGATGCGTGCGCCGAGCAGTGCTTTCCTATTGAACACCTGGTCGAGAAACCGCTTCAGCATTTCTTCCGCCAGATCGAAATTTTCTATCACACCGTGTTCGAGCGGCTGATGCACCTCCACATGCGGCGGGCACCTTCCGTACATCTTGTATGCTTCCCTGCCTACAGCCTGCACTTCGCCTTCCCTGTACGACACAGCCACGAAAGACGGTTCGTTGAGCACCATTTCCTGCGTTTTCTCATATATTTTTGTCCTGGTGGTTCCCATGTCAACGGCAAGGTCCAGCGAGAACAGTGTTTTTAAGGATTTAAGGAAATTCATTTCTTTTTCCAGAACTCCGCAATATTCATTGAATAAACTTCTTCGAGCGCCGCCGCAACCTGTGCAACCGGCAGACCGACTATGTTCGGATAGCAGCCTTCGACACGCCGCACAAATAGCGCCGCGCGTGATTGTATACCATAACCGCCCGCTTTGTCGAACGGTTCGCCGGTCGCTATGTATGCGTCTATCATTTCATTCGGGATGTCTTTGAATTCGACCTTTGTTGTCTCCACAAATTCGGTGCGCGGGCCACCGGGCACAGCAGCCATAGCACATGCGGTGATTACTTCATGCACTCTTCCGCTGAGCAGTCTCAGCATACGCCTCGCGTCCTGCTCGTCCGCAGGTTTTCCGAATATCTCGCCGCCAAGGGCGACCACCGTGTCGGCACATAATATCACCGCGTCGGCTGCGGCATCGGCTGTTTTCAGCGCAGCGTCGAGTTTTATCGACGCCGCACAAGCGGCGAATTCCACCGGAGCCAGTTCTTCAGGGTCAAGGTTCGACTCTTCTTCCTCACCGTCGAGTGATATAACATCGAAGCGGATTCCAACCTGTCGCAGCAAAGCCGCGCGTCTTGGGGAAGCGGACGCGAGTATAAGTTTTTTCATTGTTTCAGTAATGTTCCGTTCAAAAGGATGTTCTGTGATAACTTTCTGAGCGTGGCCTCGTATCCATCGGAGTAGGCCGCTCCGTCGAGTGATTCGAACAGCATGGAGAACGGATTTTCCTTCTGGAGATACTCCACCTGCGGTGATTCCCCGAGCCCTGCCTTCTCCGCGGCAAACAACACGGCATCCTGCAGGCCGCCGATATGGTCCACAAGATTCGCCCCGAGCGCCTGCTCGCCGGTCATCACCCGTCCGTCAGCGATTTTCCTCAATTCGTCGATGTCCATTCCACGGCCCTTCGCGACATCCGCTATGAACTGTTCGTGAATATTGCCCAGCATATCGTCGAACATTTTACGCTCTTCCGGCGTCAGGTTCCTGTATGGCGATCCCATGTCCTTGTGTTCTCCGCTCGTCATTACAACCGCGTTTATGCCGAGTTTCTCCATGAGGTCTCCCCACTGCATATAGCTCATTATCACACCGATACTGCCGGTTAGTGTCGCGGGATTGCTGTAAATCACGTTACATGCGGACGCGACGTAATATCCGCCTGATGCCGTTACATCGCCGAACGAAGCTACTACCAGCTTTTTTTCCTTATTTCGTATCCGCATTATCTCGTTGTATATTTCCTGCGAACCGGCCGCGCTGCCGCCCGGACTGTTGATGCGTATGACCAGCGCCTTTATCTTCTTGTTGCGCGACGCCTTTCTCAGAATTCGCACAATTGTATCCGAGCCGCTCGAAGCATTGCTCATGAAACCGCCCGCGCCCGACTGGCCGCTGTGGATCACTCCCGTGATGTAAAGCATACCGATCCTGTCGCTACCTGTTGAAGATGAAGAGAAAACACTTCTCATCGAGGAATCCGACGTGTTTCGCCTGCCCATCACCACTACAAGCCCTACCAGAATCATGAACATGAAAAACACAACTGTCACTATACCGCAACCTATCAATATGTTCTTATTCTTCATAACGACTCCTCTCACGCGTCTCTGATTATCTTTATTTCAGTGCCGCATTTACCGCATTTCGTATTGTCGAGCCCGCCGACCTCCGTTGAATATCCTGTTCTGCGAATCAGCGCGTTGCCGCATTCCGGGCATAATGTTTTGGAAAACTCCGGGTCACCGGTGTTGCCCAGATAAACATAATTCAGGTGTTCCGACGCTGCCGCGTGCGCCTCGACAAGCGTCTTGACAGGTGTCGGCGCAATGTTTAACCGACAGGCCGGGAAGTACCTCGAAAGATGCAGCGGGATATCTTTTGATAATGACGCGATCCATTCGGCCTGCTCCGCTATCCCGCGTATATCATCGTTTAACGTGGGGATCACAAGCAGCGTGACCTCGACATGCACACCAGCCGCTACAGATTCCTCGATTGTTCTTTTTACCGGCCCGAGGCGTCCGTTGCAATATTTCCTGTAGAAATTGTCTTCAAAAGCTTTCAGGTCGACATTCATGGCGTCGACCGAGGGAAGCAACTCGGAGAGCGGCGCTTCATTGACAAAACCGTTTGTAACAAGAACCACCTTCTGCCCGTTCTCCCTCACGAGCGGAGCCGTGTCGCGAATAAACTCGAACCATATAAACGGCTCGTTATATGTAAACGCTATGCCGATATTATTACCGCCGCAATTCTTAACTTCTTCCGCGAGTGCGTGCGGCGTCACCTCTCGCGTCGACGGATCGCCCTGCGAAAGCAAATCATTCTGGCAGAACGCGCATCTGAAATTACAGCCTTTCCCACCTATCGAAAGGATGTCTTTTCCGGGATTGAAATGATAGAGCGGTTTCTTCTCGATGGGATCGACGGCAATGGAAACATAACGACCGTAATTTGTCGCAATAAGCCTGCCTCCGATGTTTTTCCTCGACCTGCATATTCCGGTTTTGCCTTCCGCAATCCCGCATTCATGAGGGCAGAGTCCGCAAGCGATCTTCGCGCCGTCACGCACTGTATAATATGCCGCTTCAGGTTGCTCGACCGACATCCGCATCAATCCTTTTCCTTCTGCGCCTCGCCGGTTTCAGCAATTGGCTTTTTAACCAGTTTCCTTTTCGACTGCGTCGCATATATATCTTCTTTCCTTATCCCCAGCAGTTCTTCCCTGTCCGAATTCGATCTCGCCTTAAGCGTGTTCGATGAAATTCTGGTTATATAAGCCTCGCTGTCTGTCAGAACGAGCGAAGTCCACTTGCCCTCGGATATGTCGTTGACTTTTTTTCCGTTAACCAGTTCGTTGAAAAACTTTTTACCCTTTGTATCTTTTTTCAAAGAGGCGATTGAAAAAACGCCGATCACTTCATCGTGTTTAAGCATCACGTTGTTGCCTATATGCAGATACAAGCCGTACCCCCATGAATTTTTTCACATTACATATCCGTCAAAATCGCCGTAACAGAATTCCCCTTCAAGGATGGAACGGGAAGAACCATTGAACCACGATCCATTCAGGTTGCAAATCCCATAATCAACATATTATAGTTCCACAATACAGTTTTGTCCGATGCTTGGAATAATTGGCTCTGTTGCTGAAAACGCAAATATTTCACGAAGCAACCGCATTCAGGATTTCGTGATTTCTCTGAAAACAAAAAGCGCCCCCTGTTTCGCGCCGGATTCATCCTTGATTATTGCGCCTCTGCCCCACACGGGCCTCTTCCTGCCATCTGCCGCCAGCAGAACACTGTTGTCCTTGAAAATCACAATTGCGCCTTTATTTATTACACCCGCCGCAAGTTCGTCGTGCTGCTCGCCGGTCCCGGAATCGACTATGTTCAACACATCCTCCAACGACATCCCGGAAGTTGCCCGCTCGCTCTGTCCGGTGAGCACTTCAGCGACGGGATTCATCGAAACAACTCTGCCGTCCATGTCTGTCGTGACAATTCCAAGACCTACCCTTGAAAGGGCCGCTGTAATACGTTTTTCCTTTTCAGCACTTTCGACCGTTTCAACCCGGCCTGCCGCGCCGCCGCTTTTCAAGTTCTCTATCTCCTGTTCGAGAAGAAACACCCTGTCCGACAGCTCCTGATATGTTGGTTTTTCGAATCGCATTGCCAACCGCCTTTCCAAATGAATTTACTAAAGAACCGCTTGCAAGCAGTCCTGAGAATATACAAGAAGCCTGCTTCCCTGAAACATACTTTGAAATGCACATGTCAGCCCGATTATGTATTCTACAACGAAAAGTTACATTAAGAAAGTGACAATACTTCACCAAATGCTGGTATAATATATTGAGATTTCACTTTTACTTGGAGTATATGCCATGGTAGCGATAGATTTTTTTCTGCGCAAACGCATTTTCAGTTTCATACTCATGGGACTTGTAATAGTAATCGGCTATACATCCGTTACCAGACTACATGTCGAAACCCTGCCGGAAGTCAACGCGCCTGTGATCTTTGCCGCCCTGCCGCTGCCCGGCGGCGCGCCCGAGGAGGTCGAGATGCTGGTGACGAACCCGGTCGAGGAAAGACTCGCCGAGATCGAGGGCATCTCAAAGATAACATCTTCATCCTGGCAGAATGTTTCCATTATTATCTGTTTCTTCGACCGTTCGGTGGACCCCGGGGAGAAATATAAAGAATTCCGCAGTGCTATCCAGCAGGTGAAATCGAAATTGCCGTCGGAAGTCCTGGACCCGATTATCGAAGAGATAAGTTTCGAGAATCTCCCGATGATGTTCGTGGGTTTTGCGGACGAAGAGAAAACGCAATACGAGCTGAGCCGCGACGCGGTGAAGCTGAAAAAAGAACTATCTGCCCTGTCGGGCGTAAAAAAAGTGGTAATGAAAGGCGCGACGGATAAGCGCATCGAAGTGCTCGTGCGACCCGAAAGCCTCAAGAAGTTCGGCGCGGCCCCGATGGCGGATGTTATAGATAAATTCAACGAGATCAACACCAATATGCCCGGCGGCAAACTCAATCTGATGGGTACGGAATATGTCGTCAGGACAATAGGCAAATTCAGCGGAGTAAATGACCTGAAGAAGATGGTGCTCGGTGTGCATGATGGCGAATCCGTCACGCTGGGAAAGCTCGCGGACGTACATGAGAATTACCCCGAACCGGAAACGATCGTGCATCTGGACGGTAAGCGCGGCGTGGCGCTCGGAATCATGAAGAAACGCGGTTTCGGGACTATAGACGTTGCCGAAAGAGTAAAGGAAGTCCTGAAGAACTATCCTGATGTGGTGATTATGTCCGACTCCTCTGAGTTCATCGAGCACCAGATGGGCGACCTGCGGACACACGCGCTCTGGGGCGCATGTCTCGTCATGCTGATTCTTTTTCTGTCGCTCGGGTTCAAAGTTGCCTCTATAGTAACTTTCGCGCTGCCCATGTCGTTTTTTATGACATTCATGGCAATGAATTTCAAGGGAATGACAATAAATATGGTCACGCTTTTCTCGCTGCTGCTTGCACTGGGAATGATGGTAGACAACTCGATAGTGGTGTGCGAAAACATAGTGCGGCACCGCTCGCTGGGCGCGAGTCCGCGAACGGCGGCGCTCGAGGGCGCGGGCGAAGTAAGCTGGCCGATATTTTCATCTACAGCAGCTATCGTTTCGGCTTTTCTGCCTATGGCGTTCTTTCTCGGCGGCCCCATCGGTGAATTCACAAGGCCGATCCCCATCGTAGTCACCTTCGCGCTCGTGTCGTCTCTGTTCGTCGCCAATTTTTTCAACCCGATACTGTGCGAAACATTCCTGAAAAACGTAAAACATACGTCCGGTGGCCCCGGCAGCGGCACGATAGCCCAGCGCACATACAGGCGCGTCATGGAATGGAGCATCGATCACGGCGGCATAGTAGTTTCCGCCGCGCTGCTGCTTCTTGTCGGCGCTGTTTTGATAATGGCGCTGAAAATCGTAGGGCTACAGCTTTTCCCGCAGCTCGACACCGCAAAGTTTTATATCGACCTGCGAACACCGGCCGGCACAAAGCTTGAAGATACACAAAGGGAAGTTCGAAAGATCGAAAAACTGTTCGACAATTCCAAATATGTCTCCCACTATATCGCCAATATCGGCACATCGGGCATGCGCGTCGAGATCGATGACACAGTGGATTTCGGCTCGAATATCGCCCGTTTCATCGTGGACCTCGAGCCCGCGTCAAAAGTCAACCGTGGAAACAAGGAAACGATCCATCACTTCAGGGAAGAAATACCGAAGTTGCTGAAAAAGGACACGAAAATCAATTTCATAGAAAAAATGCTCGGACCGCCCGTTGGCAAGCCGATAAATGTGCAGGTTTCGGGTCCGGAGTTCAAACAGCTCGGAGTTGTCAGGACGGCTATAAACAAGTTTTTGATGAATGAAAAAGGAGTTATCGACCTCGAGGATGATTTCCCGCAGAAAGTACCGCAGATTGTGCTGGAAGCGAACCAGGCGAATCTGGGCAGGCTCGGTATGACTACCCATGAAATAGGCGGTTTCATTTTTCTCGCGCTCACCGGATACAAGATCGGAGACATGGTGATCGACGACGAAAAACATGACGTTTTTCTGAAAATTAAACAGGAAGGCGGCGGGATGGCCTCGATTCAGAACTCCGATTTTACCATGCCCGACGGCGAAAAAGTCAAGTTCTCCGACCTGCTGTCCTACAAAATAACAAGCGGCCTGTCGGCAGTCGAACACCACAACGACAAACGCACAGTGAAAATCGAGGCGGGTGTGGCCGCCGGTTATGAAGCTGAACCTGTAATAACAAGGCTCAAGAAGGCAGTACCTGGAATTCTTGAAAAGTTAAAAAAAGGGGATCCGTCAATAGGGAATGTCGAGGTTTCCTACGAAGGAGAAACGATGCTGCTCGGAGAAGCTTTCCAGGACCTGCTGACAGCTGTTCTCGTTTCCATCGCGCTCATATACCTGATACTGCTGCTCGAGTTCAGGTCGACTTTTCAGCCGCTGATAATTCTCGTATGTATCCCTTATGCGCTGGTGGGCGTAATACTCGGGCTACTGATCATGGGCTACTCTTTCAGCATACTCGCGGGCATCGGACTGCTGTGCCTGATAGGTATTGTTGTTAATAATGGGATAATATTTATCGACTACGCGAACCTGCTCCAGGAGCGTGGCAGGAGCCGCAGGGAAGCCTGTCTCGAAGCGTGCGCGACGCGCCTGCGACCGATCATCCTCACCAAGGCCACCGTCATCCTCGGCATCATGCCGCTGGCGCTGGCCTCGGCTTCGAAAACCCAGTTCTGGAAACCGCTCTGCTGGGCGATTATATGGGGACTTCTTATTGCGACGACCCTCACGCTCATTATCATTCCCGTCGTATATTACATCACGGAAGGCTGGCGCAAACATTATTACGAAAAAAGGCCCGTCGATGAGCCGGTCATTGAGACTAAGGCATAGATATTTAGAAATACTTGTGCGAATTCGTTCATTCCCTGAGGATTTTGTGGACATGATCCGAACTTGTCTTTAGCCTGGATTTATAGAAGAAGAAATCCGGAAAATCGTCCCGGACACCTATTCTACGCCCGCTGCGGCGGCGGCTCGGGATCTGTCGCATACCGGCATTTTGCGAAAGAGTCCGTTGCGGCACCGGCTCCCTCACCTTTCACTTGCCGCACCTTGTATTATAAGTTGTTCTTTGGATATTTGAACCCGCGTTTGTGAAATATACGGGTTATAATGGCATACCATTGTTACTTGATATGCCTAGTGTTTCGAGGAAAATGTGCTTCTGCGTCTCGATGCTGAATGACTCCGGCATCTCACTTTCGATATTGCCGGAAGCACAGGATTCTATGAAAGACGATACCGCCACAGGCCGGTTGCTGTTTGCACTCTCGATATCGACATTGAAAAACTGCGGTATACCGGATGAAATATTCCAGACTTCGCTTCCCGGCGGCGAGGCTGAAAGTACGGGTTTGCGAGCCCATATATAGTCGAAAAGTTTGCTTGGTATAGCGGCGTTCGAGACCGACAAAAGAAGCAGTCCGTCGACATCGCTTATGATTTTCAGCATCTCGCTTTTTGCGACCGGTTTCCTTCTGTTGATTGACCATCCGCATTTTTTCGCCGATTTTTCGTAATGTCTGATTTCTTTCATATCTGATTCCAGCAGGCCGCCCATGAGTATGATTTTCGCTTTGACTCCTGCATCTGCGGCACATGCTAAAAGTGGTTCGAGGAGCAGCGACGGCCTGCGCCTGTTGCTCGATCCCATGAATCTGCCTGCGTGCAAAAGAGTTATCGAATCCTTTTTCCGGTCTATATTGTCAACTTCTACCGGCGGCGAATCTTCAGGATAACAGTTTGTCAAAACTTCGATCTTTTTTTCCGCCGCAGGGAATCTTTTCGCGAGCATTTTTTTCCATGTCCCGGAAGTTACGAAAATATGGTGGGCCGATGTCACAATATTCGCTTCGAGCGCGGCTTCGCGCATCCGCTTTTGTCCGGGTTTCCGGAGTGAAGGTTTCAGTGGTTCGTCGAGCCAGCCGTCGCGCAGGTCGACAACGAGTTTCGCACCTGCGCGGGAGGCGATTGTCCGGGCGGCGACATGTGCCGATTCGGGCGGACTCGACGAGATCACCCAGTCTGCTCCGCGCGCATGCTGGATTACATTCTTATCCGCCGCCGCATGCCGCGCCCACACGGCACCGGGATCGGGGTTGTATATCTGATACGACGCATTTCTCGCCGCGGCGTATAACATGCTCTTAAGTAAACCGCCGTTCGTGTTGCGCCCCGATGAATCCGGCGAACTGCTTCCCGCGCCGGACACTGCCACAAACGGGTCTCCGACCGTAATCTCGAATCCCCATTCTGTCTTTGCGACCGAATCATTGCCGCTACCACAACTGGCGACGACAACAACTTCGACACCGGCTTCGGAAAGCCAGCGAATGAATCTGCCGCACCTGTAATTGCCGACGTGTCCGTCCCTGTTCATGAACGGCGCTATCATCACCGCTTTTCCGAATGTGTTCCGGGTTGTATTCGCTGTCATATTTCCTTATCCGGTCGAGACCGATTCTTTATTATAGTTTTAATAAGATCACGATATCGGGCCTTGTTTTGACGAATCGAAAAACATTACTGTACCGAGCCGATTGCAAAATTCTGATTCGGCTGCGGTCGGCTGCTATTGTCCATAGCTGCGTTGTCGGCACAAATTACCATTTAGACTCAACACGGACTTTTTACGCCGGAATCAAATGTACAAGTTCGCAATGAAAGTCAGCACTTAAGTCCGGGGTATTTCATTTCTTCAACACTGCGCTTGATATCGTTTTATACATCATATCTATATTGAGTGGTTTATGAAGGATGTCAAATACGCCCTCTGCTTTTATTTCCTTGATGATATTTTCTTCTTTGCCCAGGGCCGTCATCAATATTATCGGTGTCTCAAATGTTATCTTCCTCAGTTCTCTTATGGTTTTAATACCACTCATAGGACGCATAAGATAATCCACAATTATCAGACAGTATCGGTTTCTTTTCACTGCTTCGACAGCTTCATAGCCGCTGTTGACGGTTTGAACATTATAGCCATCGAGTTCCAGCATATCTTTCAAAGCCTCGCAAATATCGACATCGTCGTCGACAATCAGAATTGACTCTGCGGATGTCATATCATTCGTCCTCACTTCTCGACGGGCAGTTTTATTGTTATATCAGTGCCTTCTCCCCTGCGAGACACTGCCTTTACAGTTCCTCCGTGCTGTTCGACAATCATGCCGACAATAGTTAATCCGAATCCTATTCCGTATGTTTTCGTAGTAAACAAAGGCTCAAAGACTTTCTCCTCGGTATTCTCCGGCAGGCCACCGCCCGTATCCGATATTGTAACAAGTGCGTACTTCGCGCCTCCCGAATCCACAGTCGATACAGTCAACGTCAATTTGCCTGCAACCTCCATCGCCTGCAACGCATTCTTAATAATATTATTTATTGCAATTTCCATCTGTTTGCGGTCAAGTTCAACGAAAAGGTCATCTTCGGGAAACCGCTTCACGATCTCTATGCTTTCGGGTATCTGCGCGGATTCGATTGTACTCTCGATAAAGCCGGAAATCTCAATAGATTTGAATACAGGGCTTTCCCTCCTCGTCAGCTTCATAATGCTTTCAATGATGTCAGCCATGCGATCGACCTGGAAAACTATCTTATCCAGATGCCTCAGTTGTTTATCTCCAATGTCCTTAACGGTTCGTTTCAGGAAATGCGCGGAAAGGGAGATCACGCCGAGAGGATTGCGTATCTCGTGCGCAAGGCTGCCTGAGAACTTGCCGAGGATAGCCAGCCGCTCGGACGCGATAAGTTTTTCCTGGGCTTTCTCGAGTTCTTCGGTTCTCTTCTCCACGAGTTCCTCGAGTTGATCTCTATACAGGTTAAGCTCTCGCTCAGCTCTTTTCTTCTCTGTTATGTCCCTTATGACAGTGATAATCTGTGTAATCTTATTATCGTTATATACAGGTATCTTTCTCGTTTCTGTTATTATTTCGTCGTTCCCAACAACATTACATTCCTCGCTTGTCAGCACCTCTCCGGTTCTAAAAACGCGAAGGTATTCTTCCTTAATGTTCTCCGTCAGAAAAGAATATATTTCGAAAATATTCTTCCCGACAATTTCCGTCTCGAGCCCGAGTTCCAGATTCCATTGTTTTATCGAGTTGTTGATAATAACAATATTGAAGTTTCTGTCAATTACATGAATAGCATCGCTCATGGAATTGATAGCGCTTCTGTACCTGGCTTCAGAATCGTTAGCAGCCCGCAGAGCTCTTTTTCGCTCGTTCTGGACAAGGATTTTTGCTACCTGATCCGCGATTTCACCGGCGAAGGAAATCTCGTCCGATGTCCATTTGCGTCTTTCGCCGACATGCTCGAAACTGACAACACCCATCACCCGGCCACGCAACCTTATTGCCGCATCGAGTACGGACTCTACCCTGTGGCGCTTGAAATAAGTGTTCTTGAACTCGAATGTGCGCGGGTCGCTGTTTGCGTCTTGTGCGTCGACAGCTCTTTCAAGCATTATCGCTTTGAAGTATTCGGGATACTCCTTTGCCATGAATACTTCGCCCTCGGAAAATCTCTTTGTCGAGCAGTCATATATACAAACGCCGGTCAGTCGTTCTTCCTCTTCATCAAAAAGCCACGCGCCGCTTTTTTGCACGTCGAGCGTCTCGCCCGCTATCTTCGTAATCGTCTCCAGAGCTTTCTTCATGTCGGCTTCAATAACGGATTCGGCTGAAAGTATATCAATTATCGCAGCGTGGAATTTGCGTATTCGCAAGTCTCTTCTTTCGTTATAATCATCCGTATTCCTTCGCTCCGTGACATCAAGAAAAAAACCGGTATTGTATTCGATTCCATCAATTATGATATTTCCCATGTCGATATCAGTGAAAAAAACTTCACCATTTTTTCTGATACATGGAACATCGGACGCCAATCGCACCTTTCCCTCTGCCTGGTCTTTAAACAGAGACAATACATAGTCGACATCCTTTTCAGGATGAATATCTCTCACATCAAGGCGCAGCAGCTCTTCCGCCGTGTATCCGAACATTTCGCAAGCGGCTTTGTTGGCATAATAGAACTGCCTGTTCGCGACATCCGCAACGAGAATTGCTTCGACGGCGCTGTCTAATATCGTCTTGTATCTCTCGGCCTCCACACGCAGAGCCTGATTCTGTATATGTAGTTCATCTGTTGAATCCGAATGATTATCGGATATTTCAGGTTTCGACAGGAGAACGTTTTGGCTTTCGGTACCGTCGATACTTTTGTGTTCACTCATATCAATACCAATCGAATATTATTCAAGCGAAAAAATAAATTATATAGTATTATCTATCTTCGTATTATACACGTTTTTCAATATCCTACCGGAATATGTGCGCAAATAATTGAAAGCGCCGCAGGATTGGGAGAGTCCAATTCATTCACTATGGGCACAACAACAAATATATAGAGTTGCCGAGATACGCAAGAAACATACGATCTGTATTTTGTTAAGGAGGGCTCAACTTCGCTACAAAAATCATCACAAAATCACCCTGAAAGGCCTGTTCACTATCATTTAACTACGCTGGCGCCTGTACCTTTTTCGGCGGTCTTGAACTTTAGAAACGACCATATAAAATCGTCCAGGTCGCCGTCCATCACCGCCTGTGTGTTTCCTGTTTTGTAGTCGGTCCGCAGGTCTTTGACCATGTTGTAAGGATGAAATACGTAGCTGCGGATCTGACTGCCCCAGGCAATCTCTTTGAGCTCGCCCTGTATTTCGTTGACCTTCTCTTCCTTGAGCTGGCGCATGTGCGCGGCGAGCCTGGCTCTGAGGATACGCATGGCGACATCTTTGTTCTTGTGCTGCGAGCGTTCATTCTGGCATTGCACAACAATCCCTGTGGGTATATGTGTGATCCTGACGGCGGAGTCGGTCTTGTTGACATGCTGACCGCCTGCGCCGCTTGCACGGTATGTGTCTATCTTCAGTTCATCCGCGTTTATTTCCAGGTTGTCATCACCTTCAATCTCCGGGATGACATCGACAGCGGCGAAAGACGTGTGTCGTCTTTTGTTCGCGTCGAACGGTGATATTCTCACAAGCCGGTGTATCCCTTTTTCGGCGCTTAGAAAACCGTAGGCGTTATGTCCGTTCACTTCGACCACTACACTTTTAATACCGGCCTCTTCTCCCGGTGTCGTGTCGATTATCGACGTCTTGAAATTCTTCGATTCCATCCAGCGAAGATACATGCGCAGAAGCATTTCCGTCCAGTCCTGCGCCTCTGTGCCGCCCGCGCCGGCATGTATGGAAAAAATCGCGTTGCTGGAGTCGTACTCGCCGGAAAGAAGGGTCGAGAGTTCGAAACTCTTGAATTCTTTCATTATAGCCTTGAAATCGTTTTCAATATCCTTAACGGTTTCATCATCATCTTCTTCGAGCGCCATTTCCAATAATTCACAGGAATCCTTAACTTTTGTGGAAAGCGATTGCCACGAATCGAGTTTTTCTTTAAGCCTGTTTCTCTTTTCGATCAGTTTCTGGGCGCTTTCGGGGTCGTCCCAGAACCCACTGGCTGACATTTCCGTCTCGTAGGCATCTATTTCCTTGCTCAGTTCATCGACGTTAAAGATACCCCCTCATGGCGTCGACGCGGGCCTCGAGTTCTTTGAGGTCCTCCACCACTGTTGTTTCAATCATAGTTCCGCCTCCATTATCTCCATGCGGTTGTGCTGTGTCTGACAAATTCTATATGTATTTGTTGAACATGTCATCATTTTTGATTATTTTGATTTTAAGTAGCAGAGTCGACAAAAAACACTTATACTGTTGTCAGGTAGCCTTGTATCGTGCGTATTAAATGGAATATGCCTACCTATACTATATAGTATAATTACCTATCGCAAGGAATATCATTTGCAGGTTTCAGCAATTATGTCAGGTGATTGATATGTAAAATGTCGTGAAGATGGATGATGATGAGTTCGTTGCTGAAGGCAGACTGTAATATAAAAGATACAGGACAGCAAAGAATAGCGGTTGAATAATCGCGATATCAAAAAGCATGATTAAAGTTAAAAACCAAGAAAAAGCGGAGATAAACAGCAATATTTTGTAATACATGCAGCCTGAATCACAGCACGAGTCAAACAGTATGAAATGAGAATAGCGAAAATGCAAGGCGGACTTGACTTTGAATAAACGATTTGATATAAATTTGTGGGCTGAAAAAATGAAAATCGGGCTATATTAAGTTGACAAAGTATTTGACAAGAGGTATATTACATTAACTAAAAAGCAGTGATGGGTAAGACTGTGGCAGGAATACAGTTGCAGAAGCATCTTCACGGAAGCAGGCTAAGTCATTCCAACAGCAAGCCGACAGGAGAACGATCGTGTTGAAAGCTGCGCACCGGCATTTTGATGCTCGGTTTTGCGCATTAATGGCAGATGGCTCGAAAGAAGAACAAATATAAAGTAAAGGGAGGTGAATAAAGTGAACGAGGATATTAAGAAGGCAATATTCGGGTTTTATGAAAAGAAAAGAAAGACGAAGACACGATTTCCGATGAAAGATATTGTGACATACCTGAAGGATTTCAACAGGAGGGAAGTAAAAACAACGTTGATGGAGATGGCCAACGCTGGAGATCTTAAAGTGTGGTCGAGTGGAAGCAGCTCATATTATATGATGCCTGAGGATTTCGAGAAACTGATTAAAGCCGGCGCCGAGGAAATGGAAGAATAGGTTCCGGGTCAGAATCAAGTGATTTCTCAAGCGGCATGGATGTGGAATAAAGAAGATCAGGAAAATGTAGGTCGCCGAAGTGCGTTCGGGGCGGGTGAAGCAAGTGGAAAACGATTCCGCAAGCGGTTGAGAGGTACAGGAACGAAAAAGGCGATCTTTAGAAATACAGAATAATTCGGAAAAGATAGAAAAAAAACGGAGGTGAATCTTTTGGCCGAAGAAAGCAAAACACCATTGCTTGACGAGCTGGAAAAAGGTCCGTGGCCGAGCTTCGTAACAGACATTAAGATGGCTGCGAAGAGAAAACCGGAAACAATGGATCTTCTGAATCAGCTTGAACTGTCCTATGAAGAGAAAATAGGACACTGGAAACACGGCGGTATCGTAGGAGTCATGGGATATGGCGGAGGAGTCATCGGAAGGTATTCCGACAGGCCCGACCTGTTCCCCGGTGTGAAGGATTTCCACACACTGCGAGTAAACATGCCGACCGGGTGGTTTTATACCACCAAAGCGCTCAGGACGATTTGTGATATCTGGGACAAACGAGGAAGCGGAATGACAAACTTCCACGGTTCCACAGGCGACATCATTCTCCTGGGAACAGACACAGATCAACTGCAGCCTTTATTCGACGATCTGTCGGAAGCGGGATTCGATCTCGGCGGTTCCGGCTCGGACCTCAGGACACCGAGCGCATGTTGCGGCCCGGCCAGGTGTGAGTGGGCATGTTTCGACAATCTTCAGATGTGTTACGACATGACCATGGAATACCAGATGGAACTGCACAGGCCGATGTGGCCCTACAAGTTCAAATTCAAATTCTCCGGCTGCCCCAATGATTGTGTTGCCGCTGTCGCACGCGCCGACATGTCCTTTATCGGCACCTGGAGAGACGACATCCAGGTCAACGACGACGAGATCGCCGCATATGCTGAAGGCGGACTCGACATTCAGGCCGATGTCGCCGACAATTGCCCGACAAAGTGCATCAGCTACGATGCGTCGAGCAAAAAGATCAAGATCGACAACAGCAACTGTGTAAGGTGCATGCACTGCATCAACGTTATGCCCAAAGCGCTCAAACCCGGCAAAGAACGCGGTTGCACACTGATGGCCGGCGCGAAGGCCCCGATCCTTATGGGTGCCCGCCTTTCGTCAGTTATCGTTCCATTCGTACCAAAAGAAAAACTCGAACCGCCCTACGAATGGTTCAAAGATTTTATCGACAGGCTCTGGGAATGGTGGGACGAAAATGGAAAGTTCCGCGAAAGATTCGGAGAACTGCTCGACAGAGTAGGAATGAGGGTTTTCCTGAAAGCTATGGACATGGAACCCATTCCGCAGATGATCGAGGCGCCGAGAACAAATCCGTTCGTGTTCTGGTGGCCTGAAGATGTTGAAACTTCTGGAAAGGAGGCAAAATAATGCCGGCAAAAACTGACATTGGTCCTCCGTATTTTAAAGATTTTCTACCCAAAGTCATACTGGACAACTATGGCAAATGGGACTATCACGAAATCGTGAAACCCGGCGTGCTAATGCACGTGGGCGAGAGTGGAGACAAACTCTGGAGTGTGCGTGTAGGCGGCGCCAGATTGATCTGCACAGACCGTGTTCGCGAATACTGCGACATCGCAGACGAATTCTGCGACGGCCATTTCCGGTTCACGAGCCGTCACAATGTTGAATTCCTCGTTGCCGACGAAGCGAAGCTCGAACCCCTGATTAAAGTTCTCACCGATAAGGGATACCCCATCGGTGGAACGGGCAACGGAATCACCAGCATCGTCCACACGCAGGGATGGGTTCACTGCCACACTCCCGCGACCGACGCCTCCGGCCCGGTCAAGGCCGTCATGGACGAACTTATCGACTACTTCACAGGCGTAAAGACACTGCCCGCGCAGTTGCGCATCGCCCTGGCCTGCTGCCTGAACATGTGCGGTGCCGTACACTGCTCTGATATCGCCATTCTCGGTATCCACAGGAAACCGCCGAAACCCGATGTCAACAAACTGCCTAAGGTCTGCGAAGTTCCTTCGACAATCTCATCGTGCCCGACTTATGCCATAAAACCCAAGAAACTCGAAGACGGCACAAAATCGATCGAGATCAATGATGAAAGGTGCATGTACTGCGGCAACTGCTACACGATGTGCCCGGCAATGCCGCTGGCAGACCCCGAAGCCGATGGAATCGCTATCTGGGTAGGCGGCAAAGTATCAAATGCACGCTCAGGCCCGAAATTCTCGAAACTCGCCATACCGTTTCTGCCCAACAACCCGCCCAGGTGGCCGGAAGTTGTCGACGCTATCAAGAATATCGTCGAGTTATATGCCGCAGACGCACGCAAGTATGAAAGGGTAGGCGATTGGATCGAAAGAATCGGCTGGGAAACCTTCTTCGACAAAACAGGCATTCCCTTCACCGATATGCACATCGACGATTTCGACGGTGGCGCGCCGCCCCCGCATATCGCTTTCAGAACAACGGCCCAGTTCCGGTTCTGATGATTGCCGGGAGGCAAATTGTATTGTGAATACACCGCGAGTACTCATAGCAGGCCTCCGCGGAGGCTCCGGGAAGACTCTCTGCAGCACGGGTTGCGTTGCAGCCCTTGCGCGCCGTGGTCTTTGCGTGCAGCCATATAAAAAGGGGCCGGATTACATCGACGCCGCATGGCTTGGCCGCGCGGCGGGACGCCCCTGCTACAATCTTGATACCTTTATGACAGGCGAGGACCGTATATCACGGTCCTTCGCCTCAAGGGTGTCGGACGCGGATATTGCTCTCATCGAGGGTAACCGCGGCTTGTTCGACGGCATGGATACCGACGGCAGCCACAGCACCGCGAAGCTCGCCGCATTACTCGAATCCCCCGTTGTTATCACGGTCGACTGCACCAAGAGCACACGCACTGTCGCGGCCTTTGTTAAAGGCTGCATCGATTTTGATCCCGATATAAACATCGCCGGCATCATCCTTAATCGCGTTGCGGGCATAAGGCACCAGAAAGTAGTTACTTCTTCTATCGAGAAGTACTGCGGCGTTCCCGTCCTCGGCGCTATACCAAAACTGAAGTTCCTCCCGTTTCCGGAGCGTCATATGGGCCTCGTTCCCCCGCAGGAACACAGCCTGCTCGAGGACGCAATAAACCAAACAGCCGACGTTATCGAACAATGTGTCGATCTCGACGTGCTGATTGATATCGCAAACCGGGCTGCACCTCTGCCTGCATGGGTTCAGGGGCACATATTAACGGAAAGCAGCCGGACTGCCGCGCCTGTTATAGGTGTAGTTCGTGATTCTGCATTCCAGTTCTACTACCCCGAGAATATCGAAGAGCTGGCCGCTCGTGGTGCGCGCATTGTGGAAACCAGTCCGTTGAAAGAAGAACGGCTTCCCGAAGTGGACGCACTATACATCGGCGGTGGATTCCCCGAGACTCATGCGCGGCAACTCGCGTCCAATGCAGGCTACAGGCGTTCAGTCAGGGATGCGGTCGAAGATGGTCTTCCTGTTTATGCGGAATGCGGCGGCGCAATGTTTCTTGGAAAAGAAATTGTCGTCGACGGTACAGCATACCCGATGGCAGGTGTTTTCAGGGCGACTTTTGGAATGGATAAAAAACCCCAACGGCACGGTTACACAATACTCGAAACTCAGAAACGCAACCCGTTCTTCAAAATGGGCACTGTATTTCGTGGTCACGAATTTCATTATTCGAAGATAATCGGGTGGGACGGCAATGAACCGCCGATGGCATTCCGTGTCAAAAGGGGATATGGTATGAACGGCAGACACGATGGTTTGTGCTACATGAACACTGTCGCTCTATACACCCATGTACATGCACTCGGCGTAGATGAATGGGCAGAATTCTTTGTGAATTCCGCAAAGAACTCTGCTGCCGGAAGGATGATGGACAATCGAACAGTCCATGCCGCAAAGAGCAGTTGACGAGATAATGAAATTTGAAATATGTGTTATACTAAATCGTAGCGGAAGTTATGATTTTCGCACGTAAAATCTTTCAAGGGAGTACAGAATAATGGCAACATTAAATCTTGGTGGAAAAGAAGTAGAAATTGACGAAGATGGCTTCATCCAGGACCCTGAAGTATGGGACGAAGATGTAGCAATAGACCTTGCCGCCACTGAAGGCGTCGACGAATTGGGCGAAGACCATTGGAAACTTGTCCACTATCTGCGAGATTATTACCTGAAATTCGGGATCGCCCCGATGATTCGCAAACTCTGCAAAGAGACAGGATTCGATCTCAAGTATGTTTACGAGATGTTCCCGTCCGGACCGGCCAAAGGTGCCTGCAAAGTAGCAGGACTGCCCAAACCCACAGGATGCGTCTGATTTTCAGGTATTCGCTGTAATTACGCAATTCTAAAGAGTCCTGTAAATGGGACGTATTTAATATTTGATTATTATTAAATCTTTTTGTGTTGATAAAATGGTCACAATGTGTGGCCATTTTTATTTTGACCTGTAATCAATCATCTGCATTCGTTGCTATCTTACGACTGAAATGCTACGCAGGATGGTAAAGAGATGCTGAAAAGAGATCGCTGAAAGCTGGAACTTCCAGTTACAGGCGTTTCCAAGGTAGACCTTTGGAATGATGAAACTCTGTGTGCCGTGCTCAAACCGCATTTGTTTGGGCACGAAAATGAGGCCTGTTTGGTTTCGGCTTTGCCGGTTAGGGGATTCTTTGTAGTGCTTAACTTATGCGAATTCAGATATTTTGTATGAATTTCGGGGACATGACTGGAATGCGCCCTTTAATTCCGGATTGTGTCCCCAGGAAATTCAGCGCATGTTTCAAAAACGCACAGTCATAAGAGCCGATTGCAAAATTATGTTCGAAGCGAGGTCGAGCGAAATTGTTCAGAGCAAGGCTGAGGTGTAAAATCCTCGCAGGCGTACTTGTAGAGTACATCGAGGAAGATTTTGCGCCGACAACGCAGCTATAGACAATAACAGCCGACCGCAGCAGAATCATAATTTTGCAATCAGCTCTTATGTAGTGTTTAAACATGTTAAAAATACTGAATGCCGAATATTTGATGCTGTTCCATGCTGGTGTTATAATTCCCGTGAATTCATGAGGAAAATCTTTTATGAGTGCAATTTCATTAATGATAATCATTCTCGGAACGTCAGATGTGAATAAATGGCGAAGAGCGAATAATCTCAAAGATTTTAAAACAGTTTGTCCCATTGCAACCTTTGTGAATTATTGCTTTATAGCTTTCGCAGCAGCGGCTTCACTTTTGTGTTCCTCATCATACGCGGAAACAGGATATGCGCCGGAAACACTGAGATCTCCGGATAATTTCGCCGACTATATTGTCATTGCGTCACCGGATTTTGCGGATGCGCTCAGGCCGCTGATGGACCACAGGACATCAGGTGGACAGGTGGTTTTGCTCGCGACAACCGACAGGCTGGCAGATGAGTTCGGCATATATGGAACGGGGCCGGAGCACATCGCGGCATTTGTAAGGTATGCATATTTCCAGTGGCGTCCGCCCGCACCGCGCTATCTGCTTCTCGCGGGTGACGCTTCACCAACAGGCGCAACACACACGACCGGGCTCGATATTCCAACAAATATTCTGTATTCACGTTATCCCGTCGTTCCAGAACAGAGCAAAACTATTGCGAGCGACTCGGCCTACGGAGACATGGACGGCGACGGCGCTCCTGAAATAGCTGTCGGCAGAATACCTGCGGACTCGCCAGAGGAACTCGGCAATATTGTCGAAAAGATCATATCTTATGAGACCTGGCCGCCAGCCGGACTATGGAAACGACGCCTCACGTTTATCATGAGCCGGGGCGATTCCGGCGCAGTCGATAAAGTTGTCGAAAAGATGTACAGAACTATTATTCGCGACAATATCTCCCCTGCTATCGACGTGAATATGACTTGCACGAATCCTGAAACGCCTTATTTTTATCCACTTCCGCAATTCAACAAAAAAGTTATCGAAAGATACAACGACGGTTCACTGATGATGCTCTACATCGGACACGGCTTCACAGGGGATTTCGGGAAAGTCGGTCGGCAGGGGCAGGAATACCCGATAATGCGGATAGAAGATGTTCCGCTTCTGAATGCGGCAGGCAGGTTGCCGTTCATGGTTATTAGCGCGTGTCTTACCGGCAACATCGATGCGACAGGCACAGACAGCATATCAAAAGTGTTGTTGAAAAAAAACGGCGGCCCGGTCGGTGTGATTTCCGCTTCCGCTGTTTCACAGCCATACTCCAACACCATCTTTAATATGGCTATATTCAGAAGTGTGTTCCAGGAAAGTGTGCCGACGCTCGGTATGGCACTTGTACGCGCCCAGCACGAATTGCTTTACGGAGAAAATTCCGAAGAGCGAAACATCATTGAAAAATTCGCCATAGAAAAATTCGGCGGATCAATATATACAAAAGCAGAAATGCTCGCACACAACAGGGAAACAGTCTTCATGTACAACCTGCTGGGCGACCCCGCGACGAAGATTCAATTGCCGCCAGGCGACATCGCGATAAGCGCGCCGGAAACGGCAACCGCCGGCGATTCAATTGATGTCTCGGGCACCACAGCGCGTATCAAAAGCGGCGAAGCGCACGTCGAACTCGCCTGTCTCCCGACCGATATTATTTATCCTGTAAAAAACATCGACGGACTTGAAGGCGAAACACTTGAAAAAACAATAAAAAATAATTATCGAAACGCAAACAATAAATCGGCATTGGAAAAAGTCGTCGGGATCAGCGATGGTAAATTCGAGGTTAACATACGGATTCCGGACTTTTTGCCGGGAAATATCTATTACATAAAAGTAATGGCAGTCGGCGCTGATGGGCTCGACGCTCTCGGTGCACAACCGATAAAGATAAAAGCAAACATCAAAACCGAATGAGAGGTTACAGGGAATGGGAAAAATAGTTGGATGCGTATGTTTTTCGGCGGAAACCGCAAAGAATGTCGAGGAAGACTTGCTTGGTAAAAAGATCACAAAGTGGATGCAGGATAATCCCTTTGCACAGCTTGAAGGTAGAGAAGTTGTTCAGAGCGACAACTACATTAGTGTTCTTTTCCTCTATTCCGGACAGGCGGGCGCTGTGAATCCTCTGGACATATGATTTTGAGTCTCTATCCTGATTACTGTATCCATGTTTGATGTATAAACAATTACGGTATCCGTTTACAGCGGGTGATTGTCAAGCGGAGTTGAATTTTTCGCTTCCCATATATAATCCGCTATACTTTGTTTCGTGTGTAAAAAGTCACGGATGACATTTGTCAACAGCCAATAAGCTACATTAGCGAACTCGCAAAGAGCTTTTTTGTGCATTTCCGCCAACTTTGAAAACAACGGCTGCATTGGGAATGACTAATTATACGTGAATCAATAATTCGGGGTCATTCTTCCTCTATATCCACGTACATTTGCGTATTGTCCATTTCTTCAAACTCTTTTATTTTCCCTTCTTTCGACAAGCGTGCTGCACGTATCCAATCATCATTGGCAGCGGTTGAACCAGGATTTATAATAATTTCACCGTCTTTGCCTCGTTCAATTTTCTTAATTGGTTTATAAACCATATCAAAATCCTGATTCGTGTGTAATAAGTCGAAGATAACAATTGTCAACAAACAATGATCGACTATAACGAACGTGCGTTCAGCATTTTAAAGCATCATGACTGACTTTGGCAAAACATTGTTTTTGAAAATGACTTATTACACACGAATCAAGCCTCCTCGAAATCTTCTGAAGCTTGTTTTGGTTCCCCGTGAAATGGAGAATGAGGGGATACGTTTTTTGTGATGTTCAGCCCATCGGCCTGGTTCGATTATACGCCTTGCGGTCGTGGTGTCAAGGGTCTGCGATGAACGGCTGAAAAAATTTTGCTGCGCAATATCCCTCCGGCCCCACGGGTTTTCAGCCGCCTTTGACTGTCCGGCCCGCTGCGGCCTCGACGCTGCCCGCACAAAACGAACAGACAACAACTATGTGTACATTGGGGAATGGCGGACCCCTCAACTTTCGATCATTTCCATAAAACCCTGCAAGCGTGTCAGGAGTTGCCCCTCGGAGTAATTGCGGCTGTCGACACAGTCCACATCGAGGTTTATCATCGGCACCCCGATCTTCGCAAGGTCCGATTTGATGATCTCACGCACACCGCAGTTCTGGCGGCATCCCCAGTGCGAAGGATTAACAGCACCGTCGATTGCATAGTCTTCGCATAACTTCTTCAATATATCTATCCTGTGCCCGACTTTTCCGTTCAGCGGGTGTGAGATCAATCGTATGGCAAGCGCCTCGAGCGGCCTGTCCTCGTCCATATCATCCCAGTAGATGTAGTTAAGTTCATCAATTACAATCTTCGCGTTGTAGTTTTCCTGCAGGTAGTCGATGAGTTTTGTCTTATACTGAATGCGGTTCTGGACCCAGAGGAGCCGGATGTCTTCCTTCGGCAGGTCGGCGCAACCGTTTTTCAAGTGCTGCTTCGCTTCGTCGAGGAAAACCTGTGCGACTTCGACACCTTCCTTTGTTCCCAGCAGCAGCGCGAATATTATCTGAAAATTCTTCAGAGTGTCGCTTGTTATCGGTGCGGGCTTTTGCGTGCAAAGTTCATACAATTCACGAATTATCCGTGTCGCTTCATTCGAGTAGCGAATCGACTCCTTCATTCTGTCCGGGTCGTATTTTTTGCCTGAAAATTCTGTGATATAATCGATCATACCTCGAAATTGCTTAACGAGATAATCGGTTTTTTCCCTTGTGACGGGAGGATAGGGTATGTCGATGACAAAAGTTTCGAGCCCGATATTTTCGCCGAGATTCAGAATAGTTTTCAGTCCGCCGTCGCAGGGTGCCGTTGCGCCTATGAGGAGTTCCGGCCTGCCGATAAAACTGTCGAGCGCGGCGCCGACAAGGGCTCTGTGATATGCGCAGCCATCGGGTGAATATCCGAACCGCTCGGCTTTCCGGAGAAACTCCGGTGCCTGGCCTGTGCCCGCGAGCATCGCGCCGATATACTCGACATAGACCGCGCCCACATCCATAGCCTGGAATATCTCGAACGGCATGAACACGCCGGTCCACGCGCTCGCATATTTTTTGTCGAAAAGCTTCCGGCCAATCCTGGCTGTTTCATAGACAAGTAATCGGCGGGCGGTTTTCTTATCTTTCAGTTTCTTTTCAAGCGCGTCGACTACACTGTCGAAGTAAATTTCAATTGGTGTTGTCACGTGGTATCGTCCCCCTGGTTTCTTTCAGCATCTCGATAAATGCCTGCACCCGTGTCGCTGCCTGGCCGGCACCTTGCGAATAGTCGCTTTCGAGAAACAGCGCCTTCACGTTCATTTCGTCGAGCGCCGTCCTGAGGCGCGGCACATCGTACAGGTGCGTGTCGCAGAATTTCAATGTGTAGACTATCACCCCGTCGGGGTCCTGATGCGCGACAAGTTCTTTAACTACATCCACAGCAGTTTTCGATGCGGCCATACGCGAGCAAGGTGATTTCGTCAGATATGCTCTCGCCAGTGATCTGCAAAACGGTTTGTCCGGTCTGGGCTCCGGAATATTCCAGAAACGGCGGCCCGGGCATACCTCGTCCATCATAACGTGCCCGCCATATTTCTCGACAAGTCGCAGGAAACCGGGGTCGTCCATCATATTGCCGTAAAGCAACAATCTTGGTCCGACGGGAAACTCCCTGTACTTTATTATCGACTCCTCCTCGTCGAGGAGTTTCAGCGCGAGCGGCGCGGGCATACGCAGAACCTGCAGCATGACTTCCATCACATAGGAACCTTTCACCTTCGGCGGTTGTCTGCGCCGCGCACCGTCATAACCTCTGAG
Source organism: bacterium (assembly GCA_024278215.1). GTDB lineage: Bacteria > UBP15 > UBA6099 > UBA6099 > JAJRTR01 > JAJRTR01. Next base: position 43,394 of record JAJRTR010000174.1, read on the forward strand.
CCGCGCACGCAAATACCTGTACAGATCCATCGCGTCAAGTAATTTTTTATCGTCTATTTCTTTTTTGAATGTCGTCTCTATCCAATTTTTAAGTTCGTCGATTTCACCTGCGAATCTCTCGATATGTTCATCACCATCTTTCTTGGGTACCTGAAGCAGGAAAACCGGTATGCCGGGCTTTCTGCTTCTGACAATTTCGTATAGACGCCTCTGTGCGTCGCAGCCGTTTGTCAGGACGAGCGCGTCGAGGAAATCGAGCGTGCCCGATTCGAACTCATCCACCAACGACTTGATGAACGGGCAAATATTTGTGTGCATCAGAGAATCACCCAACGATGTGGGGCCGTGTGCGCCTGAAATTCTCACAGGTGTCAGTTCCGCTGCCTCGAATATTTCGAGCGGTGTGTATGTGCAGAACCAGCCTACTGCCGGTCTGCCGTAAGATTTTATCTTCTTCATTTCTTTTTCAGTAAATTGTGTTCCGGCCATCTTGTCCTCGCTTCCTATAGAGAGCCAATTGCAAAATTTCGATTCGGCTGCGGTCGGCTGCAATTGTCCATAGCCGCGTTGTCGGCACAAAATCATCCTCAACGTACTCGGCGAGTTCGCCTGCGGGGGATTTTGCACCTCCGCCTTGCTTCTGAAAAATTTCGTTCGGCCTCGCTACGAACATAATTTTGCAATTGGCTCTAAAGTATTTTCTGCATATTATAGCAACTCCGAGTGAAATTTACTTTGCGTGCCTGCTCTTATCCCTGCTGACATCCGTGACCAGCATTGCCGCGAAAATAAGAATTCCGCCGGCGGCGATGCGCACAGTAATTATTTCACCAAGATAGATACAGGCGACTACAGCGGCGAAAACCGGCTCTGTTGCATATATCATCGCAGCCTTGACCTCGCTGATATATTTCTGGTATTGCGCCTGCACCGTGAGCACATAAGCGCTCCCGAAAACTGCGCAGAATATGATGCTGCGCCACACAGCTGGGTTTTCAGGCACCGATATGTTGCCGTTGACGACAAGACCGGCGGCACAGGATACGACGCCAACCGTCAGCAACTGTACAATCGAAAACAGCGCCGCGTCGATATGATTTATCATTCGTCCCACCATCAGGATGTGCGCCGCAAATGTGAACGCGCATAACAACGCCCACAAATCGCCCCGGTTTACTGAATATCCATCTTTGAGTGTGAGCAGTCCGAGGCCGATGAAGGCCGCAATTATCGAAAGTATCTGAATGAGGCCCGGCAGCTTCCTGTCGATAAAAGCAACATATATGGGAACTATAACAACGCATAAACCTGTGATGAATGCCGCGTTGGAGGCAGTCGTATATTTTATTCCGATTGTCTGAAAGATAAATGATATGCCGAGCACATAACCGATTATTACACCCTTTTTGATGATCTCAAGGTTAATATCGGAAAAGCGCCGAAAAAATATAACGAACAGAATCAGCACTGCAATAAAAAACCTGAAAGCAATGAAAGAAAAGGCATCAATAGTCTCTAATGATTCCTTGATTAAGACGAATGTTACGCCCCAGAAGAATACTCCGATCAGAAGGAGTATTGTCGGAGCGCATTGGTTTTTCGGTTTATTCATATTTTTAATAGCATCATCATCTGTGTTGATCGAGAAGAATTTCAGCCCGCATTGATGAGATATGCGGGCTTTTCCCCCTCGGCACAGGAAAGCTTTTCGTGAAGCTTTTCTTGATGAGATACTGGAAGAAATAGTCGTTTCGAGCCGTGGCCGTCGAAATCCGAGGGGGTATTAAACGAAAGATGATCAATTGGCCGGTACGTCCAAAGCCTGTTGGCCCAACGCTACGAATCGAGTACAAGTGCAACATATTGATTCTTAACTAAGCAGTATTGGGGCTAAATATCCTTCACCAGCGCTTCTTCATCGCAGTCTGGGAAATGTACGCATCGCACACATTCGAACCACACTTTTTTCGGCAGATCGTTCACGTCGACACGATAGAAGCCCAGCTTCTCGAAAAAACCCGCCTGAAACGTCAACGTAAATAATCGTGTTATGCCCAGTTTTTTCGCCTCGCGAGTAGCCTTCCCGACAAGCATCGTGCCGTATCCGTTTTTCGCATGTTTCGGATAGACAGCAAGTGATTTTACCTCCGCAAGGTTGTCCCAGCAGACATGCAGACTGCCGCACGCAACTATGCGGTCGTCTTTTTCTATTACGGAGAAGTCTCTGATGTTTTCGTATATCTCATTTAGCGAACGCGGCAACATTTCTTCTCGTTTCGCATAAAACATTACAAGCTTCTGTATGTCGGTGGCGTCTTTCATCTCGGCCTTGCGCATTACTGCTTTACTACTGTTCTTCACTTTTTTCTTCGTCGCTGCTTTCTTCGCCGTCTGTTTTCTCTTTGTGGATTTTGCCTTTACCGAGGAGGACTTTGATGAGCGTTTCCGAGAGTCCGGGTTGCTGCTTGCTTTCTCCGTTTTTGCTTTCTTCGCCGGTGTTGTCATTTTCTTTTTTATCTGTACCATTTTTTTCTATCTCCGGTTGCTGCGTTTTTGCAGGCGACTGTACGACTGGGGGTTTCGGACCCGCTATTTTAAACTCTTCGTCACTGTCTCCCCGCCTGAATCTATCAAGCCCCAGCGCCGCCGACGCATCAAACGGACTTCTCCCCACCCTGTTTTTCATTTCATATAAAGTGTATAGCGTGTCCGCACAAAAGTTAATAGTTCGGTTGATGACGTCCTGTGTCTGTCTTTCAATCTGCCGGTATGTCGCACCATCCCGATATGCCTTATAAATAACATCCGCCGTTTTTGACGAATGCTCGAGCTCCGAGCTGATACGTTTCGGAAACGAACTGATCAGCTTGCGCGTAACATAAAAATATCTGTAGCGACCGATGTTCTGCTCCGCGTCGTCCAGAAAGAAAATCCTGTTTGCGGAAATTCCGATAAAACGGAACGCTGATGATTGCGGCAACGGTTCGAGAAGGTCCGAGGCGGAGCGCACAAGTTTTCCGGCCTCGTAGGCAGTTGTCCTGTCGCCTGGCTTTCGTTCCATAAGAAACTGGACACGCTTATAGTTGAAGTAGAATCTTTCGATGCCGAGATTCCTGAGATAATCGACACTGAAATCGTCTTTCTGTTCAAGTGCTCTGTCGAACAGTTCTTTCTCGTCGGTCACGCCTTTCAGGAAGTCGCGCTTATTCTCGTTCAGGAAATCTTTTAAAGCTGCCGGCAACAGAACGATGGTCTCCTCCGCAATCCGTTCATGCACCGGCAGAGTCCATGCAAAACAATCTGAAGCCTTAAAACATACAAACACCGCAAGGAAAAACAACAGTGCGCCAAGTCTGAAACACTTGCTTGTGCGCAAGTTGAAATCACCAGTTGAAATACTTGACGAAAAAACAGTTGTCGATGGAGAATGAGGTTCATTTTGACTTCAACTGCGCTTCCAGTTCGGCAATGCGCCGATTCGCGGCCTCAAGCTCGCGCTTGAGTCTGATAATCTCCTTGACGCCTGCGAGATTCACACCATCCTCTCGGGTAAGCTTCCTTATTTCTCTCACATCGTCGAGATCGCGCAGGGAATAGAGTCTCTGCTGCGTATCGGTTCGCTTAGGCTGAATTAGTCCTTTGCGCTCATACATTCTGAGCGTCTGCGGGTGTGCTCCGAGCAGCTCGGATGCCACCGAAATCACATAAACAGCCTCTTCATACAAGTGGAGTTCCATAAAATATCCTGAAAGTTATACTTAGAATAATTATCCGGAAATGCTTTTCACAAACGGCACACCCCATCGGAATACCCATATCCAGATCAGCGCAATCAGCGCTATGCCGACAACAGACAGGGCGATCATCTTCCAGTCGTCGCCGCCCGACGCATCATCCGCGGGTATCTCATGCACCAGTCCGCACTTCTCACAAACCTTTTTTTCAATCATCATGGTCTCCCGCTCCGCCATAACAGCATTGGACTCAAGCTTTTGTAAATAATATACTGAATTTATGCGTTTTTGTAAATGGTAATTGTATTTCCGGGAACATCCGGAATTAAATGGCAAATTCCGGTCATGTCCCAGAAGTTTACAGGTAATATTGAAAAACATATAAGATCAGATAATTTTACAATCGGCTCTCCTGATAGATATTTTACCAGTTTACTTGACAAAAAGAGTAATACATTTAAAATACCAGTAAAACGATAAAGTTTATGATAGACATGGGTTTAGTCTATGAAGATCAACACACGTGCAAGGTACGCGCTAAGACTCATGATTGACATGGCGCTGAATACGACTCCGGATAAACCTCTCAATCTCAAGGATATATCAGAGAGGCAGGGTATATCTAAAAGGTATCTAGGCCAGATTATCGTTTCACTCAGGAACAATTCACTTGTAAAGGGAATGCCGGGTAAGAGTGGCGGTTACATTCTGGCACGCAAACCCGAGGAAATAACTATCAGGAGAATATTTGAGGCTGCTCTAGGCCCGATAAATATGGTCGATTGCGTTATGAATCCTGAAAGTTGCATCAAGTCGGATTATTGCGAATGCAGGCCTGTGTATGAGTTGATAAACAGCAGGGTAACGGAGTCGCTGAGTGAATTCACACTCGCGGACCTCGCGCTCGCGTCGAAAAATGCCGGGCACAGAGCGATTCAGGATGATGCACAGGTTGATTTCGGAATAGACCTGTGCAGTTCACCCGGCAAATAGACTGTAGGCGACATATTTATACTTTCATGCCGGTTTGTTCATGGAACCGGATCAGGTGAATTTTTAAATAAATGGAAAAATCAAATTAAGACAGGAGGCTTTGATGGGACCTATACTGCACCTATTGACCTACGTATGTATGATCGTTTTTGTTGTGGCGGTTGTGCATAAATTCAACGAGTACAACAAAATGCCGATGCATCTGCGATGGGAACTCTACCCGGTTGCCCACGAGGGGAAGAAGGCGAGCTATGGCGGTTCGTATTTTGAAGAAGTCGACTGGTGGGAAAAAGAACGCACCGTAGACATGGGTACGGAAATGAAGCAGATGTCGCAGGAGATTTTATTTCTTGCCGCCGTGAAGGAACACAACCCGAAACTGTGGCTTCGGACATTTCCGTTTCATTTCGGCATGTACAGCCTGATCGGTTTTCTTATGCTTCTTATAGCGGGGGCGCTGCTGGGTGTGGCCGGTGTCGATATGAGCGGAGGCGGCTTCGGAACTGTGGTGGGCACACTGACAGCCATCGCAGGCTTTGCAGGCGCTGTGCTCGGCGCAATCGGTGCGCTCGGACTGATCGCGCGCAGGCTTTTCGACGAAGACCTCAAGGACTTCACAAAACCGTCGGATATTTTCAACCTTGTTTTCCTGCTGTCGGTTTTCCTGCTTATGGCGGCAACAGGAGCGTCCGATCCCTATTTCACCGGACTTCGCGAATATGTTCAGAGTATTATCACTTTCAATATAAACTACGTTCCGTCGAACCCGGCTGCTGTCGGAGCGATCGCGCTGGCATCGCTTGTGGTCGCATACATTCCTCTCACGCACATGGCGCACTTTGTCGTTAAATATTTCACCTACCACAACATCCGATGGGACGACAGGCCCAACGTGCCCGGTAAGGACCCGATGGGCGATCAGATTGCCGAAGTTCTTCAGTATGAAATAACATGGGCTGCGAGCCACATAAACCCAAACGGCACGAAGAAGACCTGGGCCGAAGCAGCCACGGAAAATCCAGAAGAGTTAAAGGAGAGCAAATAACATGGCAAAACCCAAAGACACTAAACTTTCGCTGAACGATTTTGGGAAACCATGTGACCGCCTTGCGCACATGAACCCTGAAAACCTGATGCCTATGTCCAGGCCGCTCGACTGCCGGGAGCCCGAGTGGAGTCCTCTCAAGGAGGAGACAAAAGAAAAGTACATGGCATCTCTCGACGACACTCTTGTGCTGAATATTCCCAGACCTCAGAGCAAACGAGAAGAGCAGGAACTTGTCAGAAAATTTCTTTCCGGTGTGGAAAAGTTGTTTCAGAAGAACAATAACTGGACGTTCCTCCAGCCGCTGGTTTCTACGGTCGAGCACTGTGCAAAATGCCAGACATGCAGCGATTCGTGCCATATTTATGAATCGAGCGGAAAGCATGATATGTACCGGCCTACATACCGCTCGGAGATATTCAGGCGCATCTACCAGGATTACATTCATCCTTCGGGCAGGTACCACAAAACGTGGAAAAACGGTGGTGAGATAAAACTAAGCTGGCTGACGGTGGCCCGTCTGGGCGAACTCTCCTACAGGTGTAATATATGCCGGCGTTGCGCCCAGTCGTGTCCGATCGGCGCGGATAATTCCGTAGTGGCGCGTGAGATTCGCAAAGTTTTCAGTCAGGAACTCGGCATCCATACCGTCGAACTGCACGACAACGGCTCGATGCTTCAGCTCAAGGTCGGCTATTCCACGGGAATGAATCCTGAGATCGTGAAAGACAATATCGAGTTTATCGACGAAGACATGAGCGAAAAAACAGGTATGAAACTCGAGACGCCATGGGATAAGAAAGGTGCCGACATCCTGCTGATCCACAATGCGGGCGAGATAATGGCATGGCCTGAAAACATAGGCGCGTTCACGGCTATATTCCAGAGCGCAGGCCTCAACTGGACGATGTCCAGTGAAGCGCTCGGCTACGACAACATCAACTACGGACTCTTCTACGACGACGTGCAGTTTGCGCGTGTAGTGATCAAGCATTTCCAGTGTGCGCAGAAGCTGGGTGTGAGGAAGATAGTTTTCGGCGAGTGTGGACACGCGACAAAGGCGGCGATGATTATCGCCGACCGCATTCTTACCGGCGACTTGAATATTCCGCGCGAAAGCTGCTTCCCGCTTTTGAAACAACTCGTCGAGGGCGGCTCTCTGAAGCTCGATCCTTCCAGCAATAACTTTCCGGTCACTCTGCACGATCCGTGCAATCTCGTCCGCCTGATGGGCATCGTCCAGCCGCAGCGCGACGTTATAAAAAAGATTTGCCCGAAATTCCGCGAGATGACGCCCCACGGCGTGAACAACTACTGTTGTGGCGGCGGAAGCGGGTTCGCCATCCACTCGGGGCACAACTTCGAAGAGTGGCGTTTCAAGATTTCAGGACGCAAGAAACTTTCGCAGATTCTCAATGCCTTCAGCGACTGCATCGAGCCGGAAACAAAGAAGTATGTCTGCGCCCCATGCTCGAACTGCAAAGGCCAGATACGAGATATTCTCGGGCATTACAATCTCTGGAACGATGCGGGCATCACTTATGGAGGGCTCGTCGAGCTTATCGTCAACGCTATGACGGATGTGAAGCCGAACTATATCGACTGGGACGAAATCATCTGAATCGGTCGATTGTAATGTTATGTGAAGGAGAAGCATGTGATTCCCGAGCAGGTCGACAACTGGATTCGCGAGGAGATTTTCGACCGTGTACCCGTCAGTATATGCGTGATTGACAGGGACTTCGGAATAGTCAAAGCGAACGAATATTTCCGTCGCAAATTCGGCAGGATACGGGGCAGGCGTTGTTACGAGGCTTACAAGGGTAACGACGCCCCCTGCGACGACTGCCGGGCGATGAAAACATTCAGCGACGGCGAAGTGCGCGTAACTCAGGAACTGGGCATAGACCGCGACGGGAATCATATTCTATACGTTGTCAGGCTCGCGCCGCTCGTCGAGAAAGACGGCTCGATCCCCTATATCATCGAGATGGCCACGGATATTACCGAAGTTAAATTTCTCCAGAACCAGCTCCGCGAAAAACAGGAACGCTACCGGCTGCTGTTCGACGAAGTTCCATGTTACATAACGATACAGGACCGCGATTTCAAACTTCTCGAAACGAACCGGATGTTTAAAGATCATTTCGGAGACCACAAGGGAGAACACTGCTACGAAGTCTACAAACAACGCACAGAACAATGCTACCCCTGCCCCGTTGCGCAGACGTTCGAGGACGGGAAAGTTAATCGCAGTGAGATGGTGGTAACGTCTAAAGCAGGCGACACTATAAATGTTGTGTCGTACACAGCACCTATCAGGGACGCGGCCGGCGACATCATGGCCGTCATGGAAATGTCGACGGACATCACGCAGATACGGCAGTTGCAATCCCAGTTGACCAGTCTCGGCCTGCTCATCGGATCGATATCTCATGGGATAAAGGGCCTGCTCATGGGGCTCGACGGCGGCATCTATGCGATGGAAACGGGTTTTGAAAAGAACGACCAGCAAAAAATCGCCAAGGGCTGGGAAATGGTGAAGCGCAATGTCGGTCGTGTGCGCAGCATGGTTCTCGACATCCTTTATTATGCGAAAGAGAGGGCATCTGTTCCTGAAACGATAGAAGCGCACGTGCTTGCCGGGGAAGTCGCGGAGATCATGCGGCCCAAAGCTACTACATTCAATATCGTTTTCAACACCGACATTCATGATATCTCCGGAGATATGGAAGTCGACTACAAGGCGGTTCGCTCGATGCTCGTCAATATTATTGAAAATGCTTTCGAAGCTTGCAGAGTCGACAAGGAGAAAACCATACACAAAGTCGATTTCATTTTGCGTGAATCTGGCAATGATGTGGTTTTTGAAATAGTCGACGACGGTATCGGTATGGACAGGGACACAAGGAATAAGATATTCACATTGTTCTTTTCGACAAAAGGGACTTCGGGAACCGGACTTGGCCTCTTTATTTCCAATAAGATCGCGCGTGATCATGGAGGAAGCATCGAGGTCGAGTCGACACTCGGCAAAGGCTCAAAGTTCACAATAAGACTGCCGAGGGATATGCCCTCCGCAGTATCTTACGACTGAAATGCTACGCATGATGGTAAAGAAATGATGAAAAAGAGATCGGTGAACGCGGAGCGTTCAGTCCCTGCGTTCCGGGTCGGAATCAGGATCGATGAAAAACCGGTGTGGACGAGTGTGAGTGTGATGACTGTGGGAATGATGAAACCATGTGTGCCGTGCTCAAACCGCATTTGTTTGGGCACGAAAATGCGGCCTTTTTGTTCCGGCTTTGCCGGGTTAGGAATACGGTAAATATACGGGTGAAAGATGGAGAAGTTCGATGCAGGATAAGAAAAAGATTTTCATTATTGACGACGAGCCGGATACCGTTGACTTTCTGTCAATGATATTCGAGGATGGCGGTTTCGACGTTATTTCCGTTACTAATCCCGACAGGGCGGTCGAGATCATCGCTGCTGAGAATCCGGACCTGATAACGCTCGATATTGTCATGCCGCACAAAACCGGCGCGAAAATATATAACGAACTACGCACTAAAATCGAATACGCGAATATCCCCGTTATTGTCATTTCCGGCGTTGAACCCGGAGATTACATCCACAACATATCCGTCAATGATTCGACTGAAAACTCGATAGCAGGCCCCTGCGCTTTCATTGAAAAACCCATCGATAAATCTTTTCTTTTGAACACTGTCCGCAAGCTGCTTTCCTGCTGAAACCGGCCCCGACTTCGACACCTTTTCATGATATATGTGCCGCATCCACGCATTTAGGCTCTTGTCACTATTGATTCGATTGTAAAAACGCGCCGCTATCGGTGTGTGCAGGATTGTTCTACATTGTGAACATGACAAGATTTGTCAGGTATGCGGGGATGATAAAAAGTATGAGGTAGAGTACTGCGGTGAATATGAAAGAGAAGAACAGTGCGAGTGTGGACGATATCCAGTCGACGTTGAACACTTCCCTTGTGCCGATGATAATGAGGATTATCGCGTAGGTGTGCGTAACGATGTTTATGTATGGCAGGAACTGGAAGAGCGAAAGGAAAAGTATAAATGCAAGAATTTTATATGCGCCTTCAAGGTTTCCGATGCCGCCGAAGAAATTGCTGATTCGGTACAGAAAAATGGATTGAGAATAGATGATGAGCAATAAAAGAAAAGGTATCATGCCGATGAATATTGCCGCGGCAATTGTGACCGGCGGGATCGTCTGGAAACGCGGCGAGAAAAAATAGCCCTGGTTGTAGCTGATCAGAAAGTAGATTACGCAGCGTATGTAATATATCATCAGCGCGAAGTATGTGGCTCGCCGTATTCCTTCTGTTATGGACATGCCTCGGAAGAAGTTTATCGGGGTCAGCAATATATCTCTGGCTATTGTTATATATTCTACGAACGATTCCCTCATCTACAGGGCCTTTCGATTTGTTTACATCCGCCGTATTTTATGAACCGCAAACTTAATAATAAGGTTATTTCAGTTTCGCTTCCATAATTGATGCACACATTCTAATAGTTCATTTTATTCGTTTCCATCGTGCTGTACAAGTAAAACTCAAGGTTGCCGGTTATTTTTTTACATATAACGTGCAAAATGCTACAATCGAATAAAAGAAAACCGGGAGGAATCTATATGAAAGAATATACGCCTGAAGGTGGTTTGAGGATAATAAATTCGGGACCTGCCGTGGTGGTAACGTGCGGCCCGCTGGAAAAACCTAACGCTATAACGATTGCATGGAGCACAGTCGTCAGCCGTCAGCCGCCGCTTGTGGCTGTTTCGCTGGCGACGACACATTATTCGACAGAAATTATAGAAAAAAGCGGTGATTTCATCATAAACGTGCCGTGCGCCGACCATCTCGATGAATTGATGTATTGCGGCAGGCACAGCGGCAGGGACGGCGACAAGTTCGAACCGGCGGGGATCACGGCAGCACCTGGGGAGAAAGTCGCTACCGCATATATTAAAGAATTTCCGGCGCGCCTCGAATGTTCTTTGCATAAAGCGATAACGGTCGGCGACCACACGCTTTTTATCGGGGAAGTCAGGGGCGCGTTTGCCGAGGAGGAAGCCTTCAACGGCAGTTGGACGCTCGACGGTCGCGGGCGCACGCTACACCATCTGGGTGGCCCGAAATTCGGCATCCTGTCTGAAATGGTCACATATTCCGCGAAGTAGTTTCAGGGAATCTATGTCCATCATTAAACTGTTTTCTCATAGTTCCGAAGCTCTGCCCCTGAAAGTACGGAATGATCGCTTTGCATTCTAAGTTCTTTTCTTATTTGGAAATACACGTGCGATGATATGATAATGTTAAAAAATAAAACGATGTGAAAATATGCAAAAATCTAATTTGAAACATTTTGTTGTTGCAATTTTCATGATCTGTGCAATCTCTGTGCATGCATCGGCTTCCGCCGATTTTACGTCGAGTTGGACAAGTATCGAAACGAATGAAAGCACGTGCTCGGCGTGGGGCGATTATGACGGGGACGGCGACCTGGACGTTGTAGTCGGCGACGCAAATACCGGCACTATGCTTTACAGCAACGCGGGCGGCGCGTCTTTCAGTATCGTGTGGCAGTCGGAGGACGCCGACCTTGTCGTCTCACTTGCCTGGGGCGATTACGACCGTGACGGCGACCTGGATATACTTGTCGGCAACAATCCCGGAAACAACAGGGTTTACAGCAACAGCGGCGGCGGAGTTTTCACGCTCGCCTGGACTTCCAGCAGTGTCAGGAGAACAGTCAGGGCGGAGTGGGGAGATGCGGACGCCGACGGTGACCTGGACTTTCTCGCGGGCGTCTACGATGAACCTGCAAGGGCTTTCAGGAACACGGGCGCGAGCCAATTTGAATTGATATGGAGTTCGCAGGAATCCGATCCGACTACATGTATCGACTGGGCCGACGCCGATGCGGACGGCGACCTCGATTTTGTAAAAAGTGCGAACAGCGCCGTCGACCGGGTGTACCGGAATGAAGGCGGTTCGGCCTACACTCTTATGTGGTCTTCCGCAAGATCGGATAAGGCGTATTTCACCGAATGGAGCGATTACGACGGCGACGGCGACCTTGATTTCGCGGTCGCCAATTACGATGAAAAAGACCGTGTCTACAAAAACTCCGGCAACTGGTATTTCGATATGGTCTGGGCTTCGGCGACCGACTCTCCCTCAATCGGACTGGCATGGGGCGACTACGACGGCGATGGTGACAGCGATTTGCTCTTCGGCAACTACGCTGCAAGCAATAATGTTGTTGCTTACGCCGGTTCCGATAATTTCACTGATTCATGGTCTTCGCCGGAAGCCGATTATACATACCAGGTGACATGGGCCGACTACGACGGCGACGGCGATCTCGACCACTTCGTTTCAAACATCAGCAGCCAGTCAAACCGACTCTACAAGAATAATCTTTCCATATCCAATTCACCGCCTGCGGCCCCGGTGATTACCGGACAGCCGGACGGTCTGCCCGGACTCATCACGCTTAGCTGGTCCGCCGCATCCGACGACATCACACCCGCTGTGGACCTCACTTACCAGGTGCGCGTGGGCACTTGCTCTGGGTGTGGCGGCATAATATCGGGCGCTTTCGCGCCTCCTTTCGGCAATTCGCGACAGACGGAATTCCATAAACTTAATATCCAGGACGACGGTACGTATTACTGGTCAGTGGCCGCCGTCGATAGCGCTGGGTTCTCGACCTCGACATGGTATGTCGAGGACTCGTTCACAATATCTGCTCCGAGCGGAACTCCGTACCAGTCTATATGGACCGGTCCGTCGTCTGACCAGACAACAGCTATTGCGACCGCCGACTACGACGACGACGGTGACCTCGATTTTATTGCCGCCAATGACTCTGAAGTCAATACAGTGTACAGGTATAACGGTAACAATACTTTCACCGCCGTGTGGTCGTCTCCGGAAACAGACGCCACGAACGACGCGGCATGGGCCGACTACGACGGGGACGGCGACCTCGACCATGCTGTCGCCGACAACGGCGCGAACCGCGTCTACTCCAAAACGGACGATTACAACTTCAGCCTCGTCTGGTCATCGACGGAAACCTCCAACTCACTCGCGACAGCCTGGGGAGACTACGACCGCGACGGCGATCTCGATTTATTTGCGGGCAACGTCGGCGCGAACCATCTGTACAGAAACAATTCGGACGACACATTTACTCTCGTCTGGACTTCGACAGAAACAGACACGACTTCGGGCGCGGTATGGCTCGACGCCGACGCCGACGGCGTTCCGGACATTTTCTGCGCCTCCGACGGCACTTCCGACAGGCTCTACTTGAACAACGGTGACGACACTTTCACTCTCGCATGGTCATCGACTCAGACAGACGCGACAAAAGACGCGGCGGCGGCGGATTATGACGGGGACGGACTCGTGGACATTTCCGCGCCTGCGGTCGGCGCGACACAAAACAGGCTCTACTCAAATAACGGCGACGGCACTTTCACTCTCGCATGGTCATCGACTCAGACAGATGAAACATATTCGTGCACATGGGGCGATTACGACGGTGACGGCGACTGGGACCTGCTTGCCGGCAACAGCGGCGTCAACAGGGTATACGCGGGCGACGGCGCGGGCGGCTTCACGCTCGAGTGGTCATCCGCTGAAGGCGAAGTCACTTACGCTGCCGCATGGGGCGATGTGGACGGCGACGGCGACCTTGATATAATCTCCGGTAACAACACTTCGGCCAACAGGCTATATCTTTACACCTCCGATATCTCGAACCTCAACCCGGCCGCGCCCGTTTTAGTCGCCGGGAGCAACGCGACACTTTCCGGCGCTACCGTTTCCGTTACTTTCAACTGGAACGCTGCCGTCGACGACACGACCGCCCCTGTCTCGATGATGTACCATCTGCGTGCCGGCACATGTTCCGGTTGCGACGACATCGTTTCCGGAGCTTACGCTTCACCAGTTCCCAATGTCGGCGCGACAACTTCCATTTCCATCGTTTTCGATGCTACCGGCACATACTACTGGTCTGTTGCTGCCATCGACAACACTTCTCTAAGTGCGTCATCATGGAGTTCGGAGGATAGCTTCGAGATTATCGAGCCCACGGGAACACAAACGCCGTTCGAGTCGATATGGACCGGAACGGATATCAACCTGACTCGAGATGCCGCGTGGGGCGACTACGACGGCGACGGCGATCTTGATTTCTTTGCAGCGAACTATACGCAGGGAAATTTCGTATACCGCAACGACGGCAGCGCTACTTTCAATAAAGTTTACGAAGACAACCTTTTCTCATATACAACATCCGGTGCGTGGGGTGACTACGACGGCGACGGCGATCTCGATTTGCTGTTCTCAAACTATAATGAAAGCAATTACGTTTTTAAAAACACGGGAAGTGACGATTTCGTGTCGGCATGGTCCACAACGCAGGCGAATTCAACAAACGACGCCGAGTGGGGCGATATGGACGGCGACGGCGATCTCGATTTCATCGCGGGCAATGACGGCCAGTCGATTTTAGTTTTCAGCAACAACGGATCGGGCGGTTTCACGTATGGCTGGGGCTCGACGGAAACGAATAATACGAGTTCTATTTCAGTGGTCGATTTCGATAAGGACGGTGACCTCGATTTCATCGCGGTGAACAACGGACAGTCCGATATTATCTACGATAACGGCGGAGGCGGCACTTTCAGCGTCGCCTGGACGTCTGCTGAAACAGACAGCGGCAGCGGCGGCGCGTGGGGTGACTATGACGGCGACGGCGACTACGACATAGCCGTAGCCAACAACACGCAGTCGAATCGCGTTTACTCGAACGCCGGGGCCGCAAACTTCACATCGGTCTGGACATCCACGGAGGCGGATGCGTCGCACACTGCCGCGTGGGGCGACTACGACGGCGACGGCGATCTCGACCTGCTTTTCGGCAACTATTATACGACTTCCGACACCGACAGAGTCTACACCAACGCAGGCGGCGACAATTTCCCGCTGGGCTGGTCGGCGACAAATCAGGAATACACGCGCGCGGCGGCCTGGGGCGATTACGACGGCGACGGCGATCTCGATTTCATCGCGGCCAACGAAGACGGCTCCGACAGGATTTACAGAAACAATCTTTCCATCTCCAACACCGCTCCGCCCGCTCCCACACTGACGTTAATTGACGACGGTGACCCGGGTACGGTCGTTTTTCAATGGGCTGCCACTTCCGATGACATCACCCCCGACAGCCTGCTTGCATTCCAGTTGCGCGTCGGCACGTGCACGGGCTGCGACGACATTATAAGCGGCGAATTCGCGCCTCCTTTTGTCAACATGGGCGCTACCGGCTCCTACCCGATGATACTCGGCAACGGCGATTATTACTGGTCCATTGCTTCTGTCGACACCACAGGTTTCTCTGTTTCCTCGTGGAGCACAGAAGACGACTTTCACCTCGAACATATACCGGCAGTCCCATTCGAGTCCACATGGCAAAGCACCGAAAGCAACAGGACGGCGGCACTCGCATTGGGCGATTTCGACGGCGACAGCGACCTCGACCACATTGCTGCCGACTCCGATTCGATTCGCCTTTACCGCAACACAGGATCGTATTCTTTCACGCTCGCCTGGTCATCGTCGTCGATGACAAACAACATGGATGCCGCGTGGGGCGACTACGACGGCGACGGCGATCTCGATTTCGCTGTTTCCACCGGCTCGGGCGGTTACGTGTCGGTCTATGAGCAGACAACTTACGCCGCCTTTTCATCCGTATGGGCTTCGTCTCAAACAGATAAAACATACAGTGTCGCGTGGGCCGACTGCGACGCGGACGGCGACCTCGACCTTCTAACCGCCAATCTCGCGGACGGCTCGACTGGTTCGAACAACAGGGTATACCGTAACGAAGGCCGCGGCGACTTTGTCGTCAACTGGACATCTGCCGAGGCCGACATAACTTATGATGCCGCGTGGGGCGATTACGATGGCGACGGCTACAGGGATATTGTCGCGGGAAACGACGGCGCGAACAGGATTTACCGAAATGTCGCATGTGACTACTTCACCATCGTGTGGACTTCCGTCGAAAGCGACAGGACGACCGGCGTCGCGTGGATGGACTACGACGGCGACGGCGACCTTGATTTCGCCGCGGGCAGCGCGGACGGCAACGACCGTGTTTATAATAACGACGGCGCGGGCGGTTTCTCCGCCGTGTGGACTTCCACCGCCACATCGACGACTTCATCAGTCGCATGGGGCGACTACAACGCCGACGGCTACCCCGATCTCGCTTCAGTCAACAACAGTTCTATCGCCGATTCGGAACATGTTTACGGCAACAACGGCGACGATACCTTTTCGACAGCGTGGAACTCGCCTCTCGATGAGGAATCGCAGGACGTCGCATGGGGCGACATCGACGGCGACGGCGACCTCGACCTGCTCATAGCTTCCGGCGGCGACACATCGGCGGATGCGAATATCCTGTATGTCAATTACGTCGAGCCGGCGAACAACGCACCTACTACTCCGTCCGTAACCGTGGTTCCAGACGGTTTCACCGGCTATGTCGACCTGCAATGGACTGCTTCAACTGATGATGTTACTCCGTCTGATGAAATCCGCTACATCGTCCGGGCCGGTACTTGCTCCGGTTGCAACGACATCATTTCCGGCCTCTATTCGCCGCCTCTGACCAATGCCGGTACGGCAACTAGTTACAGGGTACATATCGCCGGTGCGGATACATATTACTGGCAGGTTAAGGCGATAGATATGGCAGGCTTCCGCGAATCAGGCTGGTCGAACGCCGATGATTTCGTCTTGACAGACCGTTTCTCATCCGCATGGACCGGAAGCGCATATTACAATATTGAAGATGTCGCGTGGGGCGACTACGACGGCGACGGCGACCTCGACATAGCTGCGGCGGTAAACGGTACGCCCAACCTTGTTATCGAAAACAGCGGTGGCGGCAGTTTTTCGACGGTTTGGTCTTCTTCCGAAAGCGATTACACACGCTCCGCCGCCTGGGGCGACGCGGACAACGACGGCGATCTCGATATTCTCGTGGGCAACACCGATTCGGCTTCGGGCGGCGACCAGAACCGCGTCTATTCCAACAACGGCGACGGCACGTTTACTGTCACATGGTCCACCTTTGAAATGAACCGTACTTACGATGCTGTGTTTACAGACTGCGACGCGGACGGCGACCTCGATATTGTCGCCGCTAATGAATATGAAAACATAATTTACACCAATAATGGCGGTAGTTCGTTCACTTCAAGTTCATTGTCTTCACACCAGGAGCGGACACGGGCGCTATCTCCCGCCGACTTCGATGCCGACGGCGACTTCGACTTGCTCGAAGGCAACTACGGCGCGCCCAACAGGGTATTCAGAAACGACGGCTCGGGCAATTTCTCCGAACTGTGGGCCTCTTCCGGCAGTGAATATACCTCTGCTGTCGCATGGGCCGACACAGACGGCGACGGCGACCTCGACGCTTTCTTCGGCAACAGTTACGTGGGTGCACTGAACTATATTAATGTTAATGACGGCGCGGGTTCGTTCTCCGCCTCATGGACATCGCGCGACGCCGACGAAACTTATGACGCCGCGTTCGGCGACACAGACGGCGACGGGGACCTCGACCTGATTACCGCCAACAGCGATTCTGATTCCACCCGCGATAATTACAGGCTCATCCGCGTTTACTCGAATTCCGGCGGCAACTTGTTCGCGGCATCGGCAAACATGGGAGCCGGCGATTATGCCGTTGCTGTCGCGCTCGGCGACTATGACGGCGACGGCGACCTCGATATCCTCGAAGGTTCGAGCGACGGCGGCGACGACATGCCTGTTCGTGTGTATATGAATAACATGGACCCGTCGAATGCCGCTCCATCCGCGCCGTCTGTTATCAAAACAGACAACCAGGTTCTCTCAGCCGCTACTTCTCCGATCTCCATAGCGTGGTCCGCACCGTCCGACGACATCACAGTCACCGCGCTCCTGTCATATCAGTTACGTATCGGCACATGCCCCGGCTGCAGCGATGTTATGTCGGGCGCTTTCGCGCCTCCCGGCGGCAATATCGGCGCGACGACTGCTGTCAATATCAACATGTCCGATTCTGGCACGTACTACTGGTCGGTCGCGGCGGTGGACAACACAGGCTTCGCGACAGGCGCATGGTCGGACGAGGAATTTTTCGCCGTTTCACTTCCCCTGTTCGATACAGGTTGGACGAGTCCCGAAGGTGGAACATGCAGGGATGCCGCGGCAGGTGACTTCGACGGCGACGGCGACCTCGATATTGCATCGAGCTTCGACGCGCAGAATATGGTTTATGAGAATAACGGCAGTGGCTCTTTCAGCGACGCATGGACATCCGCCGAGTCTGAAAACACGATGGAAGTCGCATGGGGCGACTACGACAACGACGGCGACCCGGACATACTTGTCGCCTCCGCAAACGGGCCTGCGAGGATATATAAAAACACTGGCGGCACCTTCTCTACTGCATGGTCATCCATTATGAGCGTGCAGGGCGGCGGCGTCTCATGGGCCGACCTCGACAACGATGGCGACCTCGACTTCGCCGCCTCGAGCTACGGCATAAACAATCTCGTCTACAGAAACGACGGCGGCGATTCTTTCACCCTTTCATGGCTTTCCAGCGACACAGACAACACAACTGACGTCGAATGCGCCGACTTCGACAATGACGGCGACAGCGACATTGCCGCTGCGAATGAGTCCGGACCTGTGAAGCTTTACGCAAACGACGGCGCGGGCAGTTTCATTGCTGTCTGGACATCCTCCGACACCGGCTACACAAGTGGGATTTCGACCGGAGATTACGACGGTGACGGCAATTTGGATATGCTCACGGTGGCTGGTTCTTCATACTACAACAGAGTGTACCGGGGCGGTGGCGGCGGCACATTCACAGCCGTGTGGACCGCTGGAGAGGACGGTCCGTTTTCCGGCGGCGCGTGGGGCGACTACGACGCGGACGGCGACCTCGATTTCTTCGTCTCCTACAGCGGCACAGACAGTCGTGGCAGCCACGTTTATCGCAATACAGGTAGTGATTCCTTCAACCTCGTGTGGGCGTCGCTGAATGATGACGCGTCGTACAGCGCCGCCTTCGGCGATTTCGACGGCGACGGCAATATCGATCTGCTCTCGGCGAATACCGGCGTAAGAACATGGACGAATATGTCCACCGTATCGAACAGCGCGCCCGCGCAGCCGACTGTAACAGCCGTCGGCGATCAGGAATTCCACATCTCGGCCACTCCTGCCGTAACACTGTCATGGACCGCGCCCTCCGACGACTACACACCCTCGAATTCACTCACATACCAGGTGCGAGTCGGCACTTGTTCGGGATGTAGCGACATCGTCTCCGACACTTTCGTGCCGCCGTGGGGCAACGCCGGCCCTTCGACGTCATACACTTTCAACGCGACCGCATCCGGCACTTATTACTGGAGTGTATCCGCCGTGGACACTTCGGGGTTCCTCGTGGGCGCGTCGAGCGCGGAGGATGTCTTCGATGTTTCATTTTCGATGCTCGGCACAAGGACACCGTTCGATTACTCGTGGTACGGCAGCGCGTCCGACTACAGCAGCGGCAGCGCCTGGGGCGACTACGACGCCGACGGCGACCTCGACATCCTGATTTCAGACGCCGGCGCGTCCGCCGGCAACAGGATATACTCGAACGACGGCGGCAACACCTTCACGCTCGCGTGGACGGCGACTGAATGGAACACAACGGAAGCCGCCGCCTGGGCTGACTACGACGGTGACGGCGACCTCGACGCTGTTTTCGTTTCAGGCGGTTCGGGCGAGCCGAATTATGTTTACCGAAATGTTGGCGCGGGCGGCTTCGTAGTCGGTTGGACTTCGACGGAAACCGAGCCTTCGCAGGCCGTTGCCATCGGCGATTTCGACGGCGATGGCGATCTTGATATCTTCGTCGGAAATAACAGCGCGTCTGTTCCTGACCGCGTTTATAAAAATGTTTCCACAGGTTTCACCACCGCCTGGACTTCGTCTTCATACTACACGACGCGCGCCGTGGATATGGCAGACTACAACCTCGACGGTCGCCCCGACTTACTGCTCGGCAACAGCGGCTCTGCCATGGAACCGATTGTCATATATTCGAACAAAGGCGGCGAGTGTTTCACCGAAGCCTGGACTTCGTCCGAGCAGGAATACACTTCCGCCGTCGAGTGGGGCGACTACGACGGCGACGGCGACCTCGACATCGCCGCCGGCAACTGGATGGGCGACGAAACTATCAGGATATACGCCAACATCAGCGGTAATTACTCTTCCGTCTGGACCCGCTCCAGCGTCGACAGAACCGTCGATGTCGCCTGGGGCGACTACGACGGCGATGGCGACCTCGATCTGCTCGCCGGCAACGCGGAAGTCAACTATAAATATAATCGCATCTTCACAAACGACGGCGGCGATTCTTTCTCTCTCTACTGGTCTTCTGCCGAAGACGAGAGTACCGGTGATGTCGACTGGGCGGATTACGACAACGACGGCGACCTTGACTTCTTCGCTGCAAACAACGGTATCGACAGGGTTTATACGAACAACGACAACCCGTCGAACACCCCCCCGTCCGCGCCGGTCGTCAATGCTGTGCCGGACGGCTATACCGGTCGAATATCCTTCTCGTGGTCGGCGGCTTCGGACGACATAACAGGCGGCAGCGCACTTAACTACCAGGTGCGCATCGGCACATGTTCAGCTTGCGACGACATCATGCCGGGCGAATTCTCACCACCACGCACGAATGCAGGAGCGACTACTTCCATCACTCTCGGCATCGCCGAGACCGGAACATATTACTGGTCGGTAGCCGCCGTTGACGCCACCGGTTTCTCCGTATCGTCATGGAGCGCGGAGGACACTTTCACATTGACTGAGCCCTCGGGGACATTCTCGACATTCTGGCTGGACATGACTTCTGACGAGACGCGCGGCGTCGCCTGGGGCGATTACGACGGTGACGGCTACCTCGATTTCGCCGCTGGTAATTACGGGCAGCCCAACCGGATTTTCCGAAACAGCGGCGGTACTGCTTTCGTGTTTACGTGGAAAACCACTGAGGCCGACAACACTACCGGCGTCGCATGGGGCGACTACAACGGCGACGGCTACCTCGACCTGCTCGCACCTTCTTACAACAGCAAAAACCGCGTTTACCGCTACGACGGCGGCGACTTCACACTCGCATGGTCTTCGGATAATTCGGATACGACCACGGACGCCCTGTGGGGTGACAGCGACAACGACGGCGACCTCGATATTTTCGTTGCCGACAAAGGACAGGCACTTCGCGTTCTCAACAATTCTAATGGGAGTTTCTCTTCCGTGTGGACTTCGCTTCAGGCCTACAATACGAATTCTATTGACTGCGGTGATTTCGACGGCGACGGCGACCTCGATATCATTGCAGGCATCGGCGGTTCCGCTTCGAACAGAATTTATGAAAATTCAGGCAGCAACTTATTTGTGCTTGTCTGGTCGTCCGCGCAGACTTACTCGACTGAATATGTGCTGTGGGGCGATTACGACGGCGATGGCGACCTCGATATTTTCTCTGCAAATACCGGCGGTTCGGACCCGAATGTCATTTATTCAAATTACGGTCTGCGCACCTTTGTGCAAACGTGGGCCTCTGCTGAAATGGAAACATCACAGGCAGCCGCACACGGCGACTACGACGGCGACGGCGATTTCGACATCGTTGTCGGAAACACCGATGAAACTTCCAACCGCGTCTACAGCAACGACGGTTCCGGCAGTTTCACTCTCCAGTGGACATCCCCGCATACGGAAGACACGTACAGCATCGCTTTCGGCGACTTAGACAACGACGGCGACATCGACATGCTCGCGGGCGGCGACACGCTGCGCGTTTATGAAAACAACACAGACCCCGCGAACACCGCGCCCGTCGCTTCGGATTTAACCGCTGTTTCGGATGCGGAAATTCAGGGAGATTCTCTCGATGTCGCTTTTCTGTGGTCCGACGCCGGCGACGATCTCACCGCGGCACCCCTGCTGTCGTATCAACTCCGAATCGGCACATGCTCGGGTTGCGACGACATCGTATCCGGCACATTCGTGCCCCCGTCCGGCAATATCACCGCCACTCAAACTTTTATAACTTTCAGCACTGCCGGTGATTACTACTGGTCTGTGCGCGCTGTGGACAGCACGGGCTTCTCCGCCGGAAGCTGGAGTTCGGAGGACACTTTCACACTCACTTTCGGCGCTCAGCAGACGACAACATTGACCTCCGGCTGGAATCTCATGACATTCCCCGGCGACATAGCTTCGAGCACTATCAGCTCATCTCTCAGTACTTACTCTGATGTCGGCGACACATTCGGTTTCTCCGGCGGCAAACTTATTGAAGGAACAAGCGTTAATGTCGAACTCGCTTCAGGCTACTGGGTATACGCGGAAAACTCCGTGGAAATAACACTCGGCGGCGCGTCGGCTACGCCAGACTCTCAAACCGTCACTGTCTCTCCACTCGACAACGGCTGGAACCTCGTCGGAAATCCTTATGTGAAATATCTGAAATGGGCCGACAACATAACCATCGACTGCGGCTCAGGAGACACAGTTCTTTCCGGTGCCGTGACAGCAGGATATACCGACGGCAACATATATGAATATTCGGGGTCAGGGTATGAAAAAATATCCAGCGGCGACTACATAAAACCATGGAACGCATTTTTTATTAGGATCGAGCAAACCTGCTGCTCGATGAAGCTCACACTTGATTAATCGCATTTCCATGCAATCTACTGCAACGGGTTCTCGCTGCGAGGTATCTCCTTAGCGTCATCCTGAATCTTCATGATTACCGGCAGGATACGCTGGAATGCAAACGTCGTCTCGGAAGAGATATGTTCATACACAAACGGTTTGCCCGTTTCCGCCGACTTTGCGACAATCGGGTCGAGCGGGATACTGCCAAGGTAAGGGACGTCGAGATCTTCGCACATTTCCCTGCCGCCGCCAACGCCGAATATTTCGATCTCCTTCTTGCAGTGCGGGCACACAAGGCCACTCATATTCTCGATAACGCCGATAATCGGGATGTGGATTTTGCGGCAGAATGTAATAGTCTTTCTCACGTCGGTAATAGATATACCCTGCGGCGTAGTGACAATGACGGCACCGTCGATATTCGGTATCAACTGGCAGATCGTAAGGGGTTCATCGCCTGTGCCCGGCGGAGAGTCGATAATCAGGAAATCGAGATCACCCCACTGCACCTCGCGAAGGAACTGCTGCAGGAAGGATATCTTCGACGGGCCGCGCCATATTACCGCGTCGTCTTTCGATCTCAGCATGAATCCAAGCGACATAACCTTAAAATACTTTTCGTATTGTTCCGGCAATATTATCTGACCGGCGGTTTTCACCACACCGTCTTCCATATTCAACATCCTTGGAACACTTGGACCATGCAGGTCTGTATCCATCAGTCCCACTTCCCTGCCCGCGAGCGAAAGAGCCATTGCCATATTCACAGCAACCGTGCTTTTCCCCACACCGCCCTTGCAACTCATAACGATTACCTTATGTTTTATGCGGCCAAGACTGCGGGCAAACTCACGCCTGTCTATCGAGCCTTCAACCGACCTCTGTTCAATTTCTTCCTGTTCCTTCGGTGACTTCTGTTCACTACTTTGCCCACAGCTTGTTCCCGAGCAACTCTCGCATAAGTTTTCTTCAGTCATTATTCTTCACCTCGAAGTCATATATATAGCAGGATTCACCCGCCAATCCAATAAAAATCGAAAAACAAATCCCGACCCGGCATAGCCGGAACCAGAAAGGTCGCATTTTTCACCGATCTCTTTTCAACATTTCTTTACCACCTTGCGCAGGATCTCATTATTATTCAATCCAGTTGATAAATACCACCTCACTGTGCAAGTATATCTGAAACCGTAAACTATTAAGGATATTTTTATTAACAAAACTTTTCTTATCACTGTATACGCGGCACTGTGCGTCACTTTCTTTTTTTCACATACCTCTCTTGCAGACCGGTGCGCAGAGGGCGCATGGGAGTGTTCGGAAGACGGATATACGCTGAAAACATGTACGAAAGGCACATGGATCACGCGGGAGTGCATGAGGGAAAGCGGTATGCTGTGCGAGGAAGGCGCATGTGTGCAGCCGTGGCGCTATGGCGATCCCGAGTGGTCCCGCGCCGGGGACGAGCCGCTCGCCACACCCGAATCACTGTCTGAGAAAGCTGCTTACTATGAGGAGATATCAAGACGACTGCATGTGCATCCGGAATTGAAATGGATGATGGGCGCTGAATTGCCCTGCAAGGAGATCGAATGCGGCGCGGGCCAGTCGCCGCCGTGCCTCGATTGCTCAAAATCCGATATATCAATTGATGAAGCTACCTGGCGCGATGTCGTCAGATGGCGTTCGAGCGAAAACGACGGCCTGTGGAGCGCTCTCTACATGGCCGCTGAAGCGTTCAGGTACGCCGCCACACGCGACGACGAGGCGCTCTCTATGATCAGGACGCTGCTCGAAGGCGACAACACCAGGATGGAAATCACAGGTGTGCCGGGAAATTTCACAAGGCAGTACATACCTCCCGGAATAAATGGGCTTTCATGTCCGGAGAATAAAAGCAGCTATATACCGGATGTGGAAAAAGACGATAACAAGTGGGTGCGTATCGGCAATGACGGATGCGCTGAATATGTTGACGCAGAAACATTGGAATGGGTTACGACCGACCACTGCATCGACAAAAAATACGCCGGTTGGTGCTGGCTGGACAACACGAGCAAAGACGAGTATAGCGGCAACATGTTCGCGCTCGGCGCGGTCTATAAACTCGTTGACGATCCGCAAATACGGGAGATGGTCAAAGGCCTGCTCTACAGGATCGGAGTCCACCTTGTCAAAAACGATATGGCTTTCACCGACTGGGACGGTCGTATATGCGAACACGGACGCATCTTCGCAGGCACGTTCGGCGACTATCCCGGCTTCAACGCCGCCATGGCGCTCGATTTCATGAAGATCATTGCTGTTGCAACCGGCGACGCGCGATTTCAGAAGTATTTCGACACCTGCCTGATGCAGAAAAACAAACGGCGGCGCTGCTTTAAAAAGTCGATGTCCGCGCCAAGGCCATATACGGAATTTCTCCCTTTCAACGGCATGTTTCCCGGCTTCGAAGGCTGCAAGGCGAACTACAACAACATCTCGATGCACATGCTGAGCATGCACAACCTTGTCTGGTTCGAGCACGACCCTGCCCTGCGCGAAAAATACCAGGTAAGCCTCGACAGGGACGTGTTCAGAGCGCCGGGCCGGCCCCGCGCCGTAATAAAACAGAACAATCCATGGTTCGATTTCATCTGGGCATCGCAGAAAAAACTCGGCCCGCTCTCCGACGGACCCGCTTTCGATGTCGTAGATAACGCGGTCCGCATGCTACGCCAGTTCCCGGCGCGCCAGCACCCCATGAACATTGAATGCCCGCCTGATAAATGTAAAAACTATTGCAATGACCGCTTTAAAAGGCCTGTGTCGGATTACCCGAGACAAGCGGCGGAAAGGTGTCCCGGCAGATTCCTGTGGTGGTCCGATCCCTACCGCATGGGCGGCTGCACCGAAAACACGCGCATAATCTACCCACCTGCCGACTATCTCCTGCCCTACTGGATGGGGCGCTACTACGGATTCATCAAAGAAGATCAATGAATCTGAAATTCCGCTTTTCATTTATACATCAATGAAACAAAAGCCTTCGCGGCGGGAACTTATATATATATTTGTTTGTCTGTATTTGATGCCACATTATTAACTGAACTTGTGCGTTTTTATAAAAGGTAGTGCCATGGCAACATAGAAAAAATGTAAGATGGGGTAGCGTAAAAACTATTAAAGTGTAGGGCGGGGGCACCGTACCCAGCCTCAACTTGTGAGCCAGTTGCAAAATCATGTTCGAAGCGAGGTCGAGCGAAATTGGTCGGAAGCAAGGCGGAGGTGCAAAATCCCCGCAGGCGTACTTGTAAAGTACGTCGAGGATGATTTTGTGCCAACAACGCAGCTGTTGCCAATTGCAGCCGACCGTAGCCGAATCAGAATTTTGCAATTGGCTCTTGTGCCTGTACAAATTGTTTTCGCGAGAAATATGTTCAGGCGGGCTACGGTGCCCCCGCCCTTCCCGCGTCATTACAATCCTGACGTGACAGTAGTCGAATTTATGGAGACACGATCCGGAACTAAGGTCAAATTTCTGTTATGTCCCCTAAATTCTCACAATATATTGAAAAACGCACATGTTTAGCTATTAAATTGTAAATGGAGAAAAACGTGAAGCAGGTTTTAATACAGAACGGGCAGGCGGTCGTTGAAGATGTGCCGCCGCCACAACCCGAATCCGGCACAATTGTTGTCCGTGTACTGAACTCGTGTATTTCGCCCGGCACAGAAGGCAGCGGAATGAAAGAGTCGGCGGAACCACTCTGGAAGCGTGCCCTGAAGAATCCCGGCAAAGTGAAGCAGGCGCTTCATATGCTGGCGACTTCAGGTTTTTCGCACACAAGAAGTGTCGTGCAGGGCAAACTCCAGTCCGGGTATGCTACGGGCTATTCGGCAGCTGGCAGAGTAATGGTCGTCGGCGCTGGTATAGACGACATCAAGGAGGGCGACATCGTGGCCTGCGCCGGCGCTCAATGCGCCCATCACGCCGAGATCATCAGGGTACCGCGCAACCTCGCCGTGCAGGTGCCAGACGGACTCGACGCCTCGCACGCAAGCACCGTAGCACTCGGCGCTATAGCCATGCAGGGCGTGCGCCGCGCGAAACCGTCGCTTGGTGAAAACTTTGTCGTCATCGGGCTCGGCGTTATCGGGCAACTTACCGCTCAATTTCTCAAAACGAACGGCTGCCGGGTTATCGGCGCAGATCTCGATCCCGAAAGATCACGCATCGCCATGGAACTCGGTATGGACATCGAACTCAAGCCGGACGACGGTCCCGGCGTCGAGAATGTGATGCGACTGACCGGCGGCCTCGGCGCGGACGGTGTCATCATTACAGCTTCCACAAGCTCGCATGAAGTCCTCTCCACCGCGTTTCAGATGTGCCGCCGCAAGGGCCGTGTCGTACTTGTCGGCGTTGTCGGCATGACTATGAACAGG
This sequence comes from bacterium, assembly GCA_024278215.1. Lineage (GTDB taxonomy): Bacteria > UBP15 > UBA6099 > UBA6099 > JAJRTR01 > JAJRTR01. Next base: position 70,473 of record JAJRTR010000174.1, read on the forward strand.
GAAGACATTTACGCGAAGGAACTCGACTTCTTTATTTCCACCTCTTACGGCCCGGGCCGCTACGACAACAATTACGAGGAAAAAGGACACGATTATCCGCCATCTTATGTGCGCTGGACCGAAAACAGGAACATGTGGGAATATCTCCGCCTGCTTGCCGACGGTAGAATAAATATCGAGCCTCTAATATCCGCAACGCATGTTATAGACGATGCTCCCACAGCTTATGCGGCGATAGCGGACGGCGAACACAGGCCGATGATCACACTTCTTTCTTATCCCGAAAACAGCAACGCGGCCACCGGCGGCAGGTTACTCAATCCTTCCGCTTCGCCCTCACAAAAGAGTGTTCTTAATCTCGCGCTTGCAGGAGCGGGCGGCTTCGCGCACGGGATGCACCTTCCCAATCTGAGCAGAATGAAGAACCTTTATTGTCTTCATGCCGTTATGAGCCGCACCGGTCACAACGCGAAGGCGACAGCGAAACAGTTCGGCGCAAAATATGCGACGACCGATTACCGCGAGATCGTCTCCGACGCGGATGTCGACGCTGTTCTTATCTGCACACGGCATGACTCACACGCGAAGATGACACTCGACGCACTTCGAGCCGGAAAACACGTTATCGTCGAAAAACCGCTTGCCCTCGACCGCGATGAAATGAGTGCTGTCGAAGAGTTCTATAATAACGCCGGCGGCGAATCCGGCGCGCCGGTCCTGCTGACCGGCTTCAACAGGCGCTTTTCGAAATTCTCGAGGCGTATCGCAGAAATAATTGCAGGCAGGAAAAACCCGATAATCATCAACTACCGTATGAACGCAGGCTATATCCCACTCGACAGCTGGCTCCACAACGAACAGGGCGGCGGCCGCAATATAGGCGAAGCCTGCCATATTTACGACCTGTTCACGTTTTTCACGAACGCGAAAGCCGTTGCAGTTGACGCAAGATCAATCACCGCCGAGCCCGGTTATTACTCGAACAGGGACAATTTCATCGCCACTGTTTCCTTCGACGATGGCTCGATTGCAACCCTCACATACACTGCGCTCGGATCGAAAGACTTCCCTAAAGAGACTATGGAAATATATTGTGACGGAAAAATACTTTCGATGTGCGATTACAAAAAACTTACTGTTTACGGCACGAACCTGAGCGGCATCGAATCATCAGCGTTCGACAAGGGGCACCGCGAAGAACTCGAAGAGTTCGCGCGCGCTGTGAAGGGCGGCGGCGCGTGGCCGATACCGTTGTGGCAGCAGCTACAGGCAATGGAAATAGCTTTCAGGGTTGAAGAAATGTTGACGCGGTGAGCTGCATGTTACGTACCTTTACTCACAGTGAGTGCGAACAGACTCATATCATTTTGAATGGATAAAACAAGATGTGCGGAATCACAGGAGCGCTGACTTTTAAAAACAGCGCTTTCGAAATAACGGAAGAATACATAACGGCAATGCGCGACACGATGATACATCGCGGCCCCGACGGCGCGGGCACATGGGTGTCGGGCGACAGGTCTGTCGGGCTCGGACACAGGCGGCTCTCGATCATCGACCTATCGGAATCCGCCGCGCAGCCGATGTGCAGCCACGACGAATCCGTGCAACTTGTGTACAACGGCGAAATATATAATCACGAGGAAATACGCAGGGAACTCGATGCGATTCGTCCGCGCAAATGGAAAACCCACCACTCGGACACCGAGGTAATTATCCACGCTTACGAAGAATGGGGTGTCGACTGCCTCGAAAAGTTTCGTGGCATGTTCGCCTTCGCCCTGTGGGACACGCGACTCGGTCGCCTGTGGCTCGTCAGGGACAGGATCGGCATCAAACCCCTCTACTACAGCATCCATCACGGCAGGATCACCTTCGCATCCGAGATAAAAGCACTGCTCGAAGACCCCGATCAGAAAAGGGTTCTCGACGAGCGCAGTTTCTTTCATTTCCTCTCTATGATCTTCTCTCCCGCGCCTGATTCGCTTTTCGAAGGGATAAATAAGATTCCCGGCGGCTGCTGGCTGATGGTGGACAGAAACGGCAAATCGGAACTCAGACGATACTGGGACGTGCTCGAAAGAACGACACCGCTGACGGATGCGAGCGAAGATGAAATCGCCGAAATGATTATCGAGACACTTCGCGAGGCCGTGCAGCTGAGAAAGGTAAGCGACGTGCCTGTCGGTGTGTTCCTTTCGGGCGGAATCGATTCGAGCACCAACACAGCCCTGTTTTCCGAAGGCGCGCGCGAGCCGGTAAAAACATTCACTATCGGCTACGACACGGATTACGGCTCATACAAAAACGAAATACATTACGCGAAGATGATGGCCGAATACGGAGGCGCGATTTATCACGAGAAACTTCTTAATATCGATTACCTCATTGATTTCCTGCCTCAGATGGTTCACCTCCAGGACGAACCGATTGCAGACCCCGTATGCGTCCCAGTCTATTATGTATCGAAGCTCGCGCGGGACAACGGCGTCATCGTCTGCCAGGTGGGCGAAGGCGCGGACGAACTGTTTTTCGGCTACGGCCACTGGAAACACCTTCTGCAATTGCAACAGTGGGACAACCTGCCCGTGCCGCGTTTTATGAAAAAAATGGGGCTCGCGGCCTTGCGTTCCATCGGCAAAGAGGACAATCTGCCGTTCGAGTGGCTGCGGCGCGGCTCGCTCGGACAGCCTGTCTTCTGGGGCGGCACAGACTATTTCACCGACTACCAGAAACGGAAACTTCTATCAGATCGCCTCAATAAAAACTTTTCAGACATTACCACCTGGGATGTCATGCGTCCCCTGCGACAGCGGTTTATCGAGAAAGACTGGGAAAAATCGGACATGAACTGGATGTCTTTCATCGACCTTCACCAGCGATTGCCCGAACTGCTCCTTATGCGCGTCGATAAAATGAGCATGGGCGTAAGCCTCGAAACTCGCGTGCCTTTTCTCGATCATAAATTCGTCGAACTCGCCTTCAGCATCCCGCAGTCTCTCAAACTGAAGAACGGCACACTGAAATATATGCTGAAAAAATCAGTCCGCGGCGTGATACCCGACGAACTGATCGACAGACCCAAACAGGGCTTCGGCGTTCCTCTTCACGAATGGTTTTTCGACAAACTCGGCGACAGGGTCAAAAATGAAATCAAATACTTTTGTGAACAGACCGACCTGCTGGACAAACAATATGTCGACTCTCTTTTCGATTCACAGAGGTTCACGGACCTGTGGTTTGTTTTCAATTTCGCGCTCTGGTGGAAAGAATTTTTGGAATGACGACGGGCTCCACGCACCTTTCGCACATTGTCCGGCCTGTTCCAGTTGGAATGATTGACTTTGAATAGAAAAAAACAGTTCATCCTCGACCTCGATGATGTCGGAGACCGCGCCGCAGCCCCTGCCGGTTCCACATACTACGATATTTATTCGCTCAGAGAAATACTAAGCCCCCGCGAACTCCTGAAACATATATTCAGATACTCTGAATCGACTGTCCTTGTCTACATCAACGATTCCTTCCGTCGCCCTCTGTTCGTTTCCGTTCTGCTGCGTCTCATGAGCAGGGGCAGGTGTTTTTCTCTCGATTGCAACGGCCATAGAAAGAACATTACATTTTTCAACATCATTGGCTTTGCTTCAAAGTTCGCTATTGATTATTTGCGCAGTAAAAAAGTTGTCCGCAATGCAGAAAACGATGAGCGGGAGATAAAATATAAATATGCTAGCATTGCCAATAAGCAATTACGTATAGACATGTCCGCGTCACCCGTTTATATGAGAACCGACCTTAAACTCGGACTCACCGCGGGCGGTTCCGTAGGCCACATCGCCGGTGTGTTGAACAATCTCGACTGTTTCTGCGCAACACCCATATTCATTACTTCGGATAATATACCCACAGTTCGAGACGACATCGAAAAGCATATTGTAGATGCCGGGCCGGATTTCCGCGACTTCACCGAAGTGCAGTTCCTTCACTATTCAGCAATATTCTTCAATCGTTCACTCGAAATATTGAGCGGCGCAAAACCATCATTTATATACCAGAGATACAGTCTCGGCAATATGTCGGGAATAATGCTTGCGCGGCATTTCGGGGTTCCGCTCGCACTCGAATTCAACGGCTCGGAAGTATGGGTGAGCCGTAACTGGGGCAAGCCGGTGAAATATGGAGACCTGCTCGAAAGGATCGAGTCGACCGTCAACCTTGCTGCCGATGTCGTTGTTGTTGTCAGCAGGCCGCTGAAGGAACAACTTGTCGCGGCGGGCGTCGAGGCTGGGAAGATACTTGTCAATCCCAACGGAGTCGATCCTGCGAAGTATTCACCCGGCATCGACGGCTCGAAAATAAGGAATAAATACAGGCTCGAAGGAAAAACCGTTATTGGATTTATCGGTACTTTCGGGATGTGGCACGGCGCGGAGGTTCTCGCGGAAGCATTCGGAAAACTTCTAGCGAAACGACCCGAACTGCGTCATAAAACAAGTCTCCTTATGATAGGCGACGGCGTGATGATGAAGCAGGTTCGCGAAAACCTGAATAAATATGATGTGATGAAATATGCAACGCTAACCGGCATTGTGCCGCAGAGCGAAGGACCTGAACACCTTGCCGCCGCAGACATCCTTGCGTCGCCTCATGTGCCTAACCCGGACGGATCGCCTTTCTTCGGTTCGCCGACAAAGCTTTTCGAGTATATGGCGATGGGCAAAGGGATAGTCGCTTCCGATCTGGCGCAAATCGGCGAGATACTCGACGACAACCACACCGCTGTACTTGTCGAGCCGGGCAACTCCGACGATTTCATGCACGGACTTGAAGTTTTACTCGACGATAAAAACAAGAGAGAATCGCTCGGCCATGAAGCTCGCAGGGTAGTTGTCGAAAAATATACATGGAAAGAACACACTCGCAGGATAATCGAAAAACTGAAGGAAAGATGCGGTGCGTGACTGCCGCGTGATAATTTTCTGCTATGGGAATCACATCTTATGTGAAAAAAGCGTTTTCGATGCCGCCCGGCATGTTGTTCAGGAAGGCGGCGGCACGTGTGCTTCCCGGCTGGAACCAATTCAAAAGGAAACGTCATGATCTAAGGCATACTACATATATATGCGAAACTCCATTTAAGAATAATTCGTTTGATCTTAACCTGCCGGACATAACAATATCCGCCGAACAATTGGTGCCGCATTCGGAATGGATCGCGGGAACAACGGAAAATTATCTGGCCCATCGTTTCGACCTTCTCGGCTCGGGCTGGACGTGCGTCGCGCACGGGATACGCTGCCGGGGCTTCGAGGGCTCACGCTATGACAGCGGCTGCGCGGTCGACACCAAAACAGGCGACAGCCGCTTCCGCGACAGAATCAACAAATCCAATTCGGCTGAATCTCATAGAATATGGTCGCTTATCGGCAATGATTACGATCACATAGATTGGCATATCGATTTCAAGTCCGGCCGGCGCTGGAGCGAAGCCGCCTGGTACCGGAATATCTGGTACGGGCACAAGCGAGGCGTCGATGTGAAAGTGCCCTGGGAACTCGCCCGCATGCAGCACCTGCCGCATCTCGCTTATGCTTTCATTCTCGCCGCCGGCGGCACAGACGGATTTGATGAACCGGCGCGGTACGTGCATGAGTTCCGCAATCAGGTTCTTGATTTCGTTGCCGGCAATCCGCCCCGCTTCGGCGTCAACTGGACATGCACAATGGACGTTGCGATACGTGTCTCTAACTGGATCATGGCACGCGCTTTATTCGAATCCGGCGGAGCGGACTTCGACAGCGATTTCATTTCCGTTTTCAACAGGAGCGTCTATGAGCACGGTGTTCACATAATCAACAATCTCGAATGGAACCCCGAACTGCGCGGGAATCATTATCTGTCGGACATCGCCGGGCTGATATTCGTTTCAGCAGCTCTGCCGTGTGTGCCGGAGACAAACGCATGGCTCGCGTTCGGAGTGCAGGAACTGATCTCGGAAACAGAGAAACAATTTTTCAGGGATGGCGGCAATTTCGAATGCTCGACCGCCTACCACAGGCTGTCCGCAGAACTCGTCGCGTATTCCGCGGCTGTGATTCTTGGACTGCCGCCTGAAAAAATCGACGCGCTCTGCGAATACGACAATAAATTGCACAAAACCTTACCCCCGCTGAAACCCGCGCCGATTAAACTGTATGACATTCCGGGCCTGAACATGACCAGCCCCCTGCCCCGCCGGTTCCTCGACAGAATGCACCGTATGGCGACATTCAGCATCGACATTACCAAACCGTGCGGCCACATTCCACAGTTCGGAGACAACGACAGCGGCAGGTTTTTCAAGTTTAACCCGATATACAATAAAATGGCGGTTTCAGATGCTCGCGGCCTGTACGGCAATCTCTGTGATTACAAAGAGCTCGACGATGATGCCGTTTATTGGGACGAAAACCATATCGATCACCGCAGTACAGTTTCAGCGATAAACGGTTTTTTCCTCGACCGCCGTTTTTCTGCCTTTACAGGCAGCAACATACTGGATGAAATCGTAATCAGAGAGCTTGCGGGTTTTTCACCTGGACAGTCACTTCCGAGAGCGGACATTTGCAATCGTCATATCATCGCGACTTCGGAACATACGCCGGAAACATGTAACAACATACTGGAATCATTGCCCGACAACAAAAAAAACACGATAGAGATTGAGTTGCCCGGCGTTTCGAGCGCGGGAGAAATCGTTCTGACGCAGTACCCTGAATTCGGACTGTATATCTTCAGGAATGAGGTGATGTTTCTCGCCGTCCGATGCGGCCCCATCGGACAGAACGGGTTCGGCGGCCACGCCCATAACGACCAGCTTGCCATCGAGTTACAGCTTGCCGGAAAGGACATTATTGTCGATCCGGGCACATACATTTATACGCCGGTCCCCGAGATAAGAAATAAGTACAGGTCGGTGCGCGCACATTTCGCCCCCAGGCCCGTCAATGCAAAAGAACCCGGCAGGTTGGACCTCGGACTGTTCCGGCTCGGCGATGAAGCGAAAGCCGAATGTCTCTACGCAGACGACCACACATTCGCAGGCAGGCACTTCGGCTTCGGCAGCCCTGTCTATCGCATGATAAAAATCACACAGGAAAAACTGATAATCACCGACTGGATCGAATCGGATGACGACACGGAGGCAATCGAGTTGCTTACAGTAGACAAACACGCCTCGGCAGTGAATGAATTGGGTTTTTCACCTGCCTATGGCGTTAAATATACGAAAACAAATGCCTCTTCGCTATTTGGTGTGGATAGAGAAATGTAGTGTGCCGGAGGATAACCAAATGTTTGCAAAGGCCTATGAAGAGTTTTTCGTGCTCACTGAAGTTTTTTATGGTGAATGCGGAGCGTTCAGTCCCTGCGTTCCGGGTCGGAGCCTTGGAACGATGAAAGCTGTTTTACCCACACGATTCAGCGAAGAGCCAAATGAATAAATCGACTTAATGATTTTCACGCATGTTTGCGGTGCGGCACATTACTTATTACTGCCGTAGACGACGATATGTGCTTTTTCGAGCGTGACAAGGCCTCCCGGAACCATTTCTTTAACAATTGGAATAAACTCCTGTATTTTTTCCGTCTTATCGACTATCTCGACAACAAAAGGCAAATCTTCCGACAGACGGAGTATGCTGGTTGTACTGATGTGATTATTTGCACCAAAGCCCATGCGCCCCCGGATCGCTGTTGCACCCGCAAGGCCATGTTCCCTTGCTTTTTTCACAATGGCTTCGTACAGTGGACGGCCCTTCCATTTCTGAGTCTCGCCTACAAATATTCTCAGCAGTTGCGCGTCATCTCTGGCATCCATTGGAAGCCTCCATTTAATAAGGTAATTAGAACCGATTGCAAAATCATGTTCGTCGCAGTTGAATATCTTATCATTAAGTATAACAAGCTACAGTAAAACAAGAGCTATCGAAAGAAAAAACTGGTGATCGTGACAAAAAGCAGGCTATCGAACAAACCGCATCAGAAATGCAATGATTTCATCATAATCCATCCGGCTGCAACAGCGAAAATGCCGACAATAAGATTAGTGCCGATATTTGCAATCGCAGAAACATACTGAGATTCGCGCAACAATGCATAAGTCTCGAAACCGAATGTCGAGAAAGTTGTGAACGAGCCAAGAATCCCCGTAAATATAAAAAGACGCGCTTCCGTTTCTATCATACGCCTGTCCTCTACCAGAAACATAAGCGTACCGATAATGAAGCAGCCAAGCACATTCACCAGTAGTGTACCGTAAGGGAACGAACCGTTCAGGAATCTGTGCGGCACACCGGAAATAACATACCTTGCAATTGCCCCGATAAATCCACCGAATCCTATAAGCAAAAATTTTTGCATCCGGCATTATAGCAATTTATCACGTCTAAAAACAAGTCGGAAATGACAAGAGTATTCAAAACAATTAATGGGAGCATAAACATTCACTTCCTGTTTTCACGTATCTGTTCACAGGCAACTGTTTGCAATGGAACATCTGAAATTCCGGGGAGTGCAACGACTGTGTGGTGCAACGGTGAAGAAGTCGCATTTCGCAAAAACTGACGTTTTTGCATTCCAGAATTTGCTGATAGTACAGTTAACCCCAATACCGTTTACTTAAGAAGGTATGTGTATCAATATTCGCGATAAATACAGGCTTTTTACGCATCATTTTTGCTAAAGCGAACGGTATTGCCGTTAACCCGCATATTTCACCAATCCGGGCTAAACTCAAAATCCGTATATTGTCATTCTGAGAAAAGCAAATAATTTCCAGGTGTTTAACGCAATATTTCCAATGCCACCCCTTCGTGAACAGTTACATTTTTCACAGACTCTCAATCCGGCAATTCCCCGTTGTTGCCAGCGTTCAGTATTGTGGTGATATTCATACGGAAACCGCCCTGCGAGGAACCTGCGTACAGGAACTGCCCGTCTGATGAAAAGTTCAGTCCCCTTATACGCCTTCCGATGTAACATTTCGTGATTATCCGCCACGAATGGGCATCCAGAAAATAGAGATGCCCGTCGGCATAACCCGCGACTATTATGGTGTCTCCGTCCGGCGTTACAGCTATGTTTCTGACACCCGGCGCTATGAACTTGCGTCTCTCCTCACGGAACTTATCGTCCATTTCCGACAATGTTCCGGCCCACATATTGCTCACAAGAATACTGCCCGGCTCGATGCCCCTTTGCAGAAAAACGTCCAGCCGCTGATATACCGGAATGTGTATATCCTGCCTGTTTTCAACTACTATCTCACCGGCATCGCCGCCATCTTCGTAACGAAAACGCACCATACTGTAGTCGGGCTCGGTGACGGCAACGAAATAATCATTTTCAGTATAATATATCCACTCATCAGGACCGGTTATCCGGGCAATCGCCTTTCCTCCGGTCCCGGGATAAACGAAAAACGTATGGGATTCGTTCAATGCGTAATAGCGACTTCCGTCACGCGCGGCCTCGATCCTTGTCGCCTTGAAATCGACAGGTATCGGCGGGCGCGTCGCCTCAGATATATCGTCCGCCCGAATGAAACGGATAGCGCTTGCACCGGAAAAATCCCCTATTGCGATTTCGTTCCGTTCGCAATCGAGAATCATATTGTCGGAACTCTCGCCTATCACAGTTGAACTTTCCGCCCGGCCCGCCGCCGGTTCGTATTTTATCAGTCCGCTTTTTCTCCCCCCCTGCATTCCGATATAGATGATATCGCCCCCACAGCCTTCCATCACAAACATTATCTGTTCGCCAATGATTTTACCCACCGGCTGCTCTCTGTCATAAGTGAACAGTACATCCACTCCAGGCTGGGACTCGATAATCCGCATGTCCGCGTCTCCGTTTATGTTATAAAACCTGAATGCAACAAATATTGTAAAAAATGTCATCGCGGCCGATGCAGGCACCCAGGCGGGTACCCTGTATTTGTGCTTTCCGGGTAGTACTTTCGCTATAAGCAAAAGAGCGCAAAGCACAGCTATTGCAAGCAACAACGACATAAACGGGAAATAAATGAGCCACAGAGCCAAAGCAGGCAGACAGACCGCTATCCTTATCCAAAAAGGAACTTTACCGCCGATGCACAGTCCAAAAACTGCGGTTCCGCAGGCTATTGCAACCCAAGGATACATCGGGTTCACGAGCCGAATTTCACCGCAGAGTACCAGGCCCCACAACGGCATCAGAACCAGTGCCGGGCTCCACAACAAAAATACAGGAACACGCGGCTCGCACCTTTTTTTTATCAGGTATACCCACCTCGCAAGATGCAGCAGCAGCAACAGAACTACCCACCCTGCAAGCAGATCGAAGAATACAATATAATTGATAGCGGGTGGCACGGCCGCGAGCCACAGCGCGAGACACACTGCCTCAAGCAATAATCTTCTGCCGATCTGCACCACTTTTTTCATTACCGGTAAGCTTCTTTCTTTTTTGGGCGAAACACATCTCTCCAGCATTCAGCAATGCTTATAAAAGAGTAGTGAGCAACTTCATTTATGCCTCGAACGCCTGATATAAGATGCTTTTCAAGGTGTGTCGGGAGCAACGGTAATATTGCACTCCTTGTAAACAGTTTTCATAAATGTTTCTTCAGGCAGCTATCCGAAATTCCGATCTGCAATAAAAAACGAATCATCATCATTATATCCCACTTGCAGATTCTACGCAGGAAACTTTCATTTTCACTTCAAAGTCATTATATTCAATGTTCAGCAGATTCTTTTTTTTGCTCTGCGGACTGGTGAATCAATGAATACAATTTTTCCCGCTAATGTGTCTGCGCACTTACTGCTGCAGGCCATGGCAGCTAATTACAATCTCAGGTATCGATACAGGAAGTATCTCAAGAGCACAAACGGCTGGATCGACTTCTCGGTGGGTTTCAGAACACGCGACGACACCATCGTTCAGACTATTAGCTTCAAAGACGGTCGTGCCCGTGTGACAGGCCGAATCATAAAAAATGTGGATGCGGTGATAGTGTTCGAGGACGATTCCGCTTTCATGAATATGCTCAGCAATTCTTCCGAAGAAGTATTGACTATGATGCTTAAAAACCGTATCCGCATAAAAGGCAATCATTTATGTGTGCTGCTGTTCTATTTTCTTATGTCCCTTCTTATGAATGAGTTCAAGGGCAAGGGGACGGGTAAGGAGACGGCCCGCAACGGCAACACGCCGCCTCGCAAAAAAAGTGCATTGCCGAAGCACGTACCGGAGCGCCCCAGTATTCGACGCAAGGCTACCCTCACTATCGAGCGCACCGGTGAGGGGGTTAAGTATCTCGACGATCCATACCTGTCACAATACTGCCTTGAAGACTTTCCGCGCCTGGGGCGTTTCCTTTCCATTCACTTCGACACGATGCCCGAGGTTTGCCCGGAGCGTGCAAAGTTGATCACGGACTGGTATCTGAAAAACGGGTTCGAGAAGAAGCGCAACGGGCAACCGTGGATTCCCGAGACGCGCCAGGCTTACGCGTTCAAGCACCTGATGGAAAACAAGAAACCCATCATTCGCGAAGATGACCTTATCGCCGGAACCACCACGACTATGCCGATAGGGGCGGTAATGTATCCCGATTCGCAGGGTATGTTTATATGGCCCGAACTGTACACTATGTCCAGCCGTGAGATGAACCCGTGCCGCGTTTCACGCAGAACGGCAAAGGTCCTGCACCACCATGTGTTTCCGTTCTGGATGCGGCGCAACATCAAGCTGTGGGTAGGCGAAAAATACAATAACCCGCTGTGCGAACAAATCGGTGACCACCTTGTGGTGTACATACTGTCAAAAAGTGTGGCCCTGTCGCACACGATTGCGGATTTCCCAACACTTCTGGCACTCGGCACCAGCGGCATCCGCCGTAAAATCAGCGAGGAATTGCTGCGCGATACGGCGGCGGACAAGCAAAAACGATATACCCTGGAAGCAATGTCTATATGTCTCGACGGACTGGAATCGTATACAAGAAACCTCGCCGGGCACGCGCGTAAACTTGCGCGCAAGGCCGTAAGCACGCAACGACGCGGGGAACTCGAGCGCCTCGCTGAAATCTGCGACAAAGTTGCTGTTGATCCGCCCGATACCCTTGACGAGGCGATAAATCTCATCTGGATCGCCTGGGTGGCTCTGCACATGGAAAACACCAACGTGGGGCTGTCGCTGGGTCGTATGGACCAGTGGCTGCAACCGTTCTTCGAGTCCGATATAGAAAAGTGCACAACACAGGAACAACGCGAGAAATATATCAAGCACGCCATACGGCTTGTGTGCTGCTTCTTCCTGAGATGTACGGATCATATACCTATGTCGCCGGATGTGGGCAAACATGTGGTGGGCGGTGCGCCTGCCAACCAGGCCGTTACTCTGGGCGGTGTCACGCCGGACGGCAAGGATGCCGTCAACGACATGACCTATATTTTTCTTAAGGCAACCGAGATGCTCGGCATCCGCGACCCCAACGTGAACGCGCGATACAGCCCGGAGAAGAATTCCGACACGTATCTCAAGCGCCTGTGCGAAGTGAATCTGATCACCACCGCTTCACCGTCCATGCACAATGACAGCGCGGTGATAACATCGCTTGAAGAGTTCGACTATCCTATTGAAGATGTACGCGACTGGTCGTCCACAGGCTGTGTCGAGCCCACGCTTTCGGGCAAACACATCGGGCACACCGGCTGCATGATGATGAACATGGTTGCCGCGCTGGAGATGGCACTCAACGACGGCACCCACCCGCTGATGAAGTGGGACCTCGGCCCGAAAACAGGGAGTATCGACAACGGCGCTTTCCCCACTTTCGAGGACTTCTTCGAAGCGTTTAAAATACAGTTCGAGTTCCTGATTGCAAACGCCGTGCAGTACAACAACTACCTTGGCGAATCGCACAGCGTGATGCGCCCTACTCCGCTGCTTTCGGCCATGATCCGCGACTGCATCCGCAACGGAAAAGACCTGACCAAAGGCGGCGCACGCTATAATTCATCAGGCATAGCCTGCATCGGACTGATCGACGTTACGGACTCGCTTATCGCTATAAAAAAATTCGTTTACGACGACAAACTCATTACGTTCGCGGAACTCAAGGACGCAGTTGATTCCAATTTCAAAAAACACAGTATGCTGTACGCCATGATCCAGAATAAATCCGTCCGGTTCGGATCGGGCAACGCCGAGGCGCTCGAAATGGCCAACAGGATAACGAAAGTCACGCACGACGCGTTCGCGTCGCACAGGAACTTCCGGGGAGGTATCTACACTACCGGGTTCTGGTCGATGTCCAACCATGTGGCGTTCGGAATGCTCACAGGGGCGCTTCCTTCGGGGCGCCTTGCTGGTGCTCCCTTCACACCCGGCCTCACGCCGCAGTCGCACGCTTCCAACAACCTGCTCGACAATATCAAGGACGTTGCCGGGCTGGACCCGCACAACATGAACAACAACATCGCCTTTAATATAAAGGTATTTCCCGCTGCCGGAGAAAGCCATGAGAAATCTGTGGACGATATATATTCTTACGTGAAGACATACTTCGATCTGGGCGGTATGCAGATACAGCTCAACGTGATCAACACCGAGACGCTGCGCGATGCGATGGCCCGCCCTGAGAATTACCAGAACCTGCTTGTGCGCATTTCGGGGTATAACGCTTACTTCACTACACTTACAAAGGAGCTTCAGCTCGAACTCATCCATCGGGCCGAGTTCGGCATCTGACTATGGCCGGCGATCCGCTTATATTCGAGATAAAGAGAAATTCACTTGACGACGGACCCGGCATCCGCACGGTAATATTCTTCAAGGGCTGCCCGCTGTCCTGCTCATGGTGCCAGAACCCGGAGGGCCGCTGTCCGCGTGTCGAGATTTCCTTTGATCGGAAAAAGTGCATTGATTGTAAGACCTGCCTTAACATCTGCAAAAACAGCGCGCTGGACCGCCATCCGCTTTATTTCATCGAACGCGAGAAGTGTGACCTGTGCTTCGAATGCGCGGACAACTGCCCGACCGAAGCGCTGGCACGTGTGGGCAGGCATATTTCGGTACAAGAAATCATGGACGCCGTTGTTCGCGACATTCCGTTCTTCAACACTTCGGGCGGTGGCGTCACTCTGTCCGGCGGCGAGGCAACTCTATACATGCCGTTCGCCTCGAAACTCCTCCAGGCTCTCAAGCAGCAGGACATCAGCACACTGCTCGAAACCTGCGGCCATTTCGATTTCCAGGCCTTCGACGAGCTTATCTACCCATGGCTGGACCAGATTTATTACGATTTGAAGTTTTTCGATTCCGGCTTCCACCGGAAATACTGCGGGGTCCCAAACGATCAGATTCTCGAAAACTTCGAGAAGCTCTACGCTCGCTCGCTTGACGGCGGCGTGCCGATTCTGCCGCGCATTCCGCTCGTTCCGAGACTGACTGCCGTGAAGACGAATCTACGGGCTCTGGCCGCTTTCCTCCGCAAGAACAAGGCTCGGCAGGTTTCCCTGCTCGAATACAATCCACTGTGGCAGGATAAAATGATTACCGTTGGAATGACCAGTGATTACGACAAGACCGACTGGATGACAAAAAAGGAAGTGAAAGTATGCCGGTCTTTCTTTAAAAAATTCGACATCATATAATCAATCGCGTCGAGCCCATATATGTGCGCCTCAACCACGGGCTTCTTCGCATTCAGGAACAGGATTACAGGAAAGAGGATATCGACTCATGCAGAACAGAAAGTGGAACTACGAGGAATATTGCAGGCCGGATTTTGTGAAGATGCTTCGGGCGCTGAGGCTCGATGTGCATTTCACGAGAGCCGCCGGCGATTACCTTTATTATACCGACGATAACGGGCAGGAGATTGCTATACTCGACCTTGCGGGCGGCATGGGCTCAACGATACTTGGACACAACAATCCGGCAGTAAACAAAACACTTGCCCGCTGCCTCGAGTCCGGTGTGCCGATGCACGCCCAGGGCACGGTACGCGAGTCTGCCGGCAGGCTGGCCGCCCGCCTCAACCAATTATATCCCGGCGCACAGAAACGCATTTGTATCTTTACCAACACTGGCACCGAAGCTGTCGAAACCGCACTCAAACACGCCGAGATGAATCGCATGAAACGCCTGCTTGCAATCGGTAAGGACCTCAAAGCGCACCACAAAAAGATGCGGGAGTACTTCCGCGACAATACAGGCTACACCCTGCCGGAAAAATATCGCGACAGGGGCTTCGACTCGCTGCTTAACGACATTCTCATGCAGGGGCTGCTGCTCGAGCAACTCCCGCCGGTCGTTATATCCACAAAAGGCGCGTTCCACGGCAAGACCACCTCGGCGCTGAGCGTGACAGGCAACAAGATGTACCGCGAGCCTTTCGCCCGTATGAGCGGCATCCGGACAAAGTTCATCGATTTCAACGATGCCGCTCAACTCGAATCAACTCTGGAAAATAATTATTTCGAAATAAACAAGATCGTTGTCGAAGACGGCATTGTCAGGCTTGTCCCCGATAAGCATCTGAATATTACGGCATTCATCACGGAACCGATTCAGGGCGAGGGCGGTATACATGTCGCCACACAGGAATTTATCGGGCAGATCGCCGCTCTTCGCGACAGACACGGGTTCGAATGGATCGTGGACGAAATACAGTCGGGCATGGGCCGCACTGGTTCTTTCTTCGCTATGGAACGATACGGAATCGACCCGGACACGGTGGACTATGTGCTGCTTTCCAAGTCGCTCGGCGGAGCCGTATCCAAACTCAGCGTCGCTATGATCCGCGAGCCGATACACGACGGCAATTTCGGGATGCTTCACACGTCTACCTTCGGCGAGGACGCTTTATCATGCGAAGTGGCCCTGACTGTTCTGGATGAACTTACCGGTAATGATAAAGCGCTGATACGCAACTGCTCCGACATGGGCGACTACCTGATGGCCGGACTGCGCGAACTGAAGGAAAAACACCCGGGCGTTGTGTCGGGTGTGCGCGGAGCGGGTCTCATGGCTGGTGTCGAGTTCAATGTGCGACGCAACGGCAAGTCGATCTTCTTCGCCGAACTCGCGGCCCAGGGCGGACTGGGAATGCTCATTGCCGGATACCTGTTCCACGAGCACCGCATACGCACTCAACCACCCCTCAACTCCATCATCACTAAAAAACCTTCGAACATACTCCGCATCGAGCCTTCCGCACTTATCGACAAAAAAGACATCGACCGTGTGCTCTTCGCCCTCGACCGCGCATGTGAGATCGTCGAAAAATCAAATGCTTACGAACTTACAAAATTCGTGATCGACAAGGAAACACCCGGCGAATATGTAGATATTAAGGACTTCTTCGAACCTGTGGAACCGTCCGCGGAGCAGGCGGACTTCGAGAACGTGCGCCAGATGGGTTTCCAGTTCCACCCGCTGGACGTACACCAGGTGATGGAAGGCTTCGACAAATCGCTGTGCGAGTTCAGCCGCGAGCCGGACCCCGCAACCGGGCAATCGGAGCGCGACCTGTACTGGGACCGCCTCGTGCCCATTCTGGGCGCATTCGTGCTCAAGGTAATCAATCTGAAGTCGCCCCGCACCGGCGACAGAGTGCGTGCCACACTGTTCGGACTGCCCTACACAACACGTCAGATGCTGGACCTGCATAAAAACAATCCCCAATTCCTCATCGACCGCATCCAGGAAGGTGCCGAACGCGCCGCCGCTATGGGCGCGCGCATATTCGGGCTCGGGGCTTTCAACTCCATCGTCACTCACGACGGCATGGACCTCGACGACACCAACATCCGCATCACCAGCGGCAACTCATACACCGCCGCACTGATATGGCAAAGTGTCCTCAAGGTTGCCGATTACGCCGAACTCGATCTGGAAAAATCAACCGCTGCAATCGTCGGCGCCGGCGGCAACATCGGCAGCGTCACAGCCAGTCTTCTGTCCGAAGACATCTCGCACTTTATCCTGCTGGGCAGCAAAAAAGAGAAATCTATCGAAAAACTCCGCGCTACCGCTTGCTCGATCTATTCCGACACCGTGGACGTCCTTCGCTCGACAAAACCCAGAGACCTTAAGGGCCTCGCGAAGGCTCTCGCTCAGGACCTGCTCATTCCATTCATTCCGCTCTACGGGCGCGACTATATTTTCAAAAAAGACGCTATAACTGAATACATCGAAGGCAATTACAAGGGCAAAGACCTCGAGGTGGGCCGCCTCATAAAGTCCATCTTCTTTCCGCGTTCAGCTCCCGACATCGGTGAAAAAATCTACGAAGCCATACAGATCAAGCACGGCACGGACCCGTATATCACACTGGACAACGACCTTGAAAAACACCTCGCCGTGTCCGATATTGTCGTGTCCGCGGTCAGCTCGGACCGCACTATAATGGAAGCCGAATGGTTCAAGCCCGGCGCCATTGTAAACGACGTGAGCCTGCCCACCAGCGTTTCCGACAAGATTTACAAAGAACGCCCCGACGTGATTGCGTTCGAGGGCGGCGTCGGACACCTGCCCGAATATATTGACCTCGGCATTCCCGGCCTGGTGCCTGGTGCCACTCTCGGTTGTGTCGCGGAAACCTTCATGTGTACGATGATGAACATTATAGAAAACTACAGTTTCGGCCCAATCACAAAGAAACAGGTTCTTAAAATATGGGAGATCGGCAATATGCTGGGATTCGGGCTGGGCGGCGTCAAATACATGACCGATAAAAAGCTCACACGCAAGATCGCAAAAGAAATCATCGGCAAAAGCTCAACAGCAGTATTGAAATGACTATCAGCAACAACACTACAAAAAATGCTATTCTGTATGAGCAATTTGAACGCTCGGTTTATGTTGGACGCGCGAGATGCCTTTGGTCAATTTATTTCTGAGCGGCGTAATACTTTCCTTCGTCGATCAGTTTCGACACAGTTGGTTCCGTCGCTTTCGGAATATACTTGACCGAGGCGAGCGCGCATATCGCGAGGAACAGGAAGAACACTCCCTGAAGGAACATCCAGCGATAGCCCAGTGAAGGGTTACTGATTGTAAGGTCGATGATTGCTCCGGCCAGTATCAGGCTGATGAATTGTCCCAGTCCGGTTACACTCGAATAGAACCCCATATAAAGACCAAGCTTCTCGTCCGGCATAAGTGTCGGGAGAATGGTTGCTGTCAGAACAAAACAAATCGTGAGTCCTATGGATGTAAATGAAATAATAATGAATGAAATAATCAGGACCTTGCTCGTTTCTTTCTCTATCTGTGCGTTGAGCAATGTGATTTTCTTCAAAGTGGCCGCAAATGCAGGGTGGTCTGCGCCCATGACGGCGATGACGGCGTTTCTGCAGGTATTGGCTTCGGCGCTTTCGTCTTTCATCGGGAGTTCGCCGCTAAGGCACCAGCGTAGCACCTCCGCCTTTTTGTCCGTCATCTGGTCACCATTCACGTCAAGCTCAGGACTGAAAGGTATCTTCTCGAACAGGGTAAGGTCTGTGCCGGACATATCAATATTATATAAACCTGCCAATGCAATAACTTCGCTGGGTTTTTCGAGATTATATCCGGAAGCCCTGGATGTGGGACCGATTACAAAGTAGCTGATAAGCAAACCAACCATAACGACGGCAAGGCCGAATATCGTCATGCCCTTTCTGCTGATTTTGTCTCCCAGTATCCCCACAGGTACTGCCAGAAGGATAGAGACGATGACAACAACGCCCAGAACGATACTCGCGGGCTGACCCGGAACATTGACATAATAGATCATGAACTTTGTGAAGAAACTTATGAACGCGCCGAGTGCCGCCCAGAAAAAGAAATTCATGAGGAGCAATCGGAAAAGGTCGGGATACTTTTTGTAGCGCCAGTCGTTGAAAACCTCCGCGACACTCATCATTATCGGTTTGATTTTGTTCAACTTTTCAGGAGGTTCGTCAGGCACATCTTCCTTGATGCTGAAATACGTGATCAGAGAGCCAACAAGTATAACCGTGCTCAACACATAAAACGACATCGGTTTGCTTATTTCCATATAAACCATGCCGAACAGAACCAGATATGCCACCAGGGTTCCCAGACCACCAAATATGCTGAAAAATGCGTTTGCCGTTCCAAGTTTTTCGTTTGGGACAACCTCGGGAACAAGAGAAAAATAGGGGACGGCGGCGAACTGGATGCCGAAGTAAGCTATTGTAAGTACGATAATAAGTCCTATCAGGGACTGCATGTGTGGAATAAGAAAAATCATGGGTACTGCGATAAGAGACCCGAAAAGCATGAGGGGGAGCCGCTTGCCTCTTTTCGTTCTTGTGTAGTCGGAATACACACCGAACAGTAAAGAAAATATAATCATTAATTTTCCTATGCCCTGGATCAATGTGCCGTTAAAATTCGAAAGTCCGAATTTTATTGTTAGAAAGTGCAATAAATAAGCTCCGTCGAAAGCCCAGAACGCAACCAGTCCGAAGTTAATTACGTTCAGAAGTATCATTGTTTTAATAGTGACATTTTTCTTCTGGTCCATCAGGGGTGTCTCCTAAAATTGTTTTCTCTATCAGGTATCGGCATTTATATGCAGAGATAAAGAATATCACGGTCGGGCTAGTTAGTCCAATTCAAATCGTATATTCCTGATTGCCGACATTTTTTCAGGATACTTTTCAAACAACTAATTTCGAGGAATTCTTATGCCTGCTTTTGCCATGATATGTTTCGATATTTCGTCGTATCTTATCATCGGGTTTGAAAGATAATATATGGAATCCTTGTCGCGCCCCATCTTTCCGTACAGTTCGCCCAGAAGCAGTGACACCGCCGGCAGCAGCGCCTGTGTGTCGTCGTCGTAAATGATGTTTTTCAGCAATTTCACTCCTTCACTCTGTTTGCCGGGTTCGAGATAATAATCCCTGAGCGCCATCAACAGTTCCGGTTCCTTTCGTCTGAGAATATTTGCGATAAGTTTTTTCGGATCTTTGATTTTCAACTTCTTTTTTTTCGCCGGCTGATCCTGTCTGATAAGCGTTGCCTTTTTTTTCGTTTTTTCTTGTGTGGGTGTGGGTGTTTTATTCTTATTCTTAGCACCAATGGCGGCGGATTTGCCAAGCAATTCTTCCGCTTCCAAAATGCTTCGTTCGATCCGCGCGCCGAGCGAATCAGGCGACATATCGACTTCCATGTCCGGCAGCAAATCCATCTGTGCGTCCAGTTCATTTTCTTCGATCCGGCCTTTTTCGGCCAGCAGTTCGATCTCTCTCCTCATTTCCTTTTCTATCTCAAGCGCCGCCATCAGGTCCTTATTCCTGTTGCGCAGGTTTTCCGTTTCTTCAATAAGTTCTTCTACCTTCATTTCGAAATTTTCGTTATCAGCTTCGAGTTTTCTCGCTCTGGCAGCAAGCGCGTTGTATTTTTCCTCGAGCGCGGCTTTTTCGACATTAATCCCTTTCAAGCTCTTATAAGAAATAATAAGTTCATTCATCCTGTTGGACGCTTGTTCGAGAATAAAATCCTTCTCCTGCATCCGTTTTTTGAACGAGCTGTTCAGTTCGTTCAGCGTGCGTTCGAGCATCGCCGATTTCTTTCTGTAGCCTTCATTCTCGGAAGCAATCCTGGCGAAAGACCTGCTCTTGTTCTCGAGCCCGGCGACGACTCTATGAAAATCGTTTACCTGCTCTCTCATTTCTTTCAGTTCCCGGTCCTTGCTTTTAAGCCTTGTGCCGAGAGATTCCCTTAGAGCTGCAAGTTTTGTTTCGAGTTCTTTCCGCCGCTGTTGTTCTTCAGGAAGCTGTTTTTTAAGTTCATCAAGTGCGAGTTGGTCTTCTTTCAGCGCGGCGACTTCATCTCTGAATGCTTCGATTCTCCTGTTTGCAACTCGCAGTTCCTCATCCCTGTCAAGTATCCTGCTGTCGAAGTCGTTTCGCAGTTCGGTGATTTGCTCCCGGTATTTACGCCTTTCATCTTCTTTTTCATCATTCTTGTGTTCAATGTCGGAGACAAGGCGGTTGTTGACTTCGATCAGTTCGTCGATCTCCTTGTCGAGTTTATCAATTTTTGATAACGCGGCATCCAACACGGATTGCTTTTCCTGGAGTTGACCGGCAAAATCAGACTCGAGTTGCAATATCTTTTTCCGCAACTGCTGTTCGCGGACAAAAGCAGATTCGACATTCGACTCGAGCGCGTCCCGCTGTATGCGTCTCTCGGAATCGGTTTTCCGCAGTTCGTCTATCTCGTCCAGGGCTTTTTCGAGCCGCCGTTTGTTATCTTCGAGTTCATTGCCTGTAAGGACAAGTTTTTTCTCGAGGCCAGCAATCTTCTCTTCGAGTTCTTCCCTTTCTGCCACAGTCTTTTCCAGCTCGGTCCGTACAGTACCGACCTTTTCTGTTTCCTTCTCTTTTTGTCGCAGTAGTTCAGTTATTTTTTTCAGTTCGTTTTCTTTTTCTTCGAGTTTCTTTTCGTAGTCGTTGCGAAAATCGGATAGGAATTGCTTGTTTATAAGCACTTCTTTTTCAGAAAGGATTTTGCCTGTATCAAGTTCGGAGATCGTTTTAGTCAGCTCGAATATCCTCTGGTTTGCGTCCGATAATTCTTTTTCTTTATTGCGGATAATTTCAGCGTTGTGCGTATCGGATTCGTCACGTTTTCGTTCGAGTTCGCTGATTTTGAGATTAGCCGACTTGATTTCTTTCTCAAGAGCATCGACCCTCTTGCTTTTCTCGCGCAGCTCACCGGCTTCTTTCCAGAGTTCCTCGGCGCGAGCCATAGAATCATTCAGTGCCGAGTCCTTTTTTTCGAGACTTTTTTCAAGGATTTCGAGATTTTTCGATTTTTCCTCGAAGCCGGATATTTTTGCACGTTCTTCTTTTAACTCCGATTTCAGCTTTTCGATCTGCTGTTCGAGGTTTGTCGTGCGTCCTTCAGCTATCGCCTGCTCATATCTGTCATGCGACTTTGCCCTTAATTTTTCTTTCTGGACTTCAATGACTTTTCGCAGATGTTCGTTATCCGCTACAACCTTCGCAAGCTCGGACACAGTTTTATCAAGGTCGGATTTCAGATTGAAGTCTTGCGACTGGTGTCCGGACGCACTGTCGTCATGTGTCGCTGTTTCTTTGCAAAAAGGAGCGGCCACTTCGTCGTCGAGATAGACCAGTATCTTTTTTTCGCCGTCACCGCCCGCGGCGCTTTCCATGAAATGGTCAGCTAACTCACGCAGCCATCCGGGTTTGACGAAAGCGTCGTAATTCATGACGACGACGATGTCATGGTCGGCGGCGCGGATGCCGAAACTTGCCGCAGCACCGAAACCGACCCGTTTTTCCATCTCGAGTATCATTACCGATGGATAGTGCCATTTGACCATATCGGCCGAGCCGTCATCGGAACAATCGTCGACAACAATGATGTCCGGCGGCATGGGGTCCTGCGCCAGCAGGGAATTCAGGCATCGCGGAAGATGTGCCCGTCCATTATAATTCGGTATTATTACGGCGATACGAGAGTCCATACTTCCCTTTCCTTATGGATTAACACTGAAAAATTATATATCAAAAACGAAAAATCAGCGAGAACATTTATTTTATGGAGCCAATTGCACAATTATGTTCGTAGCGAGGTCGACGAAATTATTCAGAAGCAAGGCGGAGGTGCAAAATCCCCGCAGGCGTACTCATGGAGTACGTTGAGGATGATTTTGTGCCGACAACGCAGCTATGGGCAATTGCAGCCGACCGCCGCCGAATCGGAATTTTGCAATTTGCTCAATGGAGTGTGCGACATATTGATGGGTTTATCGAATGAGCCTCCTGCAAGGCGTGAACGGTGTCATACAACTCCATGTGTGACATGCTCAAACCATTGTTGTCGGAACGCAAATCAGTTTGGAATTACCGCGAAAACGTAAATCCATTGTCATATTTTCGATACGAATGTTATAATGTATTAAATATTTGACCTTTATGAGAGTATGAAGAAAATCAGCTACTACAGAAAACCAAATATCACAATACATAATATTATTGGAGTTTGTTTTGCGTTGTTGTTTTCAGTAGCATGTATGGAAACCGCATTTTGCGAGGATTTTCAGGAAACTTTTTCACCCGGCTGGCATCTTATAACCATACCGTGCGCGCCGTCGAGCAGCGACCCGACAGTTGTTTTCGCGTCTCCTTTCGAGGAGGTCGTGGGTATAGAATACGATGGTTACGTATATCCGGAAGACATGACGGAAGTTGCGGCCGGTAAGGCGTACTGGGCATATTTCACAAGCACAACAACTGTGACGATCAGCGGCGATGCTCTGACAGGCGGCACCGAAGACCTGACGCTGTCGCCCGGCTGGAACATGATAGGTAGCCCTTTTGAAATATCATCATGGAGCGATGCAATGATAGGGGGCGTCCCTGCCGGTGAATCGGATGTGCTCGAATCGGGACTGTTTTATTACGACGCCGCGTCGGGAGGATATATCGAGGAGACGTCGGCGCTGTCGAGTTGGCGCGGTTATTTTGTTAAAGTCGGCGGCACCGGGACTGTAACGCTGGAAGTGCCTAACGGCGGCACCATTATTCCACAGGGAACGATTACGGGCACGGCAAACCTCGAAGGTCTGTCGGACCACACAGGGATAAACATAAATATCGACCCTGACGCGGAGGGCGATTCGATAGATATTGCTTCAAATTCATCCGGTGCGTTTTCGAAGTCGGCGCTCGCTGTCGGCGGCTACACTGTCACCGCTTCATACTCCGGATTCACGAACGATTCCACACATATTGATGTGCTCGACGGGGAAAGCACAGACACGGGATTATTGCTGCTCGAAGACACAAGTTATCCGCTTATTGCGTCGCTCGTGCCCGCCGATGGTGCGACGGTCGAGACAGCCACACCCACTATGTCGGCAACATTCAGCGACACAGGCGCGGGTATAGCCACGTCTACGGTCAAGATTACAGTCGGCGGTACGGATGTCACAGGTTCGTCGTCGATTCTCGATATGGGGTTCACCTACACACCTTCGGCTGCCATCGAAGATGGAGCGGTGACGCTCGTAGTCGAGGTCGCCGACAGGGCAGGCAATCAGACGTCGGCCACCAGCACGTTCACCATCGACACGGGCGGCGCTGTCGACCCTGACCAGCCGTCGAACGTCGTCGCCTCGGAATGCGAACACGGCTCACTAACTCTGCTTTGCATAACATGGGACGCGCCCGAAGACCCCAGTGTCACAGGCTATAACATATACGTCTATCACGAAACCGAAGATATACAATCGCCGTACAACGGCGAGCGTCCCGTGCCTGTAAGCAGGTACACGGTGGGCGGGCTGACTCCCGGCGAGTCTTATGGTATTGAAATAACGGCAGTTGTCGAGGAAGGCGGCCTGGTTGTCGAGGAAAGCGCACACACGGACAGGGCGTCACGCAGCACAGTGGCGAACTCGGGCAACCAGGCGGTGGTTTCTTTCAGGGCGATATCCGAATCAGGCACCGGCAGCAGCAGAGTGGCGGCAAAGACAAGCGGCAACCTGCTCTCTGGACTTGTTGCCGTCGCGAGTGCGGCAGTGGTTATTACGGATGCGAACGGTGTGTCTCTTGCCACTGCAACCACGGGTGAATTCGGCTGGGTCGAGGTTTCCGCCCTCGATGCAGGCACGTACAATATGGAGATCACCGACGACGGCGGAACTCCCGATCCCGGAGATGACATTTTCATCGAAAAGGACGATATCGAACTCGGTGAAGGTGAGGTATACGTAATCGCCACCGCCTATCTGGACATGAATGGCTGGGGCGAGTTCTGCGGAGACGGCATCGCCAACGCATGTGAGGAATGCGACGACGGGAACCGCGACGACGGAGACGGCTGCTCCGCTACGTGCATGGACGAAACACCCGACGCATCCAGGCACGAAGGCGGCATCTGCGAGGACACGACATGGTATCTCGCCGACAGTCCGCATATTGTCGAAGGTCCGGTTTTCGTGAGAGGATTCAACGATCCAACACTTACAATTGAGGCCGGCTGCGAAGTAAAGTTCGATTCGGGCGCGACGCTTATTATCGGAACGAAACGGGTCGACGGCGGGCTGATCGCCGATGGTTCCGGCGGCGCGATAACATTTACTTCCAACGAAGCAGTTCCCTCGCCCGGCGACTGGGACGGTATCGTTTTCGGTCCGAAAACGCTTAACACCGGCAAACTCGACAACGTGACGGTGGAATACGCGGGCGGTTCGACAGGTGCGTCCATTTATGTCGGCGGCGAAATCGACACCTTCACCGACAGCACCATACAAAGCGGCTCAGGCACCGGCGTATACTTCGCCGACGGCGGCTACGTCGCCGGCGGTTTCGCCACCAACACAGTCACAACACACTCACAGAATCCTGTCACCGTGTATGCGGACTATGTAAACTATCTGCTCGGCGGGAACACGCTTACGGGCAACAGCAATGATGTAATCAAAGTCGAAAGCGATGTGGTAACCACCACGAGTCATTGGCGCAATTTCGGAGTTCCTTATGAAATCGAGGGCGATATGTGGGTCTATGAAGACCTGACTATCGACAACGATCTGACAATCACCGCCAGAGGCGATATATATGTGGGCTTGATTACCGGACTGCCTGTTTTCACTATCGGATCAGGCGTCACTATGAAATTTGATTCGGGAGCCGGTCTTAACATCGGCGTGGACTCGGGTACCGGCAACTTCGACCATGCCACCCTAGTCGCCGACGGCACAGACGGTGCCATAACTTTCACCTCCAGCAGCGACACACCCGCAGCGGGCGACTGGAAAGGGATTCACCTGGGCGAATATACCAAACCCGGCACTATTATCGATAATGCCGTGATCGAATACGCCGGAAGCGTCTCCACCGCAAGCGTGATAGTCGAAGGTGAAATCGACTACATCAGAAATACAAATATACGGAACGGCGGCGGCATCGGTGTCGACTTCAAAGAAAACGGTTATGCCGACTACGGTTTCGCCACCAACACCATCACAGGTCACGCGCTGCGCCCCATAAACATATACGCAAACTCTGTGCCGTGTGTCGAAGGCTCCAACACGATCACAGGCAATGGCGAAGACATCATCAGGGTCGAGGGCGGCACCGCGTCGGTAGCGGGCACATGGCCGAATCTTGGTGTGCCGTACGAGGTCTACGGAAATGTTGCATTCGATGAGGCGACGACTTTCGACCCGGATTTGACGCTTACTTTCGACGGCGACGTGGCATTTAATGAGGACGGGACATTCGGGAGTAATGTTACTGTAATAGTAAAGGGCAATGTATCGGCGGGCGATTTTATCGGCAGGCCCATTGTTACGATCGGCGCAGGCGGAACATGGAAGTTCGATCCGGGAACGAAAATGGAGATCGGCATCGACGAGGGCAACAGCGACGACGGCGGCATGATAGCGAACGGCGCGAGCGGCACAATCACATTCACATCCAACAGCGCCGTGCCTGCCGCGGGCGACTGGGAGGGTATCACATTCGGCACGCGAACACGCCCGGAGAGCCTGCTTGATAATGTGGTTATCGAATATGCGGGCAACTCCGGCGCGGCACTGACCGTTATGGATGAGGTGGAGTCAATCGACAACACGACAGTGCAATACAGCGGCGGCGTAGGGATGGATTTCCAGTCCGGCGGCTACACAGGCACAAGCTTTGCCTCGAATACTATAACCGGCAACGATTCCTATCCTATAAACATTTATGCGGGTTATGTGGCGGACATAGCAGCAGGCAATACCTTCACAGGCAACGCCACGGACGGTATACGGATCATGGGCGGAACAGTCGTCGCGGCAGGCACATGGCTGAATCACGGCGTGCCCTACGTCATTGAGAACGACGTGCTGTTTGAAAGAGACGTAACATTTGCAGATAACCTGACGGTAATCGCTTACGGAGACATACAGATCGGGCAGTGGAGTTATCTCCCGAAACTCACGGTCGGTGCGGGCAGCACATTGAAATTCGCAAGCGGTGCGGGAATAGACTTGCTCGACACACTGCGCGGACGCCTCTATGCCGACGGGACTTCGAGTACTATAACTTTCACGTCTAATCAGGCGTCGCCCTCCGCCGGCGACTGGGCAGGCATCACGTTCGGGGTGGACACATACTCCGGCACGGTCATCAACAACTGCGTTATATCTTATGGCGGGGCGAACGGCTACGGCAACATTTACCTGAACGATACCGCCACCAATGTGTCTATAACCAACAACACTATTTCCAACAGCAGCACTTACGGCGTCTATGTGGATGTTAACTCGACATTCGATCCGACCGAAGAAACGACAAACACTTTCAGCGGCAACGCGAGCGGCGATGTTTTCAGAGAGTGATCTTTCTGTAGAGGTTAAGCGGGATTATATCGAGTACTGCGATTTTCGTCACGTCAATCACCTTTTCGGCGATATTTTTTTCAGTTGTGCTGCAATTTCGAATCCGAACTGCAACAATTCGGAGGCGGCGTCTTTTACGGATTTGACGATCAGTCCGTCGTCCGGCAGACGATCATCGCCCGGCGGGAATGCGCCCATTGACTTGTGCGGCTCGGTCTGATACCAGTAGGCGGTGCTGGAGTAGTCAGAGCCGGGCGCATCGTTGGTGCCGCCGTGCTCCATTGTCACGCGGATACTTTTCTTGAACGGGATCGGGTCCTCGATGTGGAATCTGTAAGCGGAGATGCGAGACCTGAGCCGGTCTTTGATCGTCAGTCCATGGAAGGGGCCTGCGAACTTTCCTGTAATGAAGTACCAGCCACCGTTGAAATAATCTTCCGTTCCCGTGCCGTGTACCGCCGGTGGGTGCTGTTCACCGTCTACATATATCATTTCGTCGCCTTCGAGAAACCACAGTGACAGAGGCCTCTTGCCCTGCATATTCAGGTTGCAGCCGACATAGTGGCCTGCGCCTTCGGCTTCGAGCAGTGTGAAGTTCGAGCCCGGCAATGTTTTTTCGTGCCGCCATCTGGCGTGGAATCGACCGGTTTCCCTGTCGTTTTCCAGTTTGTCGAATCGGTGGTAAGTAATATTGTAGTAAAAAGCGTTTATGCTTTTCGGACTCTCGTTGACAAGTTCGATTCTCGCGCTTTTCCCGAAGGGCATAGAGAAATAGCAGTAGTAACCGCCGCTTGACATCCCAAGCGGCAGTGCCGTGAAGTGCCTGTATTGTGAGAAACCCACTCCGAAGAAATCACCCAGCGGCGCTTCCACACTGGGGGCTTCCTCGCCATCCCAGTACATTCGCAATGTTGCGCGGCGCAATATGTAGAGATCGGGAGACGCGACAGTGACCCAGATGCGTGAGATGCAGCCCGCGCCTTCTATCTCGGCCAGCACAGCCTTTTCGCCCGGGTCGACGACCACGTAATCATCGTTTCCGCCTGTACGGTCATAACTCGACTCCTGCGCTGAACTGTAGTCTTTCATCAGCGGAAGCTGATTCAGCATTTTCATCGGGCTCATTATTCACCGCCGTTTTATCAGTTTTCTGTATTGCCGTCTTTTAATCTCTTACCGGCCACTCGTCCTGTTCCCGATTCTCGACATGACAGCAGAACCTGCTCCACTCGAATTCCATATGCGACACCGGGCAGCGAAGTCTAACTTTTTTGTCGTCGACACCAATAACGAGCCAGTCGCCCGCTCTCGGCCCGTCGGCAATGGTTATCTTCTGTCCAACTTCAAACTCATACATTTTAAAAACTGTAACTTTATGTTTCTCCATATTAATATTCTTTCTTTCAATTGACTGGATTATACTATTCATTTTATACGGTTTGCAGTTAAAATCAAAATATACGAAATGTGGTATACACTTGACTCAACCAATACGAATGGCGGACTGCGCATTCTTTTAAATGGATTCCCGCTTAAAACGTGCGGGAATGACATAATTAAAAACAAGCTGCCTGAGAATGTCATTCCCGTGAAAACGGGAATCCATTATATCCCGGGTTGAGTGATGTGCATACCCCATTAGGAAGCATTATGTGCGGAAGATACTCGCTAATACACAATTATGAATTCATCGAAGACCGTTTCGAGTTCGATGAATCCGACATTCGGGAGTTCAGTGCGCGCTACAATATCGCCCCCACACAGGAATCGATTGTGATAGCGGCGGATGAAAGCGGCAGGAGATTGAAAATGATGCGCTGGGGACTGATACCGGCATGGGCGAAGGATGAAACAATCGGCGGCAGGATGATAAACGCACGCGCGGAAACGCTAACAGGGAAAAGGAGCTTCTCGAATCTACTTGAGACAAAACGCTGCCTGGTGATCGCCGACGGTTTCTACGAATGGCATCGTGACAAAAGAACAAAAAACACAACCCCTTTCAGGTTCACCCTCGAGGACGGCAGTCCGTTCGCTTTTGCCGGACTCTGGGACACATGGAATAATGCCGATGGAGAACCGATTTTTTCATATACGATAATAACGACTGCCGCGAATGAACTCACAACGGCTGTCCATGATCGAATGCCCGTGATTCTCACGCTCGAATCTGAGCGCGTATGGCTTGACAAAAACACAACAGCAACACAGGACCTCACTCCGTTGCTTGTTCCTTATGATGCCTGCGCAATGAAGTATTATGAAGTATCACCTATAGTAAATTCCTCTTCAAACGACACCCCTGATTGCATACAGCCTGCCGCGCTTTTGAAAACAAATTGTCAGGCGGAGCTGCATTTCGATGTATAGGTGCTGAACCCAATTATGTTTTCCTGGCCCGCATTGTTGAAATATGCTGGTTTGTCCCTTATCGACCATCGAGGAAACGTCCCGATTACGCCCATCACACCATTGATCGCTTGTTTGCGAAATATTCTGATTGCAATAAATGTCACATCCGAAAAACGACTGATTTGTTTGCCCTGTCGCTCAAGTTATATAAATTTTTACCGATATAAGTGATATGAGTATAGATTCGATCACATCGCTTGACGACATCAGGGCGGATATAGTGAATAAACTTCGCTCAGCCCTGAAAATGGACCCCGACGCGCCGCTTTCCGAGGCCGGCAATAACAAGAGTCTCGAAGAACTGAGGCAGCAGATTCTTGCAAAAGCGCGCGAACAACTGGGCGGCTCGATTTCTGTACCGGGCAAGCCGGCAGGCGACTTTACGGTGGATGTCGACGACATGCGGACACGGATGCTCTTCTACCGCATTAAAAACGCCAATATATCGCGTGGTCAGAGGGATGCCCTCAGCGGCTTTGTACGCAGCATGGCCATAGATAAAAAAATAGGTAAAGAAATCGTCAAAAGTGTAAGTGAAATGATTTTCTTCATGGAAACCACAGCCGGAATCAACCGCCGCAACGAGTTGAAAACTTTCCCACTCGAAAAAACTGTCGACAACGAAATGAACAGCATATATTCCATGCGCGCACGTCGCGACGCAATGAAGGAAAATCTCGAAAACCTCAGAAAAAACATATCCCCATCAGATTGAATCTCGCATAGCACCCGTTGTTATCAAGTATCACTTTGAGCCGATTGCAATGATTATCAAAAACGGCTAAACTTTATTAACGGTTGTGAGTATTGCCGTTCATCGGGGAAAATTCCTGTTATGGAAAACAACACGTTCAGCGGTTAATCTGAAAGATGCTTCGAATCATTTATTGAGGAGAAAAGGAAAATAGAAAATGTCTGTAATTCTTGGAATAAACGCATATCATCCGGGCGCGTCGGCTGCGATAGTTATCGACGGCAAACCTGTGGCGGCAATCGCAGAGGAACGCCTTAACAGAATCAAGTATTACGCGCTGTTTCCGAAACTCGCAATCTTGAAATGCCTCGATATAGCAGGTATAGAACTCAAAGACATCGATTATGTCGCAATCGGGCGCGACCCTGATGCCAACCGATCGAAGAAAATCGAGTATCTTGTCAGAAATCCCACTAAACTTCTGAATCTCATAAAAATCAAAATGAGCAAGAGTTCTCTAGGCGACATGAAGGAACTTTTCGTCAGAGAACTCGATGCCGACCCGGCGCAATTGCGTTTCGAGCAGTTGCACGTCGAACACCATCTTGCGCACATCGCCGGTTCCTATTTTATTTCTCCGTGGGAGCGATGCGCCGGTTTCAGTGTTGACGGCTCGGGCGATTTCGTCACCTGCATGCTGGCAAAATGCGAGGGCGATCAAATTGACATCAGGAAACGAGTATTTGTGCCGCACTCGCTCGGTTCACTTTATATGATGATATGCGAGTTCATAGGCTACCGGAAGTACGGCGATGAGGGCAAGGTCATGGGGCTCGCCCCGCTTGGCGGAGATACATATCATGATACGTTCGAAGATATGGTTAATCTTACAGGCGATTCATTCACGCTGAACAGCAAATATTTCATGCCGTTCGGGTCGAATCAGGGTATGAGTTTCGACGAGAACGGCCAGATGAAAATCCACAGGCATTATTCGGACTTCATGGTCGAGAAATTCGGCGAACCGCGTGAACCTTATTCAGATATCCCGGACCGCGACCGCGACCTTGCTTTCGGTGTGCAGAGAATATTCGAAAAAGGCTACATGCACCTTTTGAACATTCTTCATGGTATGGTGCCCGATGAACGTGTGGCAATGGCGGGAGGCGGCATATTAAATAGTGTCGCCAACGGCAAACTTTTCGACGAAACTCCTTTCCGCGAAACAGCCATCCAGCCGGCCGCCGGCGACGAAGGTCTTTCCATCGGTGCCGCACTCTATGTCAGCAACTGCATTCTCAAAGAAGGCAACCGCTACGAAATGCAGAGCGCCGACCTCGGACCGGAATACTCTGATTCTGAAATAAAATCATCCCTCAATCACTATGGTATCAAGTACATTAAACTCGACCGTGACGAATTGATAGACAAAACCGCAGACGACATCGAAAAGGGTTGCGTGGTAGGTTGGTTCCAGGGCAGAATGGAATGGGGACCGCGCGCGCTGGGCAACCGCTCGATCCTTGCAAACCCGGGTCGCAAAGACATGAAAGCCATCCTGAATTCGCGCATCAAACGCCGCGAGTGGTTCCGTCCGTTTGCGCCTTCGGTGCTTGCCGAGTGCCAGTCCGATATTTTCGATCATACGCACCCTTCCCCATTCATGCTCCACGTATACAAGATCAAACCCGAATGGCGCGAAAAACTCGTCGCCGTCAATCACGTGGACGACACCGGCAGACTCCAGAGCGTCGCTCGCGACGAAAACGCTCTTTATTACGACCTTATCAAAAAGGTCGGCGAGAAAACAGGCACACCGGCTGTACTCAACACAAGTTTTAACGAAAATGAACCCATCGTTTGCAGCCCACAGGAAGCGGCGGACTGCTTTACTCGCACAAAAATGGACACACTCGCGATCGGGCCATTCTTCTGCAGGAAAGACGACTGATATTGAAATCGCAGTGGAAAATAGAACCGGTATCCAGCCTCCACGGATTCACAATCGAGTGGATCGAGCCGGGACGCACTATCATTTCAAGGAAAAACAGATTCTATCTTGCCGATTCGCCGACAGGAAAAATGAAACATGCCGGGACAGTGCCCGCGCCACTGTGGAAACAGGCGGCGGCCTCGCTCCGGCTCGGTCAGAGACTTCTGCGGTTCATGGCGTATAATGCACTGCCTCTGCCCGACGGTTCGCTGTTTGTCACCTTTGGGAAACGATACGGTATTCTCTCAGGCGGCGACTTTCATTCAATCGGCGGCATCGAAAAACCAGGACGCGCACTCCGCGGCGCCTGCGCGCAGGGACGCGACGGAATGATTTACTTCGGCGAATATATCACCGGCAGAAAACGTGTGCCTATCAGTGTCTATGCCTGCGGCACCGGCAGCAAATGCGCAGGCACGGTACACAAATTCGAGGTCGGCGAAGTGCGCCATGTACATGGAATATATTGCGATCCTTACACCGGCGATTTATGGTGCCTCACTGGCGACCTGCCGGAAGAATGCCGCATTATTAAAACCTCAGACTATTTCAAATCAATGGAAATAATCGGTTCGGGCGACGAAACATGGCGCGCCGTCAGCGTTCAATTTCGCAAAGACGCCGTTTATTATGCCACAGATGCCGAATTCGGCGCGAATTACATTTACCGGATCGACAGGAAAACATGCCGCCGCGATATGCTTACCCGCGTCGACGGCCCGGTGTATTATTCGCGAAGCGTCGGCGACGATCTTCTGTTCTGCGTCACAGCCGAGTTGTGTCCCAGCCAGAAAGGAACAGAGGCTACCCTCTGGCATGTCGACCCGGATGATAATGTCAATAAAGTTTATTCAGTTGGGAAAGACCTTTTTGCTTACAAGAAATTCGTAAAATTCTTTCTGCCCGGACTCCTGAATTTCCCCGCAGGCCCCGGACTCGATCACGAGACATATTTCAACGCCGCTGCTCTCCGCGGCATCGACAACATGACCTTCAGAATCAGAATAAATTGCGACTGAACGAAAATCTGCTCCTACCGGAACATGCACAAATTGCCCGCTACCCCGGATTTATTTGTGAGAAACCCGGGGTAGCGAACCTTATCAAAGCCACCGACAAGGTGAGCGGTCATCTCTCTTTTAACGAAAAATCCATATTTTTCGCCGCGGCGACTTCGTCAAGACGCCCCACAGGTGTAGTAACCGGCGCGTCGCGACATGATTGCGGATCATTCTCGATTATCACGGCTATCTCTTTCATCGCCTCGATAAATGTGTCCAGCATCTCGAGCGATTCCGTCTCCGTCGGTTCGATCATCATCGCTTCTTTCACAACGAGCGGAAAATATATTGTAGGTGGATGATAGCCTTTGTCGATGAGCATCTTTGCTATGTCCAGGGCGCGAACACCTTTTTTCGCCTGTTCCTGCGCACTCAGGACACATTCGTGCATACACGGCAGGTCGAACGCCGCGCTATAATACTCTTTCAACATATTGAAAACATAATTCGCATTCAGCACAGCGTTTTCGCTCACTCGCACAAGGCCCTCCCGGCCCAGTGTGATTATGTATGAATATGCTTTGAGAATGACGCCGAAATTTCCGTAGAACGGAGCTACGTAACCAATTGATTTCGGGCGGTCGTATTCGAGCGCGTAAGTGCCGTCTTTGCGTTTTACAACGAGTGATATCGGTAGATATTCGCATAATTTTTCGCACACGCCGACCGGTCCCGCTCCCGGCCCGCCGCCGCCGTGGGGTGTGGCGAACGTCTTGTGCAGATTCAGGTGTATCACGTCGAAACCGATGTCGCCGGGCCTGCACTTCCCGAGTATCGCGTTCAGGTTCGCTCCGTCATAATACATCAGGCCGTCGCGTTCGTGGACCATGTCGGCCATCTTCTGCACATTTTCGTCGAACAGGCCCAGCGTGTTGGGATTCGTAAGCATGACGGCCGCCACTTCATCATCGAGCAGTTCCTCGAACTTATCTATATCCATCCTGCCCCGCGAATCCGTGGGAACGGAAACAACGGAATAGCCCGCAATCGCCGCGCTTGCCGGGTTTGTGCCGTGTGCCGAATCAGGCGCGAGCACCTTTGTTTTATTGTTGCCGCGTTCGCGGTGATAAGCGGCGATCAGCATCACGCCTGTCAATTCACCGTGCGCGCCGGCCATCGGCTGCATAGTGAATTCGGCCATACCGGTGATCTCGCTCAACATTCGTTCAGTCTCATAGATAACTTCCAGCGCGCCCTGGGTGAGCATACCGCCGAGCCGGAGTTGCGGCAGCAGCGGATGCAGCGCCGCAAAACCTTCGTAGCGCGACACTTCCTCGCCCAGCTTCGGGTTATACTTCATCGTGCACGAACCCAGCGGGTAGAAGCTTGTGTCCACGCCGAAGTTGCGGCGCGAAAGTTCGTTGAAATGGCGCACCGCGTCGATCTCCGACACTTCGGGAAGCTCCGCAGGTTTCGACCGCATAAACTCTTCAGGTATTTCCATCCGGGCGAGCACATCGCTCTGCGGCGGCCTGACACCACACCTGCCCTGCTTGCTTTTTTCGTATATGAGTTTCACAGGCATCCCTCCATAGCCTCGGCCAGTCTGCCGATCTCTTCTTTTGTCCTTTTCTCTGTCACAGCAACAAGCATAGACTTCTTCATTCCTTCATAATAGAAACCGAGCGGGAAACCGGCGGCGAAACCTTTCTCGATAAGATCGCCCGCCACTTCGCCCGCGTCGCGCGGCAGATCTATGGTAAATTCATTGAATATCGGCGCCGAATATTTTATGTGCACTCCGGGTATTGCGCTTAGCCGCTGCCGGGCATAAGCGGCTTTTGTCGCGCACAGTTCCGCTGTTTCCACGAGCCCCACTTTACCGATAAGGCACAGGTATACCAGCGCCGCCAGTGCGCAGAGCGCTTCATTCGAGCATATATTGCTTGTTGCTTTTTCGCGTCTAATATGCTGCTCGCGCGTCTGGAGCGTGAGCACGAAACCACGGCGGCCCGCATGATCGGTCGTCGCGCCCACGAGCCTGCCCGGCATCTTCCGCACATATTTCATGCGTGTCGCCATGAATCCGAGATACGGACCGCCGAACGACAGCGGCAGCCCCAGGCTCTGGCCTTCACCTGTGACAATGTCGAATCCCATCTCACCGGGCGTTTTCAGAATGCCCAGCGAAATCGGGTAGACCGAAGCAATAGCGAGCGCACCCGCTTCGTGCGCAATTTCGCAGACCGGCGTAAGATCGTCGACACAACCGAAGAAGTTCGGATTCTGCAGTATTATCGCCGCCGTATCCTGATCAATCGCATCGCCAACTTTCCTCCTGTCCGTGACTCCTTCCCTGGTGGGCACCTCGACAAATTCAAGTGAAAGATTGCTCGTATAACTCGCAAGCATCTTCCTGTATATCGGGTTGACCGCCGAACTGACGATGATCTTGCGCCGCCGGGTGATTCGTACCGCCATCATGGCCGCCTCGTACAGTGCCGTGCCGCCGTCGTAGAGCGAAGCGTTCGCGACATCCATCTCGACCAGACGGCATATTGCGGTCTGATACTCATAAATGGCCTGTAGCGTGCCCTGCGAAATCTCAGGCTGGTATGGAGTATAAGCAGTATAAAATTCGCCCCGTTGCAGCACAGTGTCCAGCGCGGATGGAATATAATGGTCATAGAAACCGCCCCCGATAAAATTCACCAGCCCGGTTGCGTTTTTATCCGCGAGGGCCGCAATATGGCGTCTCACATCCATTTCACTTCGACCGGTCGGCAAATTTAACTTTTTCGCGTGCATTTCCGGGGGTATCTGCCTGAACAGTTCGTCAATGTTTTCGAGTCCGATCCTGGCCAGCATCTTTTCCCTGTCTTCATCTGTATTCGGTATATATGGCATTTCTCACCTTCCATAAAGTCATCTTATGCACATATTTCAGTATAAGGATTTAACATAACAAGTAAATCATTCGAGACTTCGCGCGAAAGAAAAGCCGGAGCCAGGAAACCAGGGTTCGAGCAAAGAACCAGACTCTTGAAATAACATGCACACAAAAGAAAGAGCATTTTAACCGCATGATACATATTAATCCTGACCCGGCAAAGCCGGAACCCAACAAGCCGCATTTTCGTGCCCAGACAAATGCGGTTTGAGCACGGCACACAGAGTTTCGTCGTTCATACAGTCATCGCACTCGCACTCGTCCACACAGAGTTTCGTCGTTCCCATGGGTCTACCCCGGGAACGTCTGGAACTGGAAGCTCCAGCTTCTTATCGTTTCCAGAAGATGTCGAGTTGAAAAAGGAAGTGAGAAAAAAACATCAACGATTACCTATTCGCCCACTGTTCTATGCGGGCGCGGCGGTCGGGGTCGAGTTGAAAGTTGATGCGTTCCCATTGGGTTTTGCGGTATTCAGATAGTTCATCGGGTGTGAAGTCGGGTGTGCGGATGTGCCCTTTACCGAAACCGAAGACAAGGTGGTCAAGCGAAAAGTCTTCGACGAAACAGCCTTCTTTCTCGCATATGTCGAACAGTTCGCTGCCCGGATATGGTGTGGCGATGGAGAAGGAAACGTAATCACAGTCGATGTCTTCAGCGAATTGTATCGTGCTCCGAATCTGCTCCTTTGTTTCGCCGGGGAACCCGATGACGAACATGCCGATTGTCTCGATGCCGAGGTCTTTAAACTTCTTAACATATCGAATTGTTTTATCGAGTTTTAGTGGTTTTCTGATTATATCCGTCAGGACTTCCGGGCAGCCGCTTTCGAAAGCAAGACAGGCGCTGTAGCAACCGGCAGCCTTCATCTTTTCGATAAGCGTGTCATCCAGCGCATAAAGGGCAAGCCCGTTGGGTGTGGTCCACCCGATATCGAACCCGCGCTCGACCATACCGTCGAAAATAGCTTCCGCGCGGCGACGGCCCAGTGTGAGGTTATCGTCGAGAAACGCGAGTTCGCGAATCGAATAGTTTTCGACCAGCGACTCGATCTCGTCCAGCACACGCCCCGGCGAATGCGCCCTGAATTTTCGGCCCATCATATGGTGCGCGTTGCAGAATATGCAGTGGCCCGGGCAGCCGCGTGATGTAATAATTGTCGTATGCGGTTTTTCCTTTGGTCCGAATCGGAACGACTTGTCCACATTCGTATAGAGGTCCATCCTGAGCAGGTCGCGCGCAGGCATAGGCAAACTGTCGAGATCAGAGACAAAACCGGCTCGCGGGATAATCCGCACCTGTCCGTCTTCCCGGAACGCCGTTCCCGGCGGCAGCAATGCAGGGTTGCCGTTTTCTA
>JAJRTR010000175.1 GCA_024278215.1 bacterium
AACAACGACCACAGGCAAACTCGCGGCGCTTTACAAGAGGCAGGGCCATAATGTAATGCTGGCAGCCTGCGACACGTTCAGAGCAGCGGCGGTCGAGCAACTCGAAATCTGGTCGGAGCGTGCCGGTGTGCCGATTATAAGGCAAAAAGAGGGCACCGACCCTTCCGCCGTTATGTTCGACGCCGTGCAAGCCGCCCGCGCGCGCAACATCGACGTGCTTCTTGCAGACACCGCCGGCAGGCTTCACACACAGGTCAACCTGATGGAAGAACTGAAGAAAATACGGCGCATCTCGACAGGCAAAGCGCAGGTCGAAAACTTCAGGTCGTGGCTTGTGCTCGACTCGACTATCGGCCAGAACTCCGTCAACCAGGCCCGTCTTTTCAACGAAGCCGTGACCATCGAGGGGCTCGTCATCACGAAACTCGACGGCACCGCGCGCGGCGGAATCGTTCTTTCGATTATTAATGAATGGAAACTGCCTATCGAATATATAGGAGTCGGCGAACAGGTCGATGATCTCGTAAGATTCGACCAGACCGAATTCGCCAAAGCCATGCTCGGCGAAGGACTCGAAGACTACTGGACGAAAAAAGAGCAGGCGGGCAATCCTGCCCTGCAGCACCGGTAGTTCGTAACCGCTCAGAAATAAATTTCTCCCCTGAACGGTTTATAACTTATTATCCGTACTACTTCTGAACCTGCTTTTTCTTATGCTGCTGCTTTTTCTTCATCTTTTTTATTGTCTTCAGAAGCACAATCGGACGGTCGGTCTGTATTGCATCGCAGCCCATCTCGATCGCGTGCCGCATATATGTTTCCGCATCACCAAACCCGAGTGTATTTGTGAAAATAAGAATGCCGCGCCTGTGCGCTTCCGCTACGACTTCCTTTTTCAGTGTTTGCGCCGAAGTATTAAACGCCTTCACCGTCGGGAACTTCGCGATTATACCGGGTATCTGGTCCACGGAACCCACGCCCGGCATAATCGGCGCGTCCGCCACCATCTCCGCAAACTTCGCAGCCCTCTCTCCACCCCCCACAACAACCATGTTGTCCGGATAAAAGTCATATCTTTTCAGCAACTCTACCAGCACCGGGCGCGGCATCTCCTTCTGGTCGAGATACAGCCGGATATGTCCCTGCATCGCCTCGAGCACTTCCTCGAATGTCGGCACGCGCGTACCCTTGAATTTGTCCCCGAACCGCGACCTGTACCCGGCGTCGAGTTTTTTTATTTCCGCAAGCGTGTAGTCTGAAACCGGCCCCTCTCCGTTCGTTGTCCGGTCGACTTTCGGATCGTGCATCAGCACAGGCACACCGTCTTTCGTGTATCTGACATCCATCTCGATATAGTCCATTCCCAGCTCGATCGCCTTCTCTATCGAGGGTATAGTATTCTCCGGCGCATATTTCGCCGCTCCACGATGGGCAACTTTCATCACATCGAGATTCGGCTTCTTTGTTTCAATCGGCTCTTTTGCCGCAGATTGTGTCGCAAAGAAAAACAGAAAAATAATTATGGCACCGATATAATAATCCCGATAATATTTTTCCCTTTTAACCATCCGCCTTCTCCATTGATCGACATAAAGAAACAAAAACGCAATTCGATTAATCGCGTATCAGAAAACAGACCGTTTCCGGCCCGACCGAGCGACACGAAGCAAAGTTACTCCGTGCCGAAGTTGACTTTCGGCACTGCTTTTTCCGACTCGGGCACTTCGAAGAATGAGCGCGGCGCGTAGCCGAATATTGAGGCATAGAATGATCCCGGAAATTTCTTTACATACTTATTATAGTCCCTGACCATTTCGTTGAAACGCATACGCTCGACGGCAATGCGGTTTTCAGTTCCCGCGAGTTCCGCCTGCAGCGCGATAAACTGCTGGTTGGCCTTGAGATCCGGGTATCGCTCGACAATCATAAGAAGCCTCGATAGCGCGCCCTCGAGCTGGCCGGACGCCTTCACTTTTTCATCCACTGTTTTCGCACCTGCAAGCTTCGCACGCGATTCGGCAATGTCTGTGAATATCTCTTTTTCATGTTTAGCGTAGCCTTTTACCGTGTTCACAAGGTTCGGGATCAGGTCGTTGCGGCGCTTCAACTGGTTTTCCACCTGTGCCCACTGAGCGTCGATGTTCTCGTTGAGTTCGACCATATTGTTCTTAGCCTTGATAAACATGCTGCCCACTATGACAACACATAACACGATCACACCGAAACATCCCAGCGCGATTTTCAGTCCGTTATTTTTCATTTACATGCTCCTCCGGTTTTGTTTTTTATAAATTATGTTTCAGCGCGCAGTTGCGCGCCTACCACCCGCCAGACGCGCCGCCTCCGCCGCTCATGCCGCCTCCGAAACCGCCGAAACCGCCGCCGAAACCGCCGCCTCCGCCGCCCGACCAGCCTCGCCCACCACCCATGCCACCGCTGAACAGCAACAGCAGGAACAGACTCGGATGCCTGATGAAAAGCCCTATCATAAATATTGTAAAGATAATCGAAAAGATACGTTTTCCGATGCTCATAGTGCGTGGTTGCGCGGAACCCATACCGCGTTGTGCGCTCTGGTAACCGGAGACCAGGTCCTGTGGTGTCATTCCATATTCTTTCAGAACTTCGACAACACAGGCCTCCACCCCCGCTCGGATACCTTCGCCCGGTCTGCCGGCCTTGAACAGCGGTGTCATCCGGTTGTCGATTATAAATTTCGCAGTCGAATCGGGGACCGCCCCTTCGAGTCCGTATCCGACTTCTATCTTGATCTTCCGCTCCTTCATAGCCACGACTATCAGCAGTCCGTTGTCTTTCTTCGCCGTGCCGACTCCCCATTTCTTGAAAAGCCGCACTGCATACATTTCGATTGTCTCGGGCGCGATGGAATCGACAACGGCCACCGCCACCTGTGCAGTTGTCTGCCTGTCGAGCTCTGCGAGCAGTTGCTCGAGCTGCGCCTTTGTTCCACGGTCCATCACCCCGGCATAATCGTTGACATATCCCCTGAATTGCGGATAGCTCTGCGCCGAGGCATGATTTGAACATGCGAGCGACGCCGCTATGACAAAGAGTATCGGCAGTATTCTGAAAAATTGTGTTTTTTTCATTCGTTCACCACAAAAGCGTCCACAAATTCAGTTAGTTTCTTGAGTTCTTCGATATAGCCGCGAAAAAGTATATCCAGTTCGGCCTTGTTCATTTTCACCTTGTCCACCTTCATCTGTTGCAGACGCCTGATGGTAGTAAGCTCGACACCGGCCTCGTTCTGCACCGCTTCTATCAGCGCGACAGCGTCACTGACAGGCGTTTTCCCGATAAGGCGCAGAATGTTCCTGAACACAGTAAGGAAGTTGGGCAGAGTCTCCTCGAGAAACGGCTGGAGCCTGTTCCTGCGGGTATCCATCTCGAAGTAGGATTGGATCAGCCTGAGCCGTTTGCCGCGAAGGTTCTCCTCGACCTGGTGGCGCAGATTATCGAGCGAAATATCGATGTCGCGCAGCGGGTCGTCGCCGAAGATAACCACGCTGTGATCGCGCCATTCGAGAAACTCCATCGGGAACACATCTGTCGAGTGCTCCACAAATTCACGGTCGACAACCACAGGACGCGACTTGAGTTTTTTGAAATGGCGGTTGAATATGCCGCGCAGTGAAACGAGCAGTTCGATACCCACCTTATCGAAAACCATAAAAATATTGATATCCGATTTTCCTGGAATAAAGTTGCCGCCCGTCGCGCTTCCGAAGAGCACCGCCGCCTCGAGCCGGCACCCCGAACCTCCGACACCCGACAGCACATCTTCAATCAACGCTTTCAGGACCGGCACAAGCTCGTCTCTTATCTTTTCCCTGTTGGCTAATTCCGCCACTGGTCTTCACCTCTTCGTTTCAGTCATGTCGATCTCATAAGCGCATCGAACAGATCATTTATATATTTGCTCCATAGCAACCGTTCTTCACCTGTTCATCTCATCGCAGCGAGTTGACTCTCTTTACCTCATTCTAATTAATATCACCGATAATAACAACACGGAGCGCGGACACGATTGAAATGATGTACCGTTGTCCTTAAACTATAAAACATTCTGAACAAGCGGAGGTAAGACAAAATGGCCAGACAATGCAGCGTGGAAAAGAACAAACAGAGATGTTCCTGCACCTACACAGCGTGCGACAAGACCGGCATCTGCTGCGAATGTATCGTTTACCACAAAAACAGGGGCGAGCTTCCCGGCTGTCTTTTCCCCCCCGAGGCGGAAAGAACTTACGACCGCTCGATCGCCCACTTCGTGAGGCTCCACTCGAAGTAGTTTTACAGGGTGTTTTTTGCTATCGTTTTTACGGCTTACCCTGTTTTGTGCAGGGTATTCGCTCAAAACCCCATGTCTTCGCCGACAAGTATTACGGATATTCTTTCCGCTACCGCGTTGGCTTCGATTATCGTCAACTGGTTGCATATACGTGTCGGAGGCAGGCAGTTATCCTCGTCGCAGATACCTGTGTTCGAGCAGGGTGTGTCCACACCGAAACGGATACTGTTGAGCGGAGCGGCAATGGTTTTTATTCTCTTTATCCCGGCTTCTACCGTCGGCACAAGCTTATTCATCCCCACCATTAGAATGACCTTCTCCGGTCCGAAGATAATGGACGACACACGGTTTCCGAGACCGTCCTCATTCACGAGTTTGCCATCGTGCGTGACAGCGTTCGAGCTTGCGATGAACACATCGGCCGTGAGGCCGCGCTTTCGCATCTTGAATATTTCTGCCGATGGAATGCCCTCTTTGTACCTGTCCAGAAGCTCGATGTCCAGATTCCGCAGCGCGTCGACAAGCCCGGATTCGACAATTGTCGTCGAGCCGCCAAGTCCAACTACCGACCCCTTCGGGATCATCTTGCAAATCGTTGTTATCGCCACATATTTATCTTTGCAGTAGATCCCCTCGATGTTCCTGCGCCTGAGATTTTTTATTACAGTCCGTGCCTGTTTTTTATAGATTTCCTTTTTGGGATCAGCCATTTTTTCCGCTCCCTTCGATGAATAGTTTTTCGTGAAACCATTGTACAGCAAACCGCCGTATTAGTCGATTGTTGCGAGGATGATTTCGCGCCGACAACGCAGCGATGGACAATTGCAGCCTACCGCGGCAGAATCAGAATGTTTCAACCGGTTCGATTACAATCAGAAATCATTGAAAAGACCTTTGATAAGCGAGAATCTTGAGAATGGCGAGATGAGCCATAGTCGCTGTTTGTCGTCCTGCACGAGCAGCAATGTGCCGTCAGGCGACCACTCGATGGAGTTTCCGTTGACGGCGATTCTCCATCTTTTTTGTGTCGAAAGCCGGAAAACCCATATCTCGACGTTGTCGACGACGAATGCTATCATGTCGCCGGTCGGCGACCAGGCGGGTTTGTCTCCTTCCGGCGACACGCTGATTATTGTGCCGTCGTCGTGTTTGATCCAGATACCGGACTTTTCGTTGTTGGAGAAGACGATGGCTTTGCAGTCGGGCGACCATGATGCGGTTTCGACATCGGTCGCGATTTCTTTTCTCGCTTCACGCAGCGCGTCGAAGGTCCAGAGTATGTGATCGGACGATATGTATAGCAGCAGCGATTTGCCGTTCGCACAATAGGCTTTATGGGGCGAACTGGTGCTGATGAGTTTTTTTTCTTTATACAGATCGTCTATTCTTGCTGCATGATCGTTTTGGGGGGTTGGTTCGTTGTTTTCAGGTTTATACAGCAGGTCTTGAAGATAGCTGTTTATCTCTTGTGTTACGGAGGGGGAGAAGCCCGAGACGGATTCTACCACTTTTCCGTCGGGTGCGATAATAAAAAAAGTCGGCATCTGCTTGATTCCGAAACGGTTGGAAAGCGCCAGGTCGACATCGAGGAGAACTCTGAACGGCGATTGTTTTGTTTTCAGGTAGCTGCTTACGGATTCGTCGCCCGGGTCGACATTGACCCCGAGTATCTGGAACGATTTGTTCCGGGCATATTTTGCCTGTACCCGGTCGAGAAATGTGAAAAGGTCGTCGGAGGATTCACTGTAGATGGAGAAAAAAGCGAATAGCGAATATTTGCCTTGCAGTTCGGTGGAGTCGAAGACCGCCCCGCCCGAATCTTTCACGGCAGGGAGAGTTGTCAGGATATGTCCTTTATTGATAACGGCTTTTGCGCCTGTGCAGAAGAGGAGCAGGCATAATAATATGCCGAAACATCGTGCTGCGAATCCGCGGTAGCGAAAAATATGGTCGAACGTTGTCACGGTGTCAGGCCTCGTAACCCAGAAACACGAGACCCGCGATCCAGATGCCGATCATCACGAACATCAGGACGAACCAGCCGAGCGCTTTGCTGAATCGCGGCTCGCCGGTGCTTCTGAATCCGCGAAAAATAAACATGGCGGTGGATCCGAGCCAGCCGAAAAGCCCAATGTACATAACAGCCAGCGCTATATGGTTCAAATGATCATAAGTCATGGGGCGCACCACCTTTTGTCCGGCAATGGCCGGCGCTGTTTCGGTTTGTCAACATATTATGACGCGCGGCGAACAGTCTCCGGGGTCAGTTGATTACCTTGGTCAGTTTGT
Source organism: bacterium (assembly GCA_024278215.1). Lineage (GTDB taxonomy): Bacteria > UBP15 > UBA6099 > UBA6099 > JAJRTR01 > JAJRTR01. The sequence continues at coordinate 6,602 of JAJRTR010000175.1, forward strand.
ATTCAATAATATCACAAGCGCCCGCCTGCTTCAAACGCGGTATCAGGTTGCGCACGGACTTGTCCTCAACGACAACTTCGATAGCGAGCCATTCACCGTTGCTGAGCGGAGACACGGTGGGGTTCTTCATCGAGGGCAGGACCCTTATGACATCATCGAAGGCGTCTTTAGGCAGATTCATTTTCAAGCCGACCAGCGTCTCGGCGGCCAGTGCGCCCTGGAGCAGCAGGTCGAGGTCTCTGATCTTCTGTTTTTTCCACGGGTCTTTCCACGCCTGGTGGTTGGCGATGAATTTTGTGTTGGTGGAAAGAATGGTGTCCACTATACGCAACTTGTTGGCCCTGAGCGAGCTGCCGGTTTCCGTCACATCCACAATGGCGTCCACCAGGTCGGGTGTCTTGACTTCCGTCGCGCCCCACGAGAACTCGATGTCGCAATTGACACCCTGCTTTTTGAAATACTTTTTCGTCACCTTCAGCAGTTCGGTCGCCACCCGCTTGCCCTCAAGGTCGGCCGGCTTTTTTATCGGGGAGTTCTCCGGCACTGCGAGTACCCACCTGACTTTGCCTGTTCCGGTTTTGGCGTAGACGAGGTCGGAGACGGTCTTGACTTTCGCGCCGTTTTCCATGATCCAGTCAAGCCCGGTAAGGCCCGCGTCGATAGCGCCTGCCTCGACATAGCGGGCTATCTCCTGCGCGCGAATCATCATTCCTTCGATCTCGGGGTCGTCGATTAAAGGTTTGTACGACCTGCTGTGCAGGATAATATTGAAACCGGCTTTTTTGAACAGCTTGAAAGTCGATTCCTGGAGGCTGCCCTTGGGCAACCCGATTTTCAGTATATTCTTTTTCGCCATCTATTGTTCTCCCTGTGAAAAATCATTGGCCGACATCGACGGATTCAACACGGGTGGCCATGTCGCCAATCAGTAGTTTCGAGGTTTTCAAAAAAGCATCGGGGTCGCCCGTAACATAGAATTTCTTTGTACCCGGCGCACTGTGTTTTTTCCTGCTGATCCCTTTGTCCATCAGTGTCTTGTTGCAGAGCACCGCGGTGCGTTTCGCGGGGTCGATGATCGTGACCGCCGGGGTGAGGATGTCCTGGATAATCGTCTTAATGAAAGGCAGGTGCGTGCAGCCGAGTATAATCGTGTCGATGTCCTCATTCCTCATGGGCTGGATGCATTTGTCGGTGAGCCGCCTCATTTCCGGCGAACCCACTTTCCCCTTCTCGATCAGTGGTATCAGGTCCGTGCACGACTCTGTGAGTATCTTCACCGTCGGATCGAAATTGTCCATGAACTTGCGGTATACCTGGCTGTCGACAGTTCTCTGTGTGGCCCACACTCCGATGCGGAAATTGTATGTAACATACAGCGCGGCGGCGACACAGCCGTAGTTGATAATGCCGACAACCGGCACTGTGCTCTTTATGTCCTTTTCTATCTGAGGAAGCAGCCCGCTGACAGTGTTGCAGGCGATAACGATCATCTTGCAGTCCTGTTTTTCGAGAAAATGAATGAGCTGCTCCGAATAGGCTACTATCTCGTCCTCTGTCCTTGTGCCGTAAGGCATTCGCGCGGTGTCGGCAAGATATATATAATCCTCGTAGGGCATGAAGCTGTCGAGTTCCCTCAACAGGGTCAGTCCTCCAACACCGGAATCAAAAACACCTACAGGCCTGTTGTCGCTCATTTTGTACGTTATTTCCCTAAAATTTACTTTGATATTCCCTCTAAAAACTATATATTCAACATCTGCAAAACAATACGGTCCTGAAGCTTTCTGATGTAATTCGAGTGAACTTCATAACCGTTCATTATCATACTGAACGCGGCGGTGTTTCCGTTTGGACGTATGTAATAACCGCTCAGGGAACACACGCCCCGCAATGCTCCGGTCTTTGCCCAGAAACGCCCTTTTGTCTCGATCAATCGCTTTTTAAGCGTGCCTTTTTCGCCGGGCGTCGCCAGCACTCTCCTGAACTCCTCCCTGAGATATGAATTATAGAACGCATACAGCAGCGCATTCAATACTCCCGGGGTTAATCTGTTTTTTCGCGATAGTCCTGAACCATCTTCAATATGTATCGTACCGTCCGTTGCAATATTGTATTTTTTGATAATATCGCCCACTGTCCGTGTGCCCGATTCGCGAGTGCCCGCCTCTCCCTTGAGCGCTCCGATAACCCTTATCATCTGCTCCGCGATAAAATTGTCGCTGTAATTCCCCATCACTTCCAGCACATCCACAAGCTCCTCCGACGGAATGCGCCTGAAAAATCTGTAACCTGCCGGAACATCTTTCCTCTTTGCCATCCTTACGTCTACTTCTACTCCCGCCCGCCTTAATGCGCCTGTCAGGACAGAACCATAAAACAATGCCGGATACAAGACGGGATATTCGTGTTCGACAACACTGCCGCAATGCACCTTTCCGCTTATCGTTATCATTCCACGCGCATCCTGGGTAACTTAAATCTCGGTAGCGCCCTTTGATACACTCTCAACATTATTCCTTATCAGCGAAATGTCCGGAACCGGATCGAATTCGATATTCGCCGGGCGGCCCGGCGTCGTATCGCCCCGTATTTCCATTTTAAGACAGTTTCCGCCCGCGGACAGCGCACCCGGCCTCGGCGCGTAGCACCATTCGAGGTCATCCTCCTCCCACGAATCCGGCCTGTCGCTTCCTGCAAAAAATGTATCATCCAGCCACAGAACCCCTGAAACTTTTTTCAGGCCGCTCCTCACTATCCGGCGCGCAATCTCATCGGCTCCCTCCGTGGCATTCTCCTCGTAAAACTCATCTTTCATCGTCGGGTCGCCGTAACCCTTAACATAGAGTCCCCCCGCCTTTCCACTTGCTCCATCAAATCCCTTCGCGAAAAAATCTGTGTAAAATCTGTATCTCGGCCCCAGCGCCAGTATCGCCGCGCCCGCTGTAATAAGCTTCATATTCGATGCCGGTATGAAAACCCTGTTTTCATTTATTTTCAACAGCACCTTTCCCGTGTCCAGGTCCTGAATAAGTATTCCTACAACCGCTCCCTTCAACAGCCCGTCACTCGCAATTTTCCTTATCTCATCGACATTCCGATTATCCGCCAATGCTCCGGATGCTGCAAAATAAAACATAACAGTGCAAATAACCGCAGTATTTCTTATTGTTTTCAATATCTTTCTCATCTGCGATGCTCCCTTTGCACCTATATATTATCATCCCCTATTACTGCCATTTTTTGTTACATTCCTTAGAGACCTTCTTTTAGTAATCGAATCGTTCAATGCAGACATGATATAATTTCTTGTTTTATCCGTACTATCATGTCGGCCCTAACCCTTAAATGCTTCCACTGCAATCACAAATATAATCACGACAAATTACAAATGTCTGAACAAAACATTCACCCTGTGTTTTTGCATGTGTATGTTATTATCTAATTCCGTATTTGTACACATATCACTTACGAAAGCACAAAAATATGATAGTCCAATGCGCTGTTTGCTTTTAAGGTCAATATGCCGTCCCTGTTCTATCCGATGCTTAATTGCGCAATAACATCCATACACACAAAAATGCCAAAGTCGTAATATATCGATTATTTAAAGTATATTTTTCTTCTTTACACAATTTCAACGTGCAATAACGCATGATGTATTATTTTTCCATCCCAGGGATTGAACATGCCTGAAAACCAAATGTTTACCGGAGAACATGTTAAAACGCATTGCATGTAACTTTGCAATAATACATTATCATAAGAACACGGATATACCTTTTTGCCAGTCTTCAGTGAAACGAATCATTTAAGTCGTGAAGATATATATTTTTAAAAGCAAATTATGTAATTACGTAATTACACACCGGGATTGTGTTCCGGCATTCAAGCATATTACATGATGAATATGGTGTAACTATAAAATTACGAGAGATTAGAAAGATTACAGAGCCAATCGCTGTTGAATGTGGTATACTATAGTGAAAAGCTGCTTGTTCCGGAGAGCCACACGTTCAAATGATTATTTCTGATGAGGTTATGACACTATGATTTACGCAATTATCCTTTGTGCCGGCTCAGGAGCCAGACTCGGGGCGGATACACCTAAATGCTTTGTAGAAATAAATGAAAAACCAATGTTTTTCTATTCCGTTCGACTCATGGCGAATAATAGCATGATAGATAATATCGTGCTAACCTGCCCGGCAGGATGGAAAAAAAGCACTGAAAATCTGATCGCCGGATGGGGATTCAATAATATAGTTGTAATTGAGGGCGGTAAAAGCCGACAGGAAAGTGTTTTTCTCGCTCTGAAAACCCTACCGGAAAATACATCATATATCGTTATACATGATGGCGCCAGGCCCTGCGCGTCGAATGACCTTCTGTCTCTTGTCCTTTATAATGCAATTGAGCACAGCGCCTGCGTTCCTGTTATTCCAGCTACCGATACTATAAAAATTCTCGATGACAACAAATATGTCTTAAAAACCCTCGACCGTGCATCACTCGTTATGGCCCAAACACCACAGGCCTTTAATTTCAATATCCTGCTCGCTGCTCATATCCACGCAGCCGAAAATGATTTTATCGCAACTGACGACTCTTCAATCCTGGAACATTATGGAAGAAAGACTTTCGCTGTCGACGGAAGTATTGCAAATATTAAAATCACACACCCACAGGATATAATTCTCGCAAAACGCCTGCTTTTATGATATTTTTGTTATCCAACGTATGCCTAATCACAATCCTTCCTGCTCTTTTAGATCTAACGTACTGATATTATTAAGCATCTTTATACATCATACCGCTTCATAAACTATCATAAAGAATCATAATATTTCTTTCCTGTTTCCTCGATAATCATTGAAAGAACACAAAACATGATCGTTCTATACCTTATCAAAACTCCCTATAACACTCTTTCACACGCCATTTACCGCTTTTGGCTCTTTGTCTTCGATATTATTGGTACGACACAAGCAGTAACAATACAACAAATCATATAACATTATTTCAGTCTCCTTTTTCAGCAATATCTCACTTTTAAATATCTGCTACAATGTAATTTTATATTTAATATATTTTGATTTTAGTTTCCCTCTATGTTTTGTGTGATTTAATCTGATTTTGTGTATAAATCAGTTAATTATGTTTTTACAAATATCAGATTTTCAATAGCATCTTATGTATCCTGTTTGCATTTTATGTGCATCCTTTAAATATCATTTCCTGACTTTTCAATATATTTGTTGATATCTGATAATGGTAATTTGCCATATTTTTTTCATTATTTTTGTGTAATATTGAAAAAACCGATTGTTTGTATTGCAATAGCAATATGTTTTCTGCTTTTCCATAATCAATTACGGTATTGCATAATAACAAAGCGCTGTATATTGCTATTATCGTCGGAAGATTGCCATTTTATTAAAATCAATCTCATATATCATATAATGCAATATTTACCCATTAAAAGCCTGAAATTAGCAATATCGTGTTTTCAATGATTTTATATTGCCTTTTATATCCATTGGAGAAATACATATTGTAATATTTTAGTTGTACATCGGGAATACATAAGAAGCGCCTCAAAGAATACATCAAAGCTGAACAGTGTAAAACACGTCGTAGTGTCGTGTCAACAAGAAAAGATGTAAGAGCCAATTGCACAATTCTGATTTCTGCTGCGGTCGCGCGAAATTGTCCTCGACATATTCTACAGAACGCCTGAGAGGATTTTATACATCCGCCTTACTCTGAACAATTTTGCTCGACCTCACTACGAACATTATTTTGCAATCGACGCTCTGTTTTATAAAAAAATGTTATGACAGACCTGATATACTTTTGTGCTTTTGGGAAAGGTGACTGTTTCAATTTTAAAGGGCAATGAGATAATTGACTGAAAAGCATGGTTTTTTGCAAGTGTATATATCATGTGAGTTATCCGGATTACGTAAGGCTATGTACTTGCATTTCTATAACTTCATATTATAATGTCGTAAGTTTGGGATTATGAAAATGATATCGGGCGATTGTTCAGGATACGAGGACAAAACGCTGTTAACAGCATAGAGAAGGCAACGCGAAGCACAACGTGCTGTGAAGGTTGCGGCGCGGAAAGGGGGCGCGGAAATGAGCACAACCGTAGTAAAACCCGATAGGGAATTCACGAAAAAGATAAGCGAGGCGAGTGGGGTGGATGTCAGCGCGTGCTACCAGTGCATGAAATGCTCGGCGGGCTGCCCGGTGGCGGAAGTTTCGGACTCGACGCCGGCGCATATACTTAGAAAAGTGCTGCTGGGGATGAAAGACGAGTTGATGCAGGGCGACTTTATATGGCTGTGCATCGGATGCGAGACATGCAAAACACGATGTCCGCAGGATATAAGCACGCGCGCGGTAGTGGACGCGCTCAAACACATGGCATTTGAAGAAAACGCGGAACCAAAGGAAAAGAACGTGGCACTGCTTTATAGAACGTTCCTCAATATAGTGAAGACCAGAGGGCGAATAAACGAGCCGCTCCTGATGATGCACTACAAGATGGGTTCGAAGGATTACATGGGCGATATGGACCTTGGAATGGAAATGATAAAGAAGGGCAAGATGGGCATCAATCCGCTCTCGGGCAGGATCAGAGGAAGCCGCCAGGTGAGAGAAATCATCGGGGAGAAATAGGTCAATGGCAAAAAAATACACATATTATCCCGGCTGCTCGTCGCACACGTCGGGAAAAGATTTTGAGGAATCGCTGCAGGCGGTCTGCCGGCATCTCGGAGTGGAACTGATCGAGTTGCCGGACTGGAATTGCTGCGGAGCGAGCGCGACACATATCGCCGAGCACGAAGTGGGTGTCCAACTCAGCCTGCGAAACCTCGCAATGGCGGAAAAGTTGGCCGACCGCGATGTGGTTACTGCCTGCGCCGCCTGCTACTCGCATCTCAAATACGCAGAGTACGCGGCGAAGAACGAAGGCGTAAAAAGCAAGATCGGGCAGTATGACGGCAAGATCGGCGCTCGCAATCTCATAGACATTCTGCACAACGATGTCGGTCTCGACGAGATTGCCGCAAATGTGAAACATAAACTAGAAGGGCTCAGGCCTGTCGGTTACTATGGTTGCCTGATGCTGCGCCCGCCGGAAGTGATGCAGCTTGACGATGTCGAAAATCCGAAGTATATGGAAGACATTGTCGGCGCGCTGGGCGGCGAGCCGGTACACTGGTCGTACAAGACGGAATGTTGCGGCGCGAGCCTCGCGATTCCCCGCACGGACATTGTTCTGAAACTTGTCGGCAAACTACTCGCGAAGGCAGAAGAGGCGGGCGCGAACTGCATAGTCACGGCGTGTCCGCTCTGCCAGCTCAACGTCGATTCGAGGCAGAAGCAGGCGGGCGAACTGCTTGGAAAATCGTTTAATCTGCCTGTGTATTATTTTACCGAACTAATAGGCATCGCATTCGGCATACAGGAATACCGGACATGGCTCAACCGCCACATAGTAGACCCGAAGCCTCTCATCGACCAGGTGCTCTCCGCACCTGCCGCTCGCTGACAACAAGGAAGGGACTTGATCATGAGCAAGAACAAGTATAAAGATACAAACAATAAGAAAGGCGAAGTGGTCGGGACTGGCGGCGGCAAAGTCGGCTCGGTCATGGTAGTGGGCGCCGGCATAGCCGGCATGGAATCGTCGCTTGGCCTTGCCGATTCCGGTTATCTTGTCTATCTTGTTTCCAAGGAACCGACAGTCGGCGGCCGCATGGCGCAGCTCGACAAAACATTTCCGACAAACGACTGCTCGACCTGCATGATTTCGCCCCGGATGGTCTCCGTCGGCTCGCATCCCAACATCGACATCATTACCATGGCGGATGTAGACAGTGTCAGCGGCGAAGCGGGCAACTTCAAAGTCAAAGTCAGGAAGCAGCCGCGTTACATCGACGAATCCAAATGCACCGGCTGCGCCGAATGCACGACTGTATGCCCGGTGCATATACCCGACCCGAACAATGAAAACCTCAGCGACCGAGGAGCGACATACCGGCTGTTTCCGCAGGCGGTGCCCAACTGGTTCGCGATCACCCGCGACCGCACCGCGCCCTGCAAAAACAGGTGCCCGGCGCACATCAGCGTGCAGGGCTATGTCAATCTCATCGCCGAAGGGCGTTTCAAGGACGCGCTGGAAGTGATCCGTCAGCGCAATCCCTTCCCGTCGGTCTGCGGCAGGGTTTGTTTCCATCCCTGCGAGGAAGTTTGCAACCGAGGACAGGTCGACGAGCCTGTCGCAATCAATAATCTCAAGCGTTTCGTGTCAGACATCGAACTTGAAGAGGCGGGCGTGATCCCGAAAAAGCTTGGCGTCACCGAAGACCCGTCGAAGAATCCCTGGAAGAATATCGAACCGGCGCAAAAGCGTGAGGAGAAGGTCGCCATCATAGGCGCGGGCCCGTCCGGACTCACCGCCGCGCACGATCTCGCTCTGTGGGGTTTCAAATGCACAGTGTTCGAGAAACTGCCCATGGCGGGCGGAATGCTCGCGGTCGGCATACCCGAATACAGGTTGCCCATGAAGGTGCTCCAGTATGAAATAGACCGTGTGAAACAGCTCGGAGTGGAAATAAAACTGAATACGGCAATAGACAAAAACAATGGAATCGACAAACTGTTCGAGCAGGGCTACAAGGCCGTCTACATAGCGGTCGGCTCGCACGGCAGCATGAAACTGCGCGTCAGGGGCGAGGAACTACCCGGTGTGATGAGCGGCATAGACTACCTGCGCGACATCACGCTCGGAGAGAAGACCGAACTGGGCAAAAATGTGGCGGTCATCGGCGGCGGCAACGTCGCGATGGACGCGGCCCGCACCGCCATCAGGGAAGGCGCGAAAGTCACGGTCGTATACCGCAGGAGCCGCCAGGAGATGCCCGCCCACGAGTGGGAAATCGCCGAGGCGGAGAGAGAAGGAATCGAATTCAAGTTCCTCACGACGCCGCTGGAGATAGTCGCGGGCGCAGGCGGCAGGGTCGACCGGTTAAAGTGCATACAGAACGAACTGGGCGAACCCGACGCGAGCGGTCGCCGCAGGCCCGTTCCCATCGACGGCTCGGAATTCGACATCGAGCTCGACACAGTCATCGCGGCCATCGGGCAGGCGACGGAAGTGGACTTCCTCACCGGCAAAGACGGTGTGGAAACCACGAAATGGGGCACAGTCATCACAAATGAAAAGACCGGTCGTACCGACCGTGAAGGCGTGTTCTCCGGCGGCGACTGCGTCACTGGCCCCGGCATGGCGATCGAAGCTATCGGGGCGGGCAAGAACGCCGCAGAGTCCATCCGCCGCTACCTGCTCGGTGAAGACATAGACGGCGCACGCCTCGAAGACGAACTAATGGCTTCCACTCCCCTCGACGAGCACACTATAAACAACGCGCAGAAAGCGTCGCGCCCCAGGCCCAAACTGTTGCCTTACGACCAGCGCACAGGCAACTTCGACGAAGTGGAGATGACGATCACCGCCGAAGAAGCCGTCGCCGAAGCAAAGCGCTGCCTCAACTGCGGCCCCTGCGCGGACTGTCGCCTCTGCGAGATCACCTGCCAGAAAGAAGCCATCGACTTCACCCAGACCGAGCAGATAACAACTTATGATGTCGGCGCCATGATCCTGTCGCCCGGCTACAAGCTGTTTGACCCGCGCGAGCTCGGCGAATTCGGCTTCGACCACATGGACAATGTCATCACCAGCATGCAGTTCGAGCGAATGCTCAGCGCGTCCGGCCCATACGAGGGACACGTCGCCAGGCCGTCGGACCACGAAGAACCCAAACGCATAGCGTTCATCCAGTGCGTCGGCTCACGAAACGAACGCATCGGGCGCGGCTACTGCTCGTCGGTGTGCTGCATGTACGCCACGAAGCAGGCGATTATCGGTATGGAACACTGCAAGGGGTCGGAAGTATCCATCTTCTACAGGGACCTTCGCGCATTCGGCAAAGGCTTCGACCGCTACTGGCAGTCGGCGCGCGACAAGAACGGTGTGCGCTACGTCAAGGCGTCGATCTCGACAATCAAGGAAGACCCGAACAACAAAAATCTCATATTGAGGTATCTCGAAGGCGATTCGTTAAAAGAAGAAGAATTCGACATGGTGATCCTCTCCTGCGGCCTTGTGCCGAACCCCGACGGCATAGCGCTCTGCAACCGCCTCGGCGTCGATCTCGACAAATACGGATTCGCCGAAACCGACCCGAACATGCCCATCGCAACAAACCGGGAAGGCATTTATGTATGCGGCGCGTTCGAGAGTCCGAAGGACATACCTGAATCGGTCGTGCAGTCGACAGGCGCGGCGGGCAAAGCCATGGCGTTGCTGGGCGACGCGCGCTGGACGGCGACAAGCACGAAAGAATATCCCGAGCCGTTGGACGTCAAACCCGAGGACGAAGTCCGCATGGGTGTCTTCATCTGCCATTGCGGCATAAATATCGCGGGCGTCGTCGACGTGAAACGTGTCGCGGAAGACGCCGGCAAACAGCCGGGCGTTGTTCATGCCGAGGACATTCTATTCACCTGCTCGCAGGACTCGCAGGACCTCATACGCAGAATCATCAAAGAAAAAAATCTTAACAGGGTTGTCGTCGCGTCCTGCTCGCCCAGGACACACGAACCGCTATTCCGCGAGATGCTCAAGGAAGCCGGCCTCAACCCCTACCTGTTCGAGATGGCCAACATCCGAGACCAGTGTTCATGGGTACACTACAGCCACCCGGAAAAAGCGACAGAAAAAGCTATCGGACTCGCCCGGATGGCTATCGCCAAGGCCCGGAAGCTCGAATCGCTGCAATCGGCGACACTCGATGTCACACACACGGGTCTTGTCATAGGCGGCGGCGCGGCGGGCATGACGGCGGCACAGTCACTCGCAGACCAGGGTTTCGACGTGCATCTGGTCGAGCGCGCGGCGCAGCTCGGCGGCGAAGCCCTGAACCTGCGCTACGCGATGGACGGCTCGGACATAAGACCGGTTGTTGAAAAAATGATCGACCAGATCACGAACAACCCGAAAATAACTATTCATTTCAACAGCGAACTCGCGGACCTTTCCGGCGGCGTCGGCGCGTTCAAGAGCACACTTACTTCCGGAAACGGCGACGGCACGCAGGTAATCGAACACGGCGCGCTGGTAATCGCCACCGGCGCGAAGGAATACAAGCCGACGGAATACATGTACGGCCAGGATGAACATGTCATGACGACGCGCGAGCTCGAGATGGCTGTGGCCTCAGGCAAACTGAACCCTAAAGAGCTCAACGACATAGTCTTCATACAATGCGTCGGCTCGCGCTGCGACGAACGCGACTACTGCAGCCGCGTGTGCTGTTCGCAGACGGTGAAAAATACGATCAAACTTAAAGAGATGAATCCCGACCTGAATATCTATGTGATGTACCGCGACATAAGGACATACGGGATGCGTGAAGACTACTACCGCAGGGCGCGCGACCTGGGCGTTATCTTCGTCAGGTACGACAAGGACGAGCCGCCCGAAGTAACGAAGAACAGCGGACGGCTTGCCGTAACGGTGAAAGACCAGATGATGGGCCGTGTGCTGGAGTTCCCGGCGGACGCTGTGTCGCTCGCGGCGGCGGTGGTGCCGAGAACGAGCACCAGGAAACTTGCAAAAACCATCAAGGTGTCTGAGAGCCAGGACGGCTTCTTCCTCGAAGCACATGTGAAGCTGCGCCCGATAGACTTCGCGCTCGAGGGCGCGTACATGGCGGGCACGGCGCACTCGCCGATGTCGCTGGACGAAGCGGTGTCGCAGGGTCTGGCGGCTGCGGCGCACGCGGGCGGCGTGCTGGGCAAAGAGAAGCTCCAGGGCGACGCACACGTGGCGCATGTGAACGAAGACCTGTGCGCCGGCTGTGTGACATGCGTTAGAGTATGCCCCTACGGTGTGCCGCAGATGAACATGCGGGGCAAGGCGGAAATATCGCCGCTGGCATGCCACGGCTGCGGAACCTGCGTCAGCCAGTGTCCGGCGAAAGCCATTGAACTGCCCGGCTTCACCTACGACCAGATATCCTGCATGTGCAATGAAACATATTCGTTCGATTTCGATAAAGACAAGGCGCCGGCAGGCTCCTGACATAATTCTTGGAGGAAATGGAAATGGCGGAGACAGAGGAAAAGGTAGAAGAAAAGCAGCCGAAGCAACCGGTGGACCCGAACTTTGTGCCGAAGATCGTAGCTTTCTGCTGCAACTTCTGCGCTTATGCCGCGGGCGACCTGGCAGGCTCCACAAGGACGGAGTATCCATCGAATATAAAGGTAATCAGGCTTCCCTGTTCCGGCAGGGTGGACACCCGGCTGCTGCTGCGCGCGTTCGAGGAAGGCGCGGACGGGGTGTATGTCGCCGGCTGCGAGGAGGGAAGCTGCCACTTCGCCGAAGGCAACTACTGGGCGAAGCGGCGCGTCAAAAATGCAAAGAAACTACTCGATGAAATAGGCATCGGCGGCGAGCGGCTCGAGATGTTCAACTTCTCGGCCTCCATGTTCGATAAGTTTGTCGCAAACGCGAAAATAATGGATGAAAGAATAAGAAAACTTGGGCCGAGCCCCGTTAACGTGGCGGCCGCAAAATCAAAATAATCGGAGTGACAATATGATAGTAGCTGAAACAAAACCGATCGAAGAAATATACGGATTCATCGAACCGTACAACAAGATCATGGTGCTCGGTTGCGGCGGATGCGTATCGGTGTGCCTCTCCGGCGGAGAGAAAGAGGTCGGCGTGCTGACTTCCGCGCTCAAGCTGAAGAGGAAGATAGACGGCCGCGAACTCGAGGTGGTCGAGATGACCATACCGCGCCAGTGCGACTGGGAATACTTCGACCTGATGGGCAGCCGGCTCGACGAGGTGGAAGCTGTCGTGAGCATCGGATGCGGCGCGGGCGTGCAGGCGCTCGTCAAAAAGTTCCCGGATTCGCTCGTCTATCCCGGCCTCAACACCAGCTTCCTCGGCGTGGGCGAAAAGCCCGGCGTTTGGGTCGAATACTGCCAGGGCTGCGGCAGTTGCGTGCTGGGCCTCACAGGCGGTATATGCCCCGTGGCGCGCTGCTCGAAACACATCCTCAACGGCCCCTGCGGCGGCTCGGAAAAGGGAATGTGCGAAGTCGACCCAAAGAACATTCCCTGCGTCTGGCAGCTCATCTACGACCGCCTCAAGTCCATCGACAGACTCGACCTCATCGAGAAGATCATGGACATGAAAGACTGGAGCACCGCGACCGACGGCGGTGTGCGCAGGATGGAGAATCCCGAAGTCTTCGCGCTCGAACACAAGCAGCAGGAAGACAAAGAGCCCGCTAAGGGTTGAGTCGACATATAACAACTATCCTGCCGCGCGGCAGCGCATACGGCGGCGGCACGGATTGCGATGATGCCGAAATTATAAAATAAATTCTGTACAGGGAGTTGAACCCATGGGTGAAGCACAGGAAAAAGCAAATAGCTCTGAAATGATCTCGGGCAGCAATCTCGAAAAAATATTCCGCGCGGGCCACTTCGCGATTACCACCGAATGCGGGCCGCCCAAAGGCGCAGACGTCGAACGCCTCAAGGAAAAGATCAACCACATAAAAGGCTGCTGCGACGCCGCGAACGTCACGGATAACCAGACCGCCGTCGTGCGCATGTCCAGCATCGGCGCAAGCGCGATACTCGTCCAGGAAGGCGTCGAACCCATCATGCAGATGGTCACTCGCGACCGCAACCGCATCGCCGCCCAGAGCGACATGTTCGGCGCCCACGCGCTCGGCATCCGCAACATGCTCTGCCTCACCGGCGACCACCAGAAGTTCGGCAACCACCCCACCGCCAAAAATGTCTTCGACATGGACTCGATACAACTTCTGAAGGTCATTGACCACATACGCACCGAGAACAAAGTCATCGGCGGCGACGATGTGGAAGGCCCCGCGAAGATGTTCCTCGGCGCGGCGGCCAACCCCTTCGGCGACCCCTTCGAGTTCCGCGTCTTCCGGCTCGCCAAAAAGATACAGGCCGGCGCCAACTTCATCCAGACCCAGTGCATCTACGACATGGACCGCTTCAAAAAATACATGCAGATGGCCTGCGACCACGGCCTCGACAAGAAAGCCTTCATCATGGCGGGCATCACGCCGCTGAAGTCCGCCGGCATGGCCAACTACATGAACAAATTCGTCGCGGGCATCTCCGTTCCCGACGAAATCATCCAGCGCCTCAAGGGCACGCCCAAGGAAAAACAGGCCGAAGAAGGCATCAAAATATGCCTCGAACAGATCGAAACCGTGCGCAACATACCGGGTGTCGCGGGCGTGCATCTCATGGCCATCGAATGGGAACACAAGGTCAGGGGCATACTCGAACAGACCGATCTTCTGCCCAGGCCGCAGGTCTGAAATAAACGACATCATTGCAGTGTCGAATTCGATATCCTTGAAACACGGTGGCAAATATTCAAACCACAATATGCTCGGCGGCGAAGATGTCGCCGTCTTTTGTGGTGGCGGTAATCATGGCCCGGAAGGGGAGCCCGGCGATGTCGGTGTTTGTGATGAGGTACCACCATGATTTCAACTGCGCCTGCTCGGCGGCTCCGGATTCGACAAATGTTTTATCAAGTTCAGACAGTGAGACCTCGAGTTTTTTGAAAGGTGCAGGTTCGGGAAAGTTTATTTTCAGAAACATCAGGTCACCGCTCTTTTCCGCCACGACATCCTCGAACTCCAGTGTCTTGTGTATGTTCCGGTCGCTGCGGTGTTCCGCGATATAATCTGAGATTGCAAGGTGATAGACGGACCGGCCCGATTGCTTTGATTCCTCGATATATTTTTCTTTTTTCTCTTCGTCGGCTATGACTTCCTTCGCATACAGTACAGCCTGTCGGAATAAATCCACCTGTTTCTGTTCGGCATCACTTTTCTTGCGCTTCGGGTCCCTTTTCGGTTTGCGGCTGAGGTAAGGTTTTCCGTTGCGCACTTTTATCACGAAGTCCGTGCCGTGTGTTTCCACCCATTGCTTGAGGTCGATTGTGTTTTTCTTATGTTTTGCCAACTTCTATTCCTCCAAGCTGTCCGCAGGCCGCGCTGATTTCTTTTCCCCGGCTATCGCGCAGCAATACATCGTAACCCCTGTCGCGCAGAATCCCATGGAATCTTTCGATCCCGGCTTCACCCGGCCTTCTGTATTCAAGTTCCTCACACTCGTTGAACGGTATGAGGTTTATTTTACATTGAATACCCTTCAGAAGTCTACCCAGTTTTTCAGCATCACGCTCCGAGTCGTTTAAGCCCTCGAGCAGAACGTACTCGAAAGTTATTTTTCCACGCACCGGCGATTTGTAGTTTCGGCAGGCGTCGAGCAGCTTTTTAAGAGGATAGCGGCGCGTGACGGGCATGATGCGCGCGCGCAGTTTGCCGTCCGGCGCGTTGAGCGACACCGCCAGCCTGCCGAGTCCCAGCCTGCCGAACTGCCGCACCCTGTCGGTGATCCCCGAAGTCGACACAGTGATGCGCCGGGGCGCGATGCCCATCGCGCCGGGCGATGTCAGTGTTTGCAGAGCACGCACCACATTTGCGAAATTAAGAAACGGCTCACCCATACCCATAAAAACTATATTTGTTATCTCCGCGACGGGTCCGGCTTCCTTCCGCGACACCATTACCTGGTCGATGATCTCCGCCGCCTCGAGGTTCCGCCGGAAACCCCTCCTGCCCGTGAGACAGAACCGGCAGCCCAGTGCACAGCCCGCCTGGCTCGACACGCACAGTGTGAGCCGGCCGCCCCCGGGTATCAGCACACTCTCGATCGTACGGCCATCGCCGAGTTCGTACAGGATTTTCTTCGCCCCGTCACTCGCGCACTCCACCTTCAACGGCCTCACGCTTATAACTTCAAACGCCTCCGACAACTGCCGTCTCAACAAAGAAGACAGGTTTGTCATGGCATCGAAACTGTCCGCTTTTGCTTCGTACAGCCATTTCAGTATCTGGTCCGCGCGATATGCCGGTTCGCCCATCTGCTCCATTCGCACCCGCAGTTCATCCGGCGACAGATTCTTAATTTTTTCTTTTGCACTCATTATGCTTTTCCAACAGACTTTGGCGTCCGTATTGAAAATCAGCCTTCGTAATTATAATACTGGACAGTACCAAGTTCTGGATAATACTTTACCCCTTTTTTACTGATTTGCGAAGCTTGGCGAGTTCGACGGATAGGTCGATCCATTCGCCGGTAAGTTTTTTGAATTGCTTA
>JAJRTR010000176.1 GCA_024278215.1 bacterium
CTGCGTTGTCGGCACAAAATCATCCTCAACGTACTCGGCGAGTACGCCTGCGGGGATTTTGCACCTCCGCCTTGCTTCTGAAAAATTTCGTTCGACCTCGCTACGAACATAATTTTGATTCGTGTGTAATAAATCATTTTCCAAAACAATGTTTTTGTCAAAGTCGGTCAAGATGCTTTAAAATACTGAATGCACGTTCGTTATAGTCGATCATTGTTGGTTGACAATTGTCATCTTTGACTTATTGCACACGAATCAATTTTGCAATTGGCTCAATATATAGTGAGAATTTTGGGGACATGACTGAAATTTGACAGTTAGTTCCGGATCGTGTCACGTCGGGCTTGTAATGTCGCAAGAAGGGGTAGGGCGGAGGTAGGGCGGGGTACGGTGACCCCGCCTTACACTTTTATAGTTTTTACGCTACTCCTCTTACATCTTTTCTTTGTTGACAAGACACTACCTATAATAAAAACGCACAACTTAAGTTATAATATTTATCCTGTGGCTGACTATGCAAAAAAATTTTGCACATCCTGCGGGCGCCGGCTCAGGGCCGGCAGCGGTTTCTGCACGGGTTGCGGCAAAGCCTTCCTGCGGGAGAAAACGGCTGATGATGCGCCGCCGATTTCATTTCGTTCCGGAGTACCGGCTCCGCCGACCGATAAAAAACCGGTTCAGCCTGTGCCGCCCCCACGGGTACTGCCGGTTGTCCGTGTAACCGATCCTTCAACAAGAATCTCCGGGCCGCTGCCTGTGCCGCCCCCACTGCCTCCGGAGGCAATGCCGCCCGCGCCTGCCATGCCGACCCCGGTTGTTATAATCGCTCCGCTTCCATCTCCGTTTTCCACGCCGTCTGCTCCTCTCGCCCCGCGTGAACCTCCCCCCGGCCCGCAGCGGGATATTGCTGTGTATGATACGTTCTCTATCGAGGAACCGGAAGCCGTGTGGAAGACAGTAGCTCCGGCGGACAATACGGACGATACGATCTGCGGCACCGTGCCGGAAAAAGTAAAACAGGAATTGTTTCAGGAAGAACATGCGGATTCTGCGGTGCCGGAAGAAGAATCTGTATGCCGGGTTGAAGCAGCGAGAGAAAAAGAACAGGCCGAACCTGAATCCCCCGAAAAAGAAAAACCACTCAAGAAGGAAAAAGAAGTCCGGGATAAAGAACATCGAAGAAGAGGCGGATCAAAAACAGCAATAGTACTGACAGGGATATTGGTGGTAGCGGCGGTCGTCGGTTTTGTAGTAGCCGGACTCATGGCGCCGGACAGAAGGGTTGTCGACATCCCGGCCCTGGATGTGCCTCCGAATGTGCGGATAATGGAGAAACTTTTCGAAAGTGACGTACCTGCGCCCGAGCTCACAATTCGAGCCGAGATCGGCATGGATGCACAGAAAGAAGATGTCCGCAAATTGCTCGATGACATCTTCGAACGCTATACCGCTTTTTATCGGAAAGCTGCGGGACGCGACCTCGGCGCAGTGACGATTTACCTGTATGCGTCTGAAGAAATATGGCGCGAAAGTCCCGGTTGGTGGGTTGGTCGCCTGAAGTGGGAGCGCGGCGGAAAACCGGTGTCGGATTTCAGGATGGACGCTGTTCTGCCCCGCTCCTCTGTTCCCGGCTATGGATACACGACCCCCGGGGAATACCTCGATGATGTCGACTCGATAGCAAGAGAAACCGTTCTCGCCGTCGACGGCATTCGTGAGCTCGTCAGGAAATACGATGCGATGGACATAGACGAAAAGCAACTCCGGGAACGTGCCGAACTCCGCGCCACCATCATGTCCGGCTTCACCCGCGACCTGCCCGAGCCACCCGGAAAAGAATATGAGAAACTCCATAAAGCACTCGAAAAACTCGTCGAAGAAGCCCGCTTTTTTCAATCACTGTTCCCGGCTGACGGCGCGCCCGGCGACCAGCCCGACATAGACCTGAAAACGATCTACAAGCGCTTCAAATCCTTCGATGCAGCTCATGCCGCGCTGTCAAAGGAACGAAAAGCCTTTGCTCTGAATTAATAGTCCTTACTCGCACCTGGGGAAATATGAGGGTCAGTTGTTTCCGGTTAGAAGTATTGCCTGGCGCGACAGTATATTTCGTATGGGTGCAGGCAGATGTATGGAAGGTGGAAGCCTATCGCCGGCTCTGCGCTTCCGACATCCAGGCATGGTGCGACACACGTTTTTACTCTTTCTTTCGACGCTTTGAATCCCGGCGAATTTATGATCGAAACAAGTTCGTTTTTCCTGATATTTCCACCTGAGGCGTATTCGTAGCAGGGCATCACGTTGCCGAAACTGTCGATTATTACAAAAAGGAAACCCGCGACGCAGGGTACTGTTCTCACGGGTCGATAGGCGTTTTGCAGATGTTCAAGGAAATAATGCGAGTTGGTTCTTATGTTGCGTTTCTTTAATTGCAGTTCCATGTCGAGCAGCGTTTTCATGAGTTTCGTCATATCGACCGGCTTGAGCTTATCAAAGACTTTTCCGCTGATTCCCCTGTGCTGCATGTGCGCGTGCACGGGAGTGAACTGAATCCTGGAAACATCCAGCGGCACACACATTTCTACAATGTCACGGAGAGAATTCTCATTAAGGCTCGTCAGGGTTACGTTTATCCCGACCGGGACAGGCGGTACGCAACTACGGAAATACTTTATTGTATTCAATACTGCTTCCAGGCCGTCGACGCCCCGAATTATTTCATATTCCGCTCTGTCCGCACTGTCCAGCGATATGTGGACTACAGACAGTCCCGCACGGGCCAGTTCTTTCGCTCGCGAAGCCGTGACAGCCAGGCCGTTTGTGTTCATGTGCGTGCGGATGCCACAGTTTCTGAATGCGGCGATACAATCAACGAGGTCATCCCTCATGGTGGGTTCCCCGCCGCCGATGGAAACGAGTTTCACGCCGAGCTGCTTCATGCCGGGAATGAGGGATGTTATTTCATCGGTGGTCAATTCGTCCGCACCGCCGCGAGTGCTCTTTCCGACATTGCAAGTCACACATGCTGAATTGCACTTGCTGGTTATGTCGAGGTAGACAACAGGAATACGGACAGGGGCGGTATTCGTATGCCGCGACAGCCACACAGCAATGTAGTCCGACACCATCGGCATGATACCCGTATTTTTTCCGTCTGCCGCACTGCTCATCTCATTCCACCTGTTGCATTATCATCCCGTCGCGGTTCCGGCGTGACCGCGCAGTCCGTGTCTTTCTCCGACCGCTTCCACACCGGCCCGGACAATAGTACATACCCGTTCCACATCTTCGCAGGACAGCCCATGATAGACCGGGAACGAAACAGCCTCACGCGAAACTCTCGATACAACAGAATTGCCGTCTCCCGAACAATCGTCGGCAATCTCCGCGCCGATGCCGATGTCTGTTCCTCTCGCGGCAAGGTAGCGCCTGAGCCGAAACGTGTCGCAGGGAACTCTGCCGACGATCATGTGGCAGGTGCCCTCATCACCGGCGGCAGTATGCTGAAAAGCAACAATATCGCCAAGCGACTCGTGATACAGCGCCCTCAACTGTCTTCTGGCAGACAGTCTTTCCCGGTAATTATGAAGGTTGCTTTTCAGAATTTCCGCGAATCCGCCCGGCATTGCCGCCGACCTGATTTTCGTCACTTCGCCGGGGGTCTTATTGCCGCTTTCTCTCGAACGATACAGTTTCACAAACAAGCTCTGCGCCCAGTGGTAGCTGAAAAGAGTCATCGGAATCCGCCACAGAACACTGCCGAGAAGCAGCTTTTCCAGAAGTGCTTTCAAGACATCGGGCAGAATGTTTTCAGGCTCGCCGTCCAGTTCGCAAAGTCTTTCGCGCACCCTGCGCAACCACTGCGTGTCGCTGCCCCATACGAGGCCGCCTTTTATACATTGGAGCGGTTTGGAAACATCAAAGCTGGTGATCGCCGCGTGTCCGAAACTCCCCACGGGTTTCCCTTCGGTCAGAGCGCCAAGCGCCTGTGCGCAATCTTCGATCAGCAACAGGCCCCTGCTGTCGGCTATTTCCGCATAAGCGCCGATGTCGCACGGCTCGCCGAACAGGTGTGTCGCGACGATCGCTCCTGTCCGGCCTGTGACGGCGTCCGCCGAGCGCGCCGGGTCCATCTGGAACGTGTGCGGGTCGATGTCCACGGCTACCGGCGCGAAACCGGACGCCCGAACCGCCGGATACAACAAACCGAATGTATATGCGGGCAGCAATATTTCCGCGCCCCTGTCCAGTCCCGACGTTTCCAGCAGCAGTTGCAGGGCTACGCGCCCGCTGGCGACGGGCAACGGAGAGCGAGACGCGACAATCTCTCCGAGTGCTTCATCGAGTTCAGCGCGGAGCGTGTCCGAGATCGGCTCGCCGGACATCGCGTATTTCAAAACAGCCGACATTCCATCTTTGAAGTACGGTTTTCTGCGTGGAATCGTTTTCAATGCATTCTATCCCCGGCGAGATGCTGTCTGCGGCCCTCAATTACAAAATTAAAACCACTTCACCGATAATCCGTTTCCAGTGATATTATTGTATTATATCAGATACGCGCATCTTTACAGACACCATATTGAACCGACACGCGCAGGAAAACATAAAATCGCAACTGAACGGTCGAATATTGAAAAAGCTCTTTAGTAAAAAATGGCTGATAAGCATCTCCGCCGTTATCGCCGCGCTGGTGATCGTGATCATGCTGGATTTACGACTCGCCTTTTATTCACTCCCGGTCGTCATCGTCATTGGAAGTATATTCCTGGTGCTCCACGAACTCGGAAAGCGCAGACCGGCGCTGCCGGACTACAGCCGCCTGCACCTGTGGCTGGGGTTGATATTCTGGCTGTTGCCCGCCGTGCTGGCGGTGATTTTTCAGGTGATGTTTTTCCGGCTGTTCGGATATTACGGACTGGCGATAATGCTCGCGGGCGGAGCGGCGGGAATATTCGTCCTCGAGAGCGGTCATGTCGCAGTTCCTATCATCTGCGCCGCCCCGCTGATCTACGCGCTGAAGTTCGCTGTAAGATGCGGCGACACGCTCGTGCCTGTTTTGTTCGGTGCTGTGGCCGTGGTTCTGTTTCTTGTCAGAAACATAAAATGGAAACTTCCGGTCGCTGTCAGATTCGCATTATTCTCACTGATATGCAGTTTTATTTTCTCGGCATACTGGTACATACTGCCGGGAATGCGGGGCTACGGCGATATGGCATCGTCCGGTGCAGATACGCCGGTAAGGCATATCCGTGAGTTCGAGGATGCCGCACGCAAAACCGGTTTCCCGAGGGAATACTACTCGGTGGTCGAGAATTGCGCGGGCGACACCTTATATCTCACCAATCTTTTCAACAGTCCCGGAATAATCGAACTGAATCCCGTCGGCAAACACGTCAAAATGCACAGCCGTCTCCACGGAGCAACAGAGAAGTTGATCTTCGACTGCCGGGCAGGCCGCGTTTTCACCGCCGAATACACGACCGGATATTTTTACATACTCGACGCGGCTGATCCCGATAAAATAATCACTGCGAAAAAAACTTCGATCATCAAACCCAGCAGGATTTACATGTATCCCGATTCGGAGCTCATCTACCTAAACGGCGATCAGCCTTCTTTCCCGTGGTACATCCTGAACACGGCCGGAGAAGTCCTCTTTGAATTCGAGTTGGGCCGCATCGAGGAGATTGTCCCCCTGTCCGACGGCTCGTTCCTGACATCGTTCGGCAATGCGATTCACCATTTTCGATACGACGACAAAAACAAAAAACTCGAGGAGATAAAAACCGTTGGATTCCCCGAAAAGGGACTCTCCGCTTTCAGGCCCGGCCCCCTGTACCAGCATCTGGCGTATGATGAACAGAATGAAACATTGTACATATCCGACTTCAACACAGGCAGGATATACAGCGCGAAAATGCCCGGACTCGAGATACGTGTCCTGGCAGAACCCGGCAGGAGTATAAGGCACATAGCATATTCAGCGGCATATCATGTCGTCGCGGCGGGCAACTTTGTCACGGGTGATATCTTCATAATAGACACACAAACCGGCGACACTGTTTTTAAACAAAACGTCGGCTCCCGCTTAAGAGGCGTCACTGTCTCACGAGACGGCGAAAAAGTTTATGCCGTCAGCAGGGACGGTGTGTTCGAGATATCACTCGAGAGTGTCTTCAAACACGGTGAACGATAGAAACCGGCGGGCAATAATTTATCTCCCGTATTTGATGGAAAAGCAGGCGGGCGTTGACTACAATAGTTGAAACTCATCCTGCGACGGTGAAAGGCAGCGTGGTCCGGGATAAAATAACAAAGGGAGGCAGCATGGCAAAAAAAAGAAAAACCGCGAAAAAAACTGCGCCGAAAAAAATGGCGAAACCCACGAAACATAAATGGCAGATACCGCCCGAAGGCGGACACATGGAATCCGCTTCAGGACTCTACTACCAGAACATGACATGGGCGGCCATCGAAGAACGACTGAAAACAAACGACACGATAATCCTTCCCATCGGCAGCACCGAGGCGCACGGCCCCAACGCCTGCACCGGCGAAGACACGTTCCTCGTCACGCGCATGGCCGAGCAGGTGGCGCAGAAAACAGGCTGCACCATCGCGCAGCCCCTGTGGTACGGCTCACACCCCTACCATCACATGGGCATGCCCGGCACAGTGCTCGTGCCCGAAGATTATTTCATCGGCATGCTCAAGTCCATGATGGCCGGCTTCTGGAACGCCGGTTTCCGAAAACAAATACTTCTCAATGGACACGGTCAGGAATATGTCATCCCGACGGCTATTCACCAGTTCGCGAAGCATTTCCAGGTGCCCGGCATCTTCATCAATCTCAACTGGTACCACGCTGTGCAGGACTACTTCAAAGTGAAGGAAGAGGGCGGAACGTACGACACACATTTCATACACGCCGACGAAGTCGAGACATCCTGGTCGATGGCACTGTTCCCCGAGTTCATGGATCAGAGCAAAGCCGTAGACACAGTGCCCAGGGGCTACCTGCCCGACGGACACATCGACAAGGCAGGCAATCTGCTGCACCGGCCCATCGCATGGTACGGACAGGTAGGGTGCGGCCCCGTCGAAATATCCGCCTATCCCGAAGGCTGCGTCGGCAAGTCCACTCTCGCCGACCCGGAGAAGGCCAAAGAAGGCATCAGCGCCCTGCTCGACTATATGGTCAGGCTCCACGACGACATCATGGCGGCATTCCCGGTCGGCAAACTCCCGCCCGCGAACGAGCTCACCGAGCGGCCCAAAGAGGAGATCGCGGCAATAACAAAAAAACCGCTCTCCAAAGGCTGGAAAAGCATCTATTCTCTCGGATACCCGTTCTAAGACAGGGCGCTTGGAGTTTACTCCGGGGGTGAGATAAACTATGTGTGCCGTGCTCAAACCGCATTTGTTTGGGCACGAAAAGGCGACTTGTTTGATTCCGGCTTTGCCAGGTTAGGATATTATCGGTTAAATAGCAAGCGGTAAAAAGGAGAGTTATGTTCGCGAAGGTTCTTTCGGCGGCAACACTCGGCATCGACGCTTATGTGGTGGAAGTCGAGATAGACATCTCGAAGTCCGGTCTGCCACGGTTCGACATTGTCGGACTGCCAGACACTGCCGTTAAAGAAAGCCGCGAGCGTGTGCGCACCGCTATCGAAAACAGCGACCTCGAGTTCTCCTACGACCGCGTTACGGCAAATCTCGCGCCCGCAGACACAAAAAAAGAAGGGCCTTCCTTCGACCTTCCCATGGCCCTCGGGATGCTCGCCGCACAGGGACTGCTTTTCAACGAAACCGAACACATCGACACGCCCGGACACAAAGACCTGGTCTTCATCGGCGAATTGTCGCTCGACGGCAAACTGCGCCCGGTGAGCGGCGTGCTGCCCATAGCTATCATGGTCGGCGAAAACCCCAGCCTGCGCGGGATCGTGTTGCCGAAAGACAACGCGCCCGAGGCGTCGCTCGTCAGCAACATCGAGATATATCCCGCGGAATCGCTCCACGAACTCGTGCGCTTTTTCTGGGGTGAGACAAAGATCGAACCATACCCGAACACCGGCTTCGAGGAACTCAAGGAAGCGCACCGCTTCGACGTATGTTTCTCGGAAGTCAAGGGGCAGGAACACGCCAAGCGCGCACTTGAAATAGCGGCGGCGGGCAATCATAACTGCATCATGGTGGGACCGCCGGGAAGTGGCAAAACGATGCTGGCAAAGCGGCTGCCGGGTATACTGCCGAGGCTGTCGCGCGAGGAAGCACTCGAGGTGACAAAACTTTACAGCATCGCCGGCCACCTGAAAGCGGGCGAGGCAGTGATCCGGCGCAGGCCGTTCCGCAACCCGCACCACACTATATCAAATGTGGCGCTCGTGGGCGGCGGTTCCGTGCCGAAACCGGGAGAAGTAAGCCTGGCGCATCACGGTGTGCTTTTTCTCGACGAAATGACGGAGTTCAAACGCGACGTGCTCGAGGTCCTGCGCCAGCCGCTCGAGGAAGGTTCGGTGACAATATCGCGCGCGTCGATGTCGCTGACTTTCCCCGCGAGTTTCATCCTCATAGCGGCCATGAACCCCTGCCCATGCGGCTGGTACGGCGACTACTCGCGTGAATGTATATGTTCACCGCGCCAGATACAAAGCTATCTTAAAAAAGTGTCCGGCCCGCTGCTCGACCGGATCGACATACACATAGAAACGCCGCGCGTGGAAACCGAGAAACTCACTTCGCTGCCCACCGGCGAGCCCAGCGCGAAGATTATCGGACGCACGAACGAGGCCCGCGACCGGCAGCTCAAACGCTACGCCGACGAGCCGATATACTCGAATTCCGAGCTCAACTCGCGACTTATGAAACAGTACTGCGGGATGCCGCCCGAAGCGGAGGACCTGCTCAAACAGGCGATAAAGACCTACGGCTACACCGCACGCGCTTATGACCGCATACGCAAACTCGCCCTCACCATCGCCGATCTCGCGGGCCGCGACGGCATTAAAACTGAAGACATCGCGGAAGCCGTCACGCTTCGAACACTCGACAGAAAATACTGGGGTTGATTCCATTATGTCGTCCAGTGAATGGACAGACAAATATCAGGATAAAAAGATGGCCACAGCTTGCAAAAGTAAGTTGCGTATCCGAAAACACATATCTATTTTGATGAAGTTGTGTTAAAAATATAGGGGCATCCGGGAATCAAGTGGGTGACCACAACATGTAGTGTAGAAAGGAGAGAAAGGCGAGTTTATCGCATTCAGGACGATAACAGGAGAGAAAAAGAAAGAGAGGCCCCATTGAGAGGGCCTCTCCAGTTACCGTCACCAGTCGCGGCGCTCGGGTCGCTCTCCAGCGTTGCCCTATCCTCCGAACTGGCGGGATCATGATAACATAAAGGAGGCTGGATTGAGA
>JAJRTR010000010.1 GCA_024278215.1 bacterium
ACATGCGAAACGGACGCCAATTGCCTGTGGGACGGTACGATATGTACTGACAACACAGGCGGCGGAACGTGCTCGGGATACACGGACCAGACAACATGCGAAACTGACGCCAATTGCCTGTGGGACGGTACGATATGTGTAGATAACTACAACGGAGGAACATGTTCGGGTTACACGGACCAGACAACGTGTGAAACGGACGCCAACTGCCTGTGGGACGGAACGATATGCACTGACAACACAGGCGGCGGAACGTGTTCGGGTTACACGGACCAGACAACGTGCGAAACGGACGCCAACTGCCTGTGGGACGGCACGATATGCACCGACAACACAGGTGGCGGAACGTGTTCGGGATACACGGACCAGACGACATGCGAAACGGACGCCAACTGCCTGTGGGACGGCACGATATGCACCGACAACACAGGCGGCGGAACGTGTTCGGGTTACACGGACCAGACAACGTGCGAAACGGACGCCAACTGCCTGTGGGACGGTACGATATGCACTGACAACACAGGTGGCGGAACGTGCTCGGGATACACGGACCAGACAACGTGCGAAACGGACGCCAACTGCCTGTGGGACGGTACGATATGCACCGACAACACTGGCGGCGGCACGTGTTCGGGTTACACGGACCAGACAACGTGCGAAACGGACGCCAATTGCCTGTGGGACGGTACGAACTGTGGTCCTGTCAATTGATGAAAACAGATTATATTGAATAATTACAGAAATTAATACCGAGAGCCCGCCGGATAATAAAGGCGGGCTTTTTTTATGGTGCGCCCGGAAGGGCGAATTTGACGGGGACTACATTATCCCGATTTTTGGTCCGCATTGGTGAAATATGCGGGTTATTACTTCAAAGTCAGAGCATAAGCGTGGAGAGCCGCGCCGAGAGCGCCGATAGTCTGGGGGCTTACGGGGATACCGATATTTATCTTGCCGACTGTTTCGAGCGCGCGTTTTATGCCGAGGTTTTTCGCCACGCCGCCCGTGAGAACCACCGGTTCCTGAATTCTCAGCCTGCTTGCAAGCGCAAGCACACGCGAAGCGATCGACTTGTGGAGTCCGGCGATGATATTCTCGACAGGCTCGCGGCGTGCCAGCAGAGAGATGACCTCCGACTCGGCGAAAACAGTGCATGTGTTGGAAATATCAATCATTTTATCAGCTTTTCCTGATATTTCGCCGAAGTCGTCGAGAGCCACACCCAGCGCGGTCGCCATGACCTCGAGGAATCTGCCAGTGCCGGCGGCGCATTTATCATTCATTACAAAATCGATCACCTTGCCGTTGTCGGAAAGGGAAATGACCTTACTATCCTGACCGCCGATATCAATGATAGTGCGAGCTTCGGGCATGCGAAAATACGCGCCTTTGCCGTGGCAAGTGATCTCGCTGATTTCTTTGTGGGCGATGTCACAACTGACGCGGCCATAGCCGGTTGCGACGATCTTTTTTATATCGTCGAACTTCGCGCCTGCCTGCGAGAGCGCCTCCCGCACACACTCGTCGGTAATAATCTTTGTATCGTAGCCGCTTTTGCGGACACAGGAGCCGAGCACATCCCTGCCGTCTTCAAGTACAACAGTTTTTATTGTATTAGAGCCCAGGTCGATGCCGAGAGTGATCATGAAGCTTCTTTCCTCTCTTTGAGTGTTTCGATGAAAGCCTGTAATCGTGTTTCGATCTGCTCGTCGGAGTAGGCACGTGTGTCGCACATATCGGCCTCGATAATCAGGCCGGGTAGTCCGGTGCGGCGCGACACCTCGTCTTTGATGTCGAACTGTCCGAACGAGTAGGGTTTGCAGCTTCGGTTCGAGTGAATCAGGAAACCGTCGGCCTTGTATTTTTTAATAAGACTAGTGAAATTTTCAATTTTCGCGTCGACATTGCGATTGAGGTACACGGAAGCGTAGGCGCGGGCCATAGTGCCGAAGGGATCGTCGGGGTTGATATCGTTGTCGGCCCAGGCGTTTGTGTAGGTATCGCCGACGAGGCACGCACCGTAGCTTGCGAGAGTTTTAGAGAGTCTGCGCATTTTATACCATATCGGCAGGTTGTCCCACACGAGGCGATATGTCTCATTTTCGACGGCACCCTTGCCCTGTGCGATGAGCGCTTCAAGTTCCTTCTTGAGACCTTTATAGTATTCGACGACATGTTTAGTGCCCCTGAGTGTGACGATGGGCGCGAGATAGAAGAAAGCGTCGAAGCACGTCATCGGCGCGGGCACATTCTCGCATGTCGAGAGGATTTCATTCCAGAGTTTTATACCTTCGTTCGCGTATTGCGCCACCTGCTTTGTTTTTTTCTCGTTTAACCTGCGCCCTGTGATCTTTTCAATCTCCGGGATAATCGATTCGAACTGTTCCTTCACATAATTGACGATATCGTCGTTGAGACCGTCATAGTTGTACGGCGTGTCGAGGAAAACGAGCGGCACATCGTAGTAGCGCGCCTGCACCTCGTACCATTTCAGAACAGTGCCGCAGATGTTATTGCAGCAGAGGAGGAAGTCGGGTCTGGGCAGTCCGCCGACAGGACTTTTTTGCGTGACGGCCTGGCCCACGTCGCAGCGGAAGTAGGAGCAGAGGTCCTGCGAGTAGCCCAGTTTTTCAGCTTCGCCGGATAGTTCGACACCCATCTTCACAGCGCCGATCATAGCGCCGTGATTCTCCGGATATATAGGCGTGATGCCCATAGCGATCAGTATCTCGACCGGTCCGCCGCTCGTGATCCAGCAGGTTTTCGTGAACGGCCAGTATTTCGCGCCCAGCTTGGCCTTCACATAATACTTCTTCATCAGGTTTCTGAGTTTCTTGTTGCTGTCTATTTTGGGCATAATGATCTCCGTGCTTCTGGTCGCCGCGTGCTCACCGGCTTCGCCGCGTTCGGATCACTCCAGTATCTCGAGGAATGCCTGTAGCTTGGTCCTGATCTGGCCGGAGGGTGCCAGCGACTGTTCGATCTCGATCAACTGACTGGGGATACCCTTCGCTTCGAGTCCTTTGCGAAGGTCGGGATAATCGAAACTGTGCGGATCGCAGAATTTCAGATAAAGGAATATCGCGCCGTCTATCCCGCACTTCCCGGCCAGTCCCGTGAGGTAGTGTTCGCGTGAATACAGGCCGCGATGTTTCGCGGCGCAGTGTGGACGGCTGAAGTAGCGGCGCGCGACACCCTCGATTGTCGGTTCAGTCACCTGCTGCGCGAAATAGCGGCGTCCCGTACACAGGTCGTCGTCGGCGATCATCGCTCCGAATTCATCCGCCAGCAGATATATATCTTCACTGATATTTATACTGCCAATCAGCATCAGTCTCTTCCGCTTATCGTCCTCAGGTTCGTTTTCGTCGAATGTGCCGAGGTATGATTCCAGGATTCCGTTGATGTCCCTCTTGTCCGAGATCATCGAAGCGACAACCGTATGATGTAGAGTAACACCGGGTATTTCCTTCGGGTATGAGCGGTGAAGGGCGTACAGCTTATCCAGCAGGCCGCGGTTGAGGTTATAGACGGAAATACTTTCCACCAGTGCGTCCCTGTCGAGTGTTTTGCCCGTGTGTTCCTCGAGCGCCGCAGCGAAATTCTTCAGTTCGGCCAGTGCGTAGCGAAACGCGATATCGTTATTGATGCTCGTGGGAAAGTTAACATTTTTCACAAAAATGTCCGGGTTGTTACGCTTGAAAATATCGTGGAACGACTGCATCGAGTCGCAAGTGTGCGCGAAAATCACAGCGTCGATGCCGATATATTCGTCGTTGATGAAATCCTCCAGCAGACTCCTGATCTGCGAGCAGCAATAGGTCTGAAGATACCTGTCGGCCTGCCTGATGTTCTGAGCCCTGCCCAGCAGCCTGTAGGGGATGTAGCCGAATGCGTCCAGCAACTCCTCGGGCACATAAGAACAAGTATAACCGGCAATGTTTTTTCCAGCCGCCTTGTATCGTTTAAGCTGTTCATAAGGATTTGCGCAGATATCCGCAACAATTTCCGGAAAATTCTTTGCGTTCATGTCAACCTCTCGACCGGTTCCTCTATTTTGATACATACGAGCCGATTGCAAAATTACATTCTACTGCAATCGGCTCATACATATCATCGGTTCCGGCTGCTGCCGGACTATAAGCATATAATACATATAATATTCATAGCATAAACATGCAACTCATACAATTTTAAGGCGCACAACGTATCATCAAATTGACTGGTGCCCGGCCCGTATGATAGCATGAAGCCGAAATTCAGGATGGTGGCGTAATGAAGAAAAGTCTGAACATGGAAATCGCGGGGATCGTAATATCCTTCGACGGTATTCCCGCTAAAGCCGTAAAAGCGCTGAAAAAAAAGTTCGCGGGCTTTACATGCAAAAAAGAAGGTGTTCTCAAATGGACAGTCGATTGGGGAACGCCCGCGAACGAAAGCGGCCCATGGGACATCCGGTGCGAATACGACCTGGAAAAGTGGATATTCCGGCGCGGCGACTTCCGGGCCGA
>JAJRTR010000177.1 GCA_024278215.1 bacterium
GATAAATGGGTCTTTGGTTTTCAATATGTCCATAATGTACAATATTATAAAAGCTGTCATAATGTATTTTCAATTGCCTCCGCAGGAGGCCCCATCTTCCGGGCGCAAGTCCCGGACGAGGCGTAGTAACTTACATCATACCAGTCGTTTACCCATTCCCATACGTTGCCCGCCATGTCCATGGCTCCGTAATAGCTCGCTCCTGTGGGATAACTGCCCACTTGCGTTGTGTCGCCGTAACTACCAATTCCATATCCATAATAATCATAAAAATTCGCCATCGAGCACGTGGCGCTGGTATCGCCCCATGGGTATATGTTCTCGCTCGGACTCGGCCCCCGCGCAGCTTTCTCCCATTCCGCTTCCGTAGGCAGCCGCCCGCCTATCCAGCCGCAGTACGTGCTCGCTTTGTTCCAGTCCACGTATATTACAGGGTAATTGTCATAAGTCGCATTGCCGTAATATGACGAATGACTATAAGATGACGAACTTGACGGCGCGGTGCACGTTCCCGCGTCCACGCAGGCTTTATACTGCGCGTTCGTCACTTCGTATTTCTGTATCTTGTACTCAGAAAGCGTCACCGTGTGCTTGGGTTCTTCACGGCCATCTCCCTCACACTCCGTATCCGCGGCGGCGCAGCCCATGACGAAGTCGCCCGCGGGAATCGTTATCCATGCGTTGGTGGCTATGGTTTCCGTGGTGCAGGTGGCAGAACATCCGTCACCGCCGGTGGTGTTGCCGTCGTCTCAGGTTTCGCCCGTTTCAGTCGTTCCGTTGCCGCAAACGGCGTTGGTCACAGTCGGTGTTGTAGGTGTACCGCCACCCCCGCCGCCGCAGCCGGCGAGTATGAGCGTGAGTGCAAGTGCGAGCGTCATTGTCAAGCTCATACTCTTTGTCGAAATTCCTCGTACTTTTTTCATTGATAATGCCTCCTTCGTTCAATATTTCATGCATAATACAGCATATAAGAGATGATAATACTCGCATTTTATCAAAAAAATAAAATAGCAATAATATTCCAGAAATTATTTGCCATGATTGTCGCGGGTTGGTTTGTTATGCAGTTAGGGCGTGAATAATGCTATGCGACGCGATGGGGTTGTATGATCTGTAAAAGGCGGCCATTGGAAGATTCCGGGGACGCGATGCGGTATTTGCTGCGTGCGGGTTTGCCGTCGACTGTTGTGCCAAGATAAATATGAAAAACGGCACGCTGGAAAGAAACCACGGATTGAAGTAGAATTAAGCCTATGGGGAAGATGAAACCCTGCATCGGGACTTTGGCCGGGGTTCCCGTTAGCGGGAGGTGAACAATGAAAACATTTTCAGCATACGTCGAATGGGATCCGGAAACCAGGCTTTATGTGGGGATCGTGCCTGGCATTTCCGGGGCTCATACACAGGGAGCAACGCTGGATGAACTGCGCGACAACCTGAAGGTGGTATTGGAACTGTGTATCGAAGAGTACAAGTGAAGGACGGATGATCTGCCGCACTTTGTTGGTCTTCAACAGATTGAGGTTGCTGTATGACAAGGCTTCCCGTTGTTGATTTCGAAAGAATGGATAAAGTGTTGCGTCATTTGGGTTTTGAATTTGTGCGTCAGAAAGGAAGCCACGTCTTCTACCGCCATACTGACGGCAGAAATACGACACTTCCCAACTATCGGGGCAGGGATATTGCCAGACCTCTAATCCGCGGGATTATAAGAGAGATCAACCTGCCACCTGAACAATTCAGAGAAATTCTTGACACGATATAACTTGAATGTTTCTGCATCGGTTTGGTATTATCGAAGCTTTTCTATAATGTCTCTCTTCCCATTAACCCGCATATTTCACAAATGCTGGTGAAAAACCGGAAGAATGCCCATAATACAAGGCGCGGCAAGTGAGTGGTGAGGGAGCAGCCGGCCAGCCGGCCTCATGCGCAAAATGCAGGTATGTGACCGATCCCGAATCGCCGTCGCAACGTAGTAGAATAGGCGTTATCGCGAATTTCCGGATTTCTTTGTGAGAAATCCGGGCTAAGGACAGTTGCAGGCGACAGCCGACTGCAGCAGGATCAGAATTCTGCAATTAGCCTGGAAGGTAATTATTACAGTTATGACGAGAAAAGAGATATTGCTCGACGGTGGCAACTGGGAGCTGGGGCAGGTGATGAGCAGGCAGGGGGTTGACGATGTCGAGCGCTGGGTGCCTGCCCGCGTACCCGGCAATGTGCGTGGCGCGCTGCTCGATGCCGGACTTATCGAGGACCCCTACTACGCTAGGCAGAACGAACTCTCCCGCTGGGTTGAAGACTGGAACTGGTACTATAAGCGCGAGTTCGACGCCGACCCCGGCGCGCGGCGCACTTTCCTGCGGTTCGAGGGCGTAGACTACAAGTGTTGCGTTTTTGTTAACGGTCGCAATGTCGTCGAGAACGAGGGCATGTTCGCGCCGATCATTATCGACATATCGCAACTTATAAAACAGAAGAATACTCTGAGCGTCAATATCGAATATTCGGGTAGTCTGCGCAAACGCGAGTCCACTCTGAAGTGCCAGATGGGTTTCGGCTGGGACTTCGCGCCAGCGTTGAGGTCTATGGGTATCTGGGATTCTGTGTCGCTGGTGCAGACGGGTGATGTGTATATACGACACGTACTCGCGCAGCCGGTCCGCGTGACGGAAAACTACTGGGAACTGCGTGTCAGGCTTGTGCTCGACGCGCTGAACGAGGCAGCTTACGGAATAGAGCTGAAAACCGCTCCCGACAACTTTGATGGTGAAGAGAAGACATATAAATTCGATGAAGTCGTGCGGCGCGGCATCACGGAACTTGTGTTCGACCTGCCGATGAAAAACCCGAGACTGTGGCAGCCCTGGGAAGAGGGCGAACAGAATATGTATCGTCTGGAAACACGGATAAGGGACGGGCGCAGGATAGTAGACAATACGAAAACGGCGTTCGGAGTACGTGAGGTCGAGTTGCTGCCCTGCGACGGGTGGCCCGAGTATCGCTGGACGTTCGTTGTGAACGGACGCCGCAAGTTCATACGGGGTGCGAACTGGGTGCCCGCCGACTCTCTGCCCGGCACGGTGACGCGCGAGCGCTACCGCCGTCTCCTGCAAATGGCTCGCGACGCGAACATCAACATGCTGCGTGTGTGGGGCGGCGGTCTGCGCGAAAAGAAAGATTTCTACGATATCTGCAACGAACTCGGCATTATGATCTGGCAGGAGTTTCCTTTCGCCTGCCCGGGCGGCATGACCTATCCCACTACAAAAGCGTTTCGCAAACTCGTCGACAGTGAAGTGACGGGCATACTGCGAACGATCCACAACCACCCGTCTGTGGTGTTTTACTGCGGAGGCAACGAGTTCGGCCAAAGCTGGAACAGGGGACTCGTGAAGCAGTTGAAGAAGCTGGTGCGCGCACACGGCGGCGGGCGGCAGTTCAGTGTCACGTCGCCTACCGAGGGCGAGAGCCACAACTGGGAAGTGTTCCACATGATGGCCAACATCGGCGATTACCGCAGGGAGGACTGCGCTTTTCTTAGCGAATTCGGCATGCAGTCCGTGCCGGTGCGCGAGAGTCTCTACAAGTTTATGCCCCCCGGCAACCACTGGCCCGTCAGCCCGAAGATGCCGTATATTTTAAATGAGTTTTCCTTATCAAGTGTTGCTGAAATCGACGCCATGGGACGGTACCTGCTCAAGGGGCGCGAGCGTCGCAACGCCGGTATGTGGGCATATCACAACGCGCAGCTCATGAAGCTGTTCCACTATGCAGGCCAACTCGATGTTATCGACGTTACGACATTTATCGACGCCACGCAGAAGATGCAGGCTCATGCGCTCCAGACGGCTGTCGAGCATATGAGGAGGCGCAGGAACAGCGCGGGCGGCATCATGTTCTGGCAGTTCAACGAGCCGTGGCCGTGCGTCTGCTGGAGTGTGGTCGACTACTACCTCCAACCCAAACTCGCTTATGAAAAAGTGAAACAGGTCTACTCGCCGCTGCTGGTGTCGCTCGAGTTCGATATGGGGCCTTACGAACCGGATCAGGTGCTTCGTTCACGTATCTTTGTGATAAACGATCTGCACAGTGATATAAAGAATCTCACTATCACAATTCGCGTGACGGACCGTACAGGCCAGGAATCGTTTCGCCGCGAGATAAAGTTGCCGGCGGCGGCGCCTGACAGTATTGTCGAACTCGCGCCTGTGGACATTGCCCTGCGTGGCGACGGCGGGCAGATAATCGAATGCACCGCGAAAAAAGGGCGAAAAATTATTTGCAGGAATGAATACGACCTGTCGGTTGTGGACAAAAAGCCGACACTCAAGCTGTTGACACTCGGCGGCTGGATTATGCACAATATTTTCTGGAAATGAGGGATTGGAAATGAAGGGACTTATCCTCAGCGGCGGCCGCGGTACAAGGCTCAGGCCGCTTACTTACACAAACGCGAAACAGCTCATACCTGTTGCCAACAAGCCTATTCTTTTCTATGGTATCGAAGCCATTGTCAATGCCGGAATCGACGATATAGGCATCGTCGTGGGCGAAACGGGCGAAGAGGTGAAAGCAGCGGCGGGTGACGGCAGCAAGTTCGATTGTAAAATTTCATATATTCAACAGGACGCGCCGCTGGGACTGGCTCATGCTGTTAAGGTGTCGCAGGAATATCTCGGTGACGACCGCTTCGTGATGTATCTCGGTGATAATGTCATCAAGGACGGTATCAACGACCTTGTGGCGGAGTTCCGCAACGATAAGCCGAACTCACAGATACTGCTGGCGAAAGTGGCGAACCCTACGCAGTTCGGTGTGGCCGAACTCGACGGCGACCGTGTCGCGCGGCTCGAGGAAAAGCCGGAAAAGCCGAAGTCCGATCTCGCGCTCGTCGGCGTCTACATGTTCGACAAGAGCATACACACCGCCGTCAACTCGATCGAGCCGTCGGGCCGCGGCGAACTCGAGATCACAGACGCTATCTCGTGGCTCATAGACAACGGCTACCGCGTCGTGCCGCACATTATAGGCGGATGGTGGAAGGACACCGGCAAGCTCGACGACCTGCTCGAAGCGAACCGGATAATGCTCGATTTGCTCGAGCGCGACATCGCCGGCAGTGTGGACGGCACATCAAAGATCGAAGGAAAAGTTGTGATAGAAAAAGGCGCGACAATAACCGGCAGCCGGATTCGCGGACCGGCTGTGATTGGTGAAGGCGCGGAAGTCATAAATTCGTTCATCGGGCCGTTCACGTCGGTAGGTCCCGGCGCGAAAATTAAAAACAGCGAAATCGACCACAGCATTCTGCTGGATGAATGTTCGATCGAAAACGCAGGGGCACGGATGCAGGACAGCCTTATCGGCCGAAGAGCGCGCGTGTTCCGCACAGAGGGGTTGCCGCATGTACTGCGTTTCATGCTGGGCGACATGAGCGAGGCCGGACTGCTCTGATTGCGCCGCCCCCGAAGCAATAAACTTTCGGACACTGTTGTCTTAAGGACCTGAATAAATATAAAATGATGAATCGGCAAAAGAGTAACCGTTTCGACACATCGTTCCGGGCCGGAGCCCCGGAATAATAAAATGAACCAGCAAATGAGCCAATTGCAAAATTATGTTCGAAGCGAGGTCGAACGAAATTGTTCAGGAACAAGGCGGAGGTGCAAAATCCCCGCAGGCGTACTTGCAGAGTACGTTGAGGGCGATTTTGTGCCGACAACGTAGCTGTGGACAATTGCAGCCGACCGCAGCCGAATCAGAATTTTGCAATTGGTTCAAATAACTTCCGGAGGGGCAGATGCCGGGCACAGTAACGCTACAGGAAATCGCAGAACAGTTTGATGTCTGGGAAGGACTCATCGAAGACATCGAGCTTCTTCAGAAAGATGTCAGCATCAACTTTCAGGTCAAGGAATTCGACGATCTTATCTTCATCGGTGCCGGTTCGTCTTTTTTTGTGGCGCATACCGCCGCCGCAACTTTCAAGTTCACTACTGGCGAATGTGCGCACGCCTATGCGTCCTCGGAAATTTTACAGTTCCATCAATACATGCTCAAAAAAGAACGCAAATATCTTGTTGTGGTGTTCTCGCGCTCGGGAGAAACCACCGAGACGC
The DNA here is from genome assembly GCA_024278215.1 of bacterium. Taxonomy (GTDB): domain Bacteria; phylum UBP15; class UBA6099; order UBA6099; family JAJRTR01; genus JAJRTR01. Next base: position 6,126 of record JAJRTR010000177.1, read on the forward strand.
GCGCCGCTCTCGAACTGCTCAAAAGCGAATACCGCATCGCCTCGATCGTCATCACATGCAACACACAATCCGACATTCTCGCGGCCTGCGATCTCGCGTTTCCTGTGAAAAGCTGCATCGAAAGCAGTCCGGTCATGACAAAATCATTCACCGGAATGCTCTTTGTTGCCTATATGTTCGCATCAGCCTACGGAGAGCGGTTCACGAGCATGAACTATCTGAAGCAACTGCCGGAAGAAGGCCGGGCGGCATTCGAGTGGCAGCGCAGGGTATGTGAAAAAGTATGCGACGAAGCACCGATGGAACGCATCACCATACTGGGCGGCGGACCCATGCTGGGCGTCGCCCTCGAGTGCGGGCTCAAGCTGGACGAAGTCGCGCAGCTCCGCACTAAAGCACTCTCGCCACTCGAATTCAGGCACGGCTATCACACCTCCGTAGGCCCGCAGGATCTTGTGATATTTCTCATGTCCGATTCCGGCAGAAAGCATGAACTCGAACTGCTGGGCGAGGTTCGGAACTACAGCGCGAAAACAATGGTGGTTTCAGACAAGAAAGAACAGGCCTTCGACACGTCAGCCGACTACACGGTGCTCACAGGCCGCGGCATACCCGAGCATTACAGGGGCATCCTTTACGCTCCTTTTTTCCAGTTCCTCGCGTGCCTCACAGCCATGCCCAAAGGCATTGATCCCGACGCGCCGCCCCGTGTCAGCCGCATTGTCACTCTTTAATCCAGATTTTTCACAAAGAAATATGTAACTGTTCACGGGGGACATTGAAAATAATGCGTTAAACACCTGTAGATTCTTCGCTTCGCTCAGAATGACAAGCCACGGATTTTGAGTATAACGTCGATAACAGAAATTCCTGGAATGCAAAAACGTCAGTTTTTGCGATATGCGACTTCTTCACAGTTGCAACGACACAGTCGTTGCATTCAAGAAATCTCAGATGTATCATTGCGAACAGTTACTTGTGAACGGATAAAAACATCTGTACAACTCACACCAGAATTGAAATAAGTCGTGGACGTAGTGCACATAAAAATGTATAGTGTTATGATGAACAGATAATATTACGGAGGTTATACGAATGAGGGAAGCTTACATAATCAGCGCGGCGAGGACAGCTGTGGGGACATTCGGAGGCCAGTTGAAGGCAGTGTCGGCGGTGGACCTTGGCACACTTGTCGTGAAGGAAAGCATCAGCCGCTCCGGCATAGAGCCGGGCCTGGTCGAGGAGGTGATCATGGGGAACGTGCTCCAGGCGGGGCACGGGCAGAATATTGCGCGTCAGACACTTATATACAGCGACATACCGCAGGAAACGCCTGCATACACAGTCAACAAGGTGTGCGGCTCGGGGCTGAAGACTGTCGCGCTTGCGGCGCAGGCGATTAAGGCAGGCGATGCGGACATTGTGGTTGCTGGTGGTGTCGAGAACATGAGTGCCGCGCCATACCTGCTGATGAAGGCACGCTGGGGCTACCGGATGGGCAACAACGAGATCGTGGATCACATGATTTACGATGGGCTGTGGGAGAAATTTAACGACTATCACATGGGCATCACGGCGGAGAATATAGCGGAGAAATACGGAATAACCCGTGAGGCGCAGGACACTTTCGCGTGCGAGAGCCAGAGGCGCGCCTGCGAGGCCATCGAGAGCGGCGCTTTCGAATCGCAGATTGTGCCGGTGATGATACCGAGGCGCAAGGGCGATCCTGTAGAATTCAAGGTCGACGAACATCCGCGCGCCGGTACGACAATCGAAGCGCTCGCGAAGTTGCGCCCCGCGTTTAAAAAAGACGGCACTGTGACAGCCGGCAACGCATCGGGGATAAACGACGGAGCGGTTGCGTTTGTCGTCATGTCGGGCGAAAAGATGAAAGAGCTCGGTATCGAGCCTATGTGCAGGATCGTATCCTACGCATCAGCGGGCGTCGACCCCGCATATATGGGCATGGGCCCCGCACCGTCATCGAAGAAAGCGGTGGAAAAAGCCGGCTGGTCTTTCGATGATGTGCAACTCATGGAACTCAACGAGGCGTTTGCTTCCCAGTCACTTGCAGTCATCCGCGAACTGGGTGTCGAAGATAGAATGGACGACATAAACATACATGGCGGTGCCATCGCGCTCGGACATCCTATCGGCGCATCGGGAGCGCGCATCTTCACAACGCTGATCTATGCGATGAAAGAACGGAATGTGAGCAGGGGCCTTGCCGCTCTTTGTATAGGTGGTGGCATGGGAATCGCGATGACTGTCGAGATGTAATTTTGCGAGCCGATATTCAACCACATAAAGGTTCTGTTTTGCACATGCCGGGTCGAAAAAATCGCAGTAAAACCTCAAATGCGGAGAGGCGGAGAGCCCTTTCCTGTAATCACCTGTATGTGATCATATTTATCCTGACCCTCGTGGTGGCGAGTGGTTGTGTCAATAACGATCAGCGGGGAGATTCACGCGTTGTCGAGTACTCGATACAACAGCCGCACTGGATAGCCAGCGAGGGCCGCAGAGGAATACCCGATGTGATACTCGAAAGGCGTATTGCAAATGTTGTCTACAAGTACGGCAGTGTGTGGTTCGGCGCGGAAGGTTACGGGCTTGCCGAGTACCATCCCGACAGCGGCAAGTGGACTCTTTACCCGGTCAGCTTCGGCAAACAATCTGTGAAAATATGGGATATAGTAAAAACTGAAAACGGGTTGATAGCGGGCACAGCGGGACTGGGCCTTTTCCGCTACGACATGAATACCGGAAAGTGGACGCATATAGCGATACCCGGCAGTAAAAGATGCAACGAAGTGCGGGCAATGGTAAAAGTGGGAAACATCATCTGGATCGCAACTTTCCACGGTCTGTGTACATACGATATTTCCACCGGCGAATTCAGATTTATTCATGAAGGCCGGATATATGAGATACAGGATTCGGAGGAGGGAATATGGGCTCTGATCGACTCTGTCAAAGAAGGCCGGTATATTGCAAGATTTGATAAAGAAACCGCGGAAAGGAAAGTCCTTCTGAAGAACATGGGCAAAGAGTCTTTGTTATATGACATCTATGTCGAAGACAGTATCGTGCTGGCAACTGCTATATCCGGCTTCTTCGAATATGACAAAAAGGAAAATGGATTAACAAAGATTATAGCGCCTGATACTTTTCCATATTTCATTCCACGATCCATAACAAAACATAACGACATGTACATTGCGGGCGGCTTCTACGGCTTGACGATTTATGATAAGAGTACAGGCAAATGGTACCTCGCGGATCGTGATTCCGGTTTGCACTGCCGCACGATATACGGTGTCGCGTCAGACGCCGAGAACATCTACATCGGAAGCGAGCGCGGGCCTTTCATTATCACCCCGGATATGCTTGACCGAATAATGACGGCGGCAGACAGGCCCGGCAGAAAGATAACTGATGCCGGTATCGCCGACACCGTGTTGTCGGACAGCAATGCGACAACAAGCTGGATACACATTACAACGTCGGATGGGCTGATAAACAACAATGTTTTTACAATCGAAACAAGCGGTGAAGAAGCATGGATCGGCACAAATGTCTTAGGTGTTTCCATGTTGAATACCGATGATTTCTCTATTAAGAATTACAACGGCAGGGGTGACAGTCCGTTCAGCCCGGTGATGGTGAGAGAAATCGCTGTGCAGGGCGATTCGGTTTTCCACGGCGGACAAAGTGTATTCGGTGAATTCGACAGGGTGAAAAACAAATGGTTGATGTTGATTGACGATGAACCGGCTTTTGACAGCGGCCAGATCGAGGCGCTCTGGGCCGGAAAAGACGAAGTGTGGCTCAGCGCAAAAAAAGACGGGATCAGGGTGTTGAACAGAAAAACAGGTGAATGGAGAAGGTATCCGCCGGACCCTGTGACTTTAAGCAATGTTATTACAGACATTGTACCGTTACGAAACCGATTATGGATATCATCCGATATCGGTTTGAGGATGTATGATCCGAATAATGATAAATTCAAAGTCGTAAAACTCAAGATATGGGACATCTCGAGCATCGCCCCCGAAGGCGACACATTGTGGCTCGGCGCGGTGCAGCGGGGCGCTCCCGCCGGTCCGAACAACACCGGACTCTACAGGTACAACACGCTTACAAAACACGAGGTTGCTTTCAACCGCCTCCCGGCTGCCGGCGATACGCCTGTAACTGATGTTTTCGTCGACGGTCCCAGCGTATGGATGGCGAACGGCAAAGGAATCAGCAGGTACTGCCGGCTCACCGGTCGCTGGAACAACTTCGGGCCTGATGAAAAACTCGATGTAGAAAAAACACGTACAGTCGCCGTTGCAGGCGACATGCTGCTTGTCGGCACGGATAACGGACTGTATATTAAAAAGACAATCCGTTTCTCAAAGTCCTCAAACAGGCGTTTATATATTCAGGCCTGGAACGACGAGGCCAATGGAGACTTTCATGGCGCTTCTGTAAAATATAATAAACTCATGCAGCAGGATGTCACCTACGGTAAAAACCTGGTCGAATTCAGGCTCGCAAGTTGTCTTCAACTGTCCGGCAAACCGGTTGCTGCCATGCGGCACTACGAGAATCTCCTTCTCGACTATCCTCTGCTGGTTCTCAGCCTGGAGGAAATCTATACTTCGTTATATGGCTTCGATGCTTACATTCAGAAGATTGTCGAACTCAAACAGAAAAATAAAAATGATGCGTCAATACAGGCGCTTTGCAGGGCGTATCTCGAATTCGCCGGGAGTTCTCTCAAAAGAATGGCGATCTTCAGGGAAAGACAGGGGCGATATGAACGTGCCGTACAACTCTGGAGATACCTTGTGGAGTATACCGACGATCCGGCCATAAGAAAAAATGCCGAAAAGCGTTTGCTCGCTTTGACGGATAAGCAGCATGTTGCAAAATGAACATTGTATTATCTTTGGAATGGTGATATAATAAAACAATAACAAATCAACATTAGAGCCAATTGCAATATTATGTTCGTAGCGAGGTCGGGCGAAATTGTTCGGAGCAAGGCGGAGGGGTAAAATCCTCGCAGGCGTACTTGTAGAGTACGTCGAGGACGATTTTGTGACGACAACGCAGCAATGGACAATAGCAGCCGACCGCAGCAGAATCAGAATTTTGTAATTGCCTCATTAGTTACAAATAACTTAATTCTGTTGTGCATAAGCGGGAGATTCTTCGACTCCGTCTCGGAATGGCCCCATTCCGCTCACCGGTTGTCGTCATACTGAACGCAGTCTGTTGCGAGACGTTCTACGGCTCTTATGAAAAACACTAAAAGAAAAATAAAGCTTTCCCTTACATCAAAAATATTTCTGCTTATCTTTTTTCTGTTTGTTGTCGGCATGGGACTGCTCACAGCGACAAGCTACCTCTCGGGTGTGCAGGCAACCAACGATCTCGCTGTGGCTGAGATGCGCCGCACCGCTTCTCTAATTGCAACCATTCATTCCCTCTACGAAAAACCCGACTGGGAGTTAACACGTGATTTTGTCGAGAGAACGCTCAGTCTTTACACAAACAGCGAAAAAAGAGATTTTATTGAACTTCTCTATATCTATATTAAGGATAGTTCCGGGGTTCTCAGGGTAAGAAAGATAAATTACGATATAGCCCGTAAATACGGCATAAAACTTTCCGACGGCATGGGAGAACCCGACGCAAAAAATATTTTCAACGATATTCCCACGACAACACCATACGAGAAGGAACTGGTACCACACCTTGATAGAGTCGTCATGCCTGTAGTGGTCAACGGTCGGAGCAGGGGAACAATCGAACTAGGATACCTTGTTACCGGACTTGCAACAAAAGAGAGACAGTCTTTATTTCGGACACTGACGGTATTCGCATTTCTCAGCATGATCGGGGGCTTTATAGAAATAGTTATGATTCGCTACAACATGCTGCCGATACAAAACACGATTAATGCGATGAAAGACGTTACCCACGGCAGATTTGAAGTAGAAGTGCCTGAAACCGGGCGCGCGGAAATAAAATTGCTCACAGTCGGATTCAACACCATGGTCAGCGAGATACGGCGCAACAGCATCGAGATAAAACAGAAAAGTGAAGAAGTCGAGGAGTCCGTCAAAAAATATCGTTCTCTGTTCCAGATGGCGGGTGACTGCATTATACTTGTCGATGATGACGGTATCTGCATTGATGCAAACTTCGCGGCGGAAAGACTTTTTCAAAAACCGTTGCGGCAGCTTTTCAACTGCTATGTCCTCGAGCTGGTCAGCCCCTTGTCGGGCACGAATGATTTCCACAAATTGCCGACACGCTGGGAAGGCGTCGTCAATGTCGCAGGCAAGGTAGGAACAGAAGTCGAAGCCCACACAGCCGACCTTGACGACAACACAAGCATCGTGATTTTCCATGACATCACATCGAGGAAAAAAGTCGAACGCAGGATGAACATGGTCAGGCAGACATTCCTGATCCACCTTGAATCCTTTCCGCTCGGCATATTGTTCATTGATTCCAATCTACAGCTTGTTTTCGCAAATCAAATGGTAAGAGAGATGTTCAACTGTGAGAAGGACAGGCTTATCGCCGACTGGGCGGAAATAAAGAGCAGATTCGTCGATATGGACATCGAAACCGCTGTCGCCACTGTTTTCAGAAAAAAGCAGGATATGTTTTTCGAAGCAGTTTCTGTCGAAAAACACGACGGCAGCAGGATAGAAACAGAGATACGGATCAATCTCTTCACAGAAGCCCCCGACACCCCACCACAGGTCATGATCATCATAAATAATGGCTGAACGAAAACCTGCTCCTGCCGGAATATGCGCAAATTGCCTGCTATCCCGGATCTTCTTACGCGGGAATCCGGGTAAACCCGTATATTTCACCAATGCTGGCCCAAAATCAGGAGAATACCTGTAATACAAAGCGCGGCAAGTGAGTGGTGAGGGAGCATACTGTTAGTATGTGACAGATCCCGAATCGCCGCCGCCTGCCGCCGCTGGATTAAAAATGACCCTTTATGCTGAAGTAATAATGACCCCACAGTAAGACAATATAATACCAGTAACAGGGAAAGGACACGCAAAAGCCGGAATCCGAAGACTCCCGGTGGACCTTCGGGGCGGTCGTGAAAAGTCCAGTTCCATTCCCGAGGCGTCGGACATGATTCGCCGTCCGAATAAAAACCCAAGCACCGGTCGGACCGGTAGGGCTACGACCCGAACGCCCGGCCGGTTGCGTTTTTAAACTATGGAGTCATCTTGGCCTTGTGCGTTTAAGGTGGTATAATAAAATAGAGGAGTTAAAAAAATGAAGTATAGAGTAATCATCGAGCAGGATGAGGATGGCGCTTTTGTAGTCGAATGTCCCTCATTTCCGGGATGTGTGTCGCAGGGCGCAACAAGGGCGGAGGCCGAGGAAAACATAAAGGACGCCATCAGGGGGTATATTGAAAGTCTGATGAAGCACGATGAACCCGCGCCGCCGCCGATATATGAATCTTATGTCGAGGTCGTGTAATGACCCGGCTGCCGGTTGTATCAGCGCGGGATGCCATAGCCGCTTTCAGAAAATGCGGATATGAAATAGACCACCAGACAGGCAGTCACATCATTCTAAGAAATACTGAACCGCCCCACCGCCGACTTACGATTCCCAACCACAAGGAACTTGCAAAGGGAACTCTTCGTTCTCTTATCCGCCAAGCTGGTATGACGGTTGATGAATTCGCTCAACTTCTTCACTGAATTCGTGTAACCCACACCGAACATTCCCCGGTTTTCACTGCCGATTAGTTACAGGCGTTGTGCCGACACTTTGCCAACACCTACGAGTAATCGCCTCCATCCAGCGCGGCTGATTTCTGTTATTCCCCCGACTTCCAATCATATAGGATTTCCTATATCCACACAATGATTCCACGCACAATCTCATGATTCTGCTGATACATTGGTGCCAACACATCGCACGATCAATCCCATCCGAACTTGACTTCAAAAAGATGTCGCCCCAACCTGTCTGATGCCTGCGCAGGCGCAATTGGAACGTCCGGCCTGCCGGATTTTATCGACTGGACAGATTGAGGAGGACGACATGAAAATCAGAGTGAAATTCGGAAATAATCCCTACGACAATTGTTTTTCCTGCTCACGCTGCGGGAGCAGTTTTGAGTCCGGCGGATTCATTCTTCGGATCGAGCATAGCGGAACCGTGGTCGATATCCCAATTTGCTCTGAGTGTTTTGACAAAGGCGATCTGTTCGAGGGTTTGATAGAAATCGACCGCCATCACACGGCGCATCCGATTGGCCGCGCCTGAAAATTCTGAAAGTGAAGGGAATCAGACAGATGACAGAAAATGTAAAAGACATCGGCGCGTGGGTCGAGAGCGCTAACTGCTTCGAAGTCATGGGGCAGCTCCGCAAACTCGGTGTGCTCACACGTGCCGATATGGAAAAGGCAATGCGGCTTTCTCGCAGTGAATGGATTTCATTCATGAAAGAGAAAATCGGGCTCACACCGGAAGGCAACAATGAAAACAGGCGATTGATTTATGAAGAAAAAAACGAAATGTCCGAGTATGAGAGAACTTTGAATCCAATCATCACCATCCAGGAAGACAAGGGGGAACAATTGTTTGTCATTGCCGATTTCTCAATACCTGGCAATCCAGATGTGCGCCGCATAATATCCAAACGACGCGCGGACGGCAAAATCTCCGCCGTGACGTACATTGGCACGGTCGGCGCGGACAGAATTGTAACAAAAAACGCAACCTGATGAGCATGGTATCCGCCACTGAAGAGCAGTTCTGGAAATCAGTGGATGTTCTATCCGAACTGTTCAAGGCGGTAGGTGGCGTAACAGAGATTCGCAATTACAGCGGCAAAACTATTCGAGAAGCTGCGGAAATGATGCGGCGGCTTGGAAATGCAAAAGTTTGGATGGAACCGGAAAGGCCTCAGCATAATTTGTGAAATATGCATCGCAATAATCACCGGTAACAATCCGGGAGATACTCATACTTACAGCATGTTTTTATTGAGAGACGCATGAAAGATATTCCTCATGGATGAAGCGAAAAAGAAAATACTGAAATTCATTGAATCCTCAACCGTTTTTGCAGTTATGGGGCAGTTGAAAAAGCTCGGTTTCTTGACAAGTGATGACATCGAGCGAGCCGGGGAAATGTCACGTGACGAGTGGCTGAGGTTCATGAATGAAAAAATCGGCATCGAGAACCGTGATGGACCTCAAGAATCAAAGGAGAAATAAATTTCACATATCAGTATGAAAATTGTTTTTGTGATATTTATTTCAATTTTATGGGAACAGCTTTTATCAACTCTTTAAAGTTTTGTTCAGTAACTTCTTGATATACTGATTCTTATCATCCTTCTGGAAGAGGACATGGCATTTTTCTAAAACCTTCTTTTCTATGCCGTCACTCCACCATGATACCTGTCGGTAAGGAGTGTTCGATATTATGAAAGAATTCAGTGTTATTTCGGGATCGCTGAGTTGGGTTTCGATTTTCTTGATGTCTTTGTAAAATCGGATTTTTGGATCGTTAGGTCCTTCTAAATTTCTAATCCCTTTAGGATCGACAAAACTGATGTATTGTTTTCCTTCAACCAGAAGCCAGATAATGAAATCAGGATAGAAATTACCAGCTTCAAAGAAACCGATACCCCGGCCACGGCTCAGGTTTCTGAGCAAATAAAGTTCCTTGCCCTCGAAATAGTCGGGCTTTCGTTCACAGAATTGCTGTAAATCCAGTACAAAGTCCCGTTCGCTTTCAGTTTCAAGGATTACAGGTTTGACCTCAACAAAGTCGCTTTTCACATATACAAGAGGAGTGTAAAGATGCCTGTTGAAATTGATCGCCCTTAAATTCTGAAATTCAAAATCTGAAAGTTTCCCTGACTCAACAAGTTCTTTCAACTCTCCCAATTTATCCACAATATCATCACGTGACTGCTCGATGAGGAAGAGATATTCTTCAATGAAATTGTCATCATCAGGTGTGAGTTCTCGATATTCCAGATGATCACTCTCGAATTCTTCTTTCCGGAACTTGTAATAACGGTCACAGTATTTTTTCAGAAGCACGAGCGCAACTTCCTGCCAGCGCCTGAACTGATCAAAGGACCTGAATTCCAGCTGATCGGCGGGAATAAAAAGACGATACCATTCGGGCTCGGAGAGCAGATCATAAATCTTTTCACGTGATAAATTCAAATTGTACCACGCTCGCTCATTTTTGAACTGCTGCATTTCAAAGTAAATCTCATTTATATCCATGAACGAGATGTGCTTCTGTTCAAGTTTCCCTTCGTTTTTAATTGCTAATTCGACTTTTCCAGCCCCGGCTCCTGCGGAAAGTGCCTGGAGCTTGGGATACCAGTCAACTACGATGGGATTTTTTGTCAATCTGTCATCCGGCATATCCAGAACAGGCTTTTCCCCATCTTTTTTGAAGTCTACGCCTTCTTTCAACCGGATAGTCTTCAATTTTTTCTTTCCCAGGTTTTCTATAACCGGAAGAACGAATTCGATTCTATCCTCATTCGCAGGGAGCCCCTCGTCCTCAAGGTATTCTTTAAACTGGCGCATATAATCTGCACGGATACCAAAAATGTTCAAGGATTCAAGAATCTCAATTTTATCAGGAGGTTTTGCTTCTGGAATTCGGTGGCTTCGCTTCAAGCTAAAATTCATTCCCTTGAGTCTGACCCCTCGACCAAAAAGCTGTATTATTTCAGAGCCTTCCTTTTTCCCAATATTCATAAGGCCCATCGTGCTTACACGCCAGCTATTCCAGCCCTGGGAAAACTTTTTTGACCCAATCAGAATGTTAATGCTTGATGTGGATTCATTCAGTGTATGAAACAACGAGCCGGAGAATTCTCTATCTGTGACATTTAGTTCATTCTGCTCATCACACAATTTGCACAAAGCTGGGGCATCACCGACGTTTATCAATCCGAACGGCTCGTTCTCACCGAGCCGGAGCGCAATTTCCCCTTCGGAACCTTTTAAATGCTCGACATGGATTGCCGCCGTTGAAGATGAATTAAACAGAACCCTCAAAATGTCCTCATATACTTGATCTCCGGATAGTCCAAGTTTATAGAGGTAAGTAAACGCGCCACTGAAAAGTTCATTTCCTTTTGCATCAAGTAATCCGGATTGCCCTTTTAGAAAATGTTCAAGGTGTGAAACTGTAACCGCCCGATTTTTCACAAAGTCTGCCATGAACAGCAGAATATCGACGACGTCCGATACCTTCCTGCGGTTCTGAGTTCTTACCGCATTTACACTGCCACCGACAAAAATCCACAGCGGTCTCTCAATCAGGTAGGGCCGGAATTCTTTCTGCCGTTCCGAGTACAATTTCTGTTGCTGGTAATATGCAAGAAGACAGGCCGTCAGATATCGCTGTCGAATCTCTTCGTCAGAGTCATCGGCAAGATTGAGAATTCTATAATCTTTGCCATAACCGTCAGAATAAAAATACTTGTATGAATAATCAAATAAGACACATTTCGTATATGTCTGTTCGAGTTCCTTACTTCCACTGGCCTTCATAGCCTGGCCGAATGTCGCGGAGTATTCGAACGAAAAACCGTCTTCACACAGCTGGTTGCGCTTTGTGATCCATACACCTATCTTCTTGCCGCTTGTTCCACGGTGTCCCTCGTCAACAAGAACCAGGTTGTTTCCTTCGAAAGACTCTACGGCGACGGTTTTTTCTCCCATCTCATCGCGGAGTTTTGTGATTTCAATAATCTCCACCGATCCACTGGAGAACAGCCCGCGACTGTCTTTGGAGAATATTTCCGCTCGTATGCCGGAAAGCTTAAATTCCTCCAAATGCTGTTGAGAAAGCCCCTCATTCGGCGTAAGCAGAATTATTCGATTCAGTTCATTTTCCCGGTTATTCTTTTCGAGATAATGCTTGTACTGGAGTATATTGATATGCGTTATGAGCGTTTTTCCAGACCCTGTAGCGTTCCAGTAGGCAATTTTGTTCAAATCCTTCAACTCATACGGTTTGATCTGATCTCGTTCCTGTTTCCATTCATTGAATGTCTGAACGTGCTGATTCAGACTCTCAAGCAGTTTTTCCGGATCGCGAAAATACCGGTCAAGATAAATCTCTGTGAAAAGAAGCGATAGATACTGAAAATATTTTGGGTGCAGGATATGCCCCTGAAGGTTCCGCTTCTCTGTTATTCTCTTCCAGTATCGGACAATGTTTTGATCATACTCAAGAAGCAGGTCGGGAGGCAATTCCGGATGCTCGAAAAGCTGCGCCCGGAGGACATAATGAAACTTCGAGATATTGTCCTCATCAAAGCCTTCAAGCTCCGGCGTTTTCAGGTTCACCGTCAGTGCATCGAAGCTCGCAACCTCAAACAGGCTGAGCAGCCACTGGTTCAGAACCAGTTTCTCATGAAATTTAAGTGGTTTTTCCAGTTTCTTATTTTTCAATTTCGATTTTCCCATAATCAACCTGTCGCTTCGATTCGTTCCAGCCACTCCCCGAAATGGCGACACTTAGTTCTCATTCTTTCCAGACCGATATCCATTGCAATCAGATTGCCATAAATGTCCTTGTTATAATCAGGAATTACCTTTGATATTCTTCGGTTAGGGCATGTATCGCGATTGTCGTTTATTTCTTCGGGATTCCTGAAGTGATTCAAAACACCCACAAGCTCCTGTAAAGCTTTTTGATAGCCCTCAGCGCTTTCATCCATTGTGGTCTTTACAATTTGTTCCGGCGAAGAAAAAAGAAGCGATTCAAATTCATGAAGCATCAAATATGGATAAAAACGTTGATTATCTATGTCGGTTTGCAAATGTGTTTCTAAATGTTCTATTCTGTCGTATCGCGATACTGTTTCAAGATTATCAATGGTGTCCATTCCCGGGAAACGTCTATCAAGCGCATAATAATCGAACATGGTAGTAACCATACTGGATTCTGAGTCATTCAGGAGTTCGAGAATCTGCTTTCTCACACGTGGATAAGGTAATATGCCGCCTTTGCAATCAGGTCCGTTCAGAACCCTCTTTGATTTTAAAATCACAGGAATCATGAAAATATCAAAACTAAGGAGGTGAGGCCGAATAATATTCTTCACAAACAATTCTTCAGTTTGCCCCTCGACAAGAATCAGTATCTTATTCATTTCACGGCCTCCCCCCGATAATATTCTTCTCCCATATTTCGCCCATCGAATAGTTTTCTCTCCATCCGGCTAATTCATCAGCCACAAGTCGCCTGAACGTCGATTCTCTACCTTCTCTTTCAACCACGATAATATGTTCCGGTTCGAAGTGATCAATAAAAGCAGAAGATTGTGTGGCCAGAATGACCTGGCAGTGATTGGAAACACTTTTAATCATTCCGGAGAGAATCGTAATCGCTGATGGATGCAATCCCAGCTCGGGTTCATCAATTATCATAACAGAAGGAAGCTTTTCTTCAGGTTGCAGCAAGAGTGTTATCAGTGCCATCGTTCGCAACGTCCCGTCGGAAGCCTGGCCCGCTACGAAGTTCATATCGGAACCTGTTTCGTTCCATCTCAAAAGAACGCTGTTACTGTCCGGTTCCAAAATAAAATCCTCGAAAAACGGGGCTATCATTTTCAAGGTTCTTACAATAAGCCTGTAATTCCTGGGATGGTTTTCTCTTATCCAGAGAAGATACGGCGCCAGATTGGCCCCGTCTCCCCTGAGATACATATTCTCATTCACGTTCCAGTGCTGCTTGATTTTCGCTTCATCCGAGGTGTCGTGAAACTGGAATGCAGCACATTGTTTAAGTAATGAATAAATATAGCTGGCGGTTTTAGCGGTTTGACTGTCACTTCTTGCTTCCTCGATAAGCATGGATTCCTTATGCCCGGAACCGAGAGAAATAAACTCCGTGACCGGATAACCGGTTTTTGTAAAATTGTATCCCTCATCCATAAAGACAAATTTGTCTGCCGCGTCACGCGCAAGTGCCATTTTGTATTCATTCAGCCCCTTCGGCGCTTGAAATTTCAAATGCGCTTGCACCTGTGACGTTGTTTTCGGGCCTTCAAACATATGCAGTGCAGCGCCGCCTCCTTTTCCTACAAAACTCTGAAGTCCGCCCGTGCCGCCTGTCATCCAGTTAAGCAGTTTGAAAAATGATATGAAGTTTGACTTGCCCGCTCCATTCTGGCCGATAAGAATGTTTATGGATCGTAATTCGAAATCATCCAGCTTCTTAATCGACTTGTAGCCGGAAAGACAAACTCCAGTAAGCTGTTTATACATATTTATTTCCTCCTCATTCAGTCTTTCTCCCTTATATGTCTTCCACGTCAAACATTAGTCTCTGGAACTCTGATTCTATTAGTCGTACTTTCCAGGTTTCGTCCTGACGGCGCAGATTTTCCAGGTTGTTGTCGCCGTTTACGTATATCAGATCGAATTCCATGTCTTTCGGATTATATTCCTGTTTCCTGAAAAATTTATCCAGGTCTTCGTTCGATTTCTCTTTAAGGTTGCGCCAGATAATGAGAACTTTCTCGCCGTCCGGATTCGTGCCCTGTACGACACGGAAACCGCGAATGAAGTCGATGTGCTGAACAGTCAAACCGATCAGGTAGTTGAACGTCTCCACCAGATCAATGGTCTGAAGCTTTGTTTCGCCGACGCTGCCAGTGGAAATCTTCATTTTGTAATTGAACGGGTCTTCGAAAGAATCGATATTCAGCAGTGATGCGCTACCCGCGCTTTCAACGTCCAGCATGTATGAAAGAATGTAATCTTCACGAACTCCCGGATGCTCTTCAAGCACGAGTTCCTGCTCCTCAGATCGCTTCATCTCAAGATTGTTGGTCGCATCTTCATAAGACTCCAATCGAATATATTTGAACATGTGACTGGAACCTTCACGTGATACAGGCTTGCCGCCTTTCCAATCCTTTGAATATATTGCTTTCATGATTCGGGGTTTTAATACAGTATCGAAATGCTCGCCCATCTCAACGAGAATATATTTCCGATTACCGTCGTCTTTTCGATTTAGATTAATAACTGCGTGTGCAGTTGTTCCAGAACCTGCAAAGAAATCAACTATCGACGATTCTTTGGTGCAATTTGATGCTCTGAGGCAGTCTTCAACAAGATGTATACTCTTAGGATACGAGAATATCTCCCTTTCACAAAGCATGCTTTTGACAACGCTTGTTCCGCTCTCAGTTGCTGAGTATTTCGCATCGTCCCACCAAGTTCCTGGTAGTGCTCCATCTTGATTAGCATAGTACTTCCTATAAATCTGCCATCCATCCCCCACTATCTTCGTTATGAGATTTGACGCTGCTTCCTTCTGGGCTCTTTCCCATCCCATGTTCCAAACACGTTCATTTCCTTCAGAATCCATAGGATAAATGATGGTTTCGTCAGGTTTGTGAGGTGTGATAGGAACCCATTTTCTCTGTGTGTTGGACCATTCCATGGAGGAAATACGAATAACACCATCTTTTGAAATAAATATTGGATAATATAATTTGGGTCTATCAATTCTTGCTGATCCAGCTCCTGTCTTTCGGAAGTTAATCCACGTAAAAGTTCCTTTCTCATCTGATTCTGGATAACGGGCATTTCTTCTCTCATCACGCGGCAATCGACCAACAACAGATCGTTTTGTTTTTGCATAGAAAAGTGCATATTCATGATTTGTTGAAAACCCTGCAGCCATGGCTCGGCCATGTGGATTACTACGAACCGGAACAGTAGCGAGATGATTCTCTTCTCCAAATATTTCTGATAGAGATTGTGTGAGTACTGGCAGTTCAAAATCGTCAATCGCTACGCAAATAATGCCTTCATCTTTCATCATCGGAAGCGCATTATATAGGCGTTCATTTATTAGACTTAGCCATGAAGAATGTCTGTAGTCATTCTTGTATAGAATCTGGGTCGCAGCTGTATTAAAAGGGGGATCAATGTAAATGCATTCGATATTGGAATGGTGCTTATCCTGAAGTAACCTAAGCGCTTGTGAGTTCTCACTTCTAACGAGTAAGCCATTACATTTCTTGCTAACATCATAAACAGATGCCAGAAACATATTTATGAACTTCGTATTGAAAATTTTTGTATCTAAAACCAAATATTTGTTTTCCTTCAAAAATTTGATAGTTAGTGGCTCCGAAAATCCTTCGGTCGCAAGATCACCCTTAATCTCATCAATAGCAAAAAGCCTTACCCATTCTTCGCGTTGAGCGTCGTTTGCAGCGATCTCAGGGTACAGTTCCTCCGGCACTCGGTCGAGGGTAACGCAGTAGTTTGTTTCGACTACGAATTTCTTTTTCAGCCATAGTTTTTTCTGGAAGTTTTCAAGGCTTTCGAGAAAGGTGATTATTTTGTGTGCGATTTTTCGTATGACTTTAATTTTGCTGAGATACTGCTCGACGCGGGGAGCAGTTTCGTGCTCGATGTCGTCGAGGTGCATGATCTCATTTTTAATGAAGAAATCGAGCTCTCTTCTCAAGAAGCCGCCAAGGTCTTTGTGGATGAAATAATCGAATTCATTGCGTGCCGTGTAGTCCGTAAGATACTTTTCGAGAACCGTTCGATCCGGGTTTTTCTCTGTTGGCATTTTATCTGAAAGGAACGTGCTCCATTCGGAGAAGCCCTGAGTGGAGAGTATGGTTTCAACCGCTTTTTCGTTCAGATTCTTCTGTTTTCGTTTTTCATCATCCGGTCTGTATTCGAAGCGGATATATAGTTCATCATTTTCTTCATATAGCGGATCATCTTCACAAAGAATGAAGCGCCGGTCGTTACCGTTCGAAGCTTTCATATTATCTTTTTCCGTGTCGGCCTCGATGAGCTTGAAATGCACACGTTTGCCGTTGGAAAGCTTGAAAGTGTAATCCCTGAAGTATTCAGACGTTTTGATGTAATACTGGTCTTTATTTGCCCAGTGCAGCATTACTTCCTCGCCGCTGTAGGGTATGGAGTATACCCCTTCCTTATAGCGTCGGAGAGAAAGAAAGTCGCCGCCGTGATAATAACGCCTGAAAAAGTTGTATAGATCGGAATAAACTTCGTTTTCCAGTTTTGTAATATCGAAAGCCCCGGCCATTTTCGCCCTGAGTTTTTTTACCTTGTCAGTATCTTCAGGATCAACACCGCCCAGGCTTTTCGCCTGCTCGATGGCTTCATTCAGTTCCTGTTTAATGAGTGACAAATCCGAATCCTGGTATTCCTCGAATGCGGCCTTAACCTGAGGAAGGAGGTCGTTGTCCAGAAAGCGAGTAATATCATCACGCTTTTGGTTCATAATTCTATATATGCCAAAATCGAGATCGGCCTGATCGAGCATAAAAAGCTCGGAGATCAGGCGTTTCAATTTTTCAAGTTTTTCAGACATTATTCAGCCCTCGTTCTCTTCGCTTTCTTTAAGTACGAATTTGATTTTCAGATCATTATGCCAATTGAAAGGGATACGTTTTTCATGTTGCAGACGTCCGACAATGATTCCGGGTGCGATCCCCAGATCAGAGGAAAAACTGCGGATGTCGTCTTTATAGAATCTTTTTCTTTTTAAGAAGCGGTTGTATTCCTTTTCGGGAACAAGCGTGTTGGCGGCAAAACGGTTTGCCTCTTCTTCATCTTCGCTGCTTGCGTTTCCGGGATTGTGTTCATCGAGGAAAAGCTGTTTCTTGCCGTGGAGCAGAATGTGGGCGGATTCATGGAAGAAACTGAACCAGAAATGGTCGTCTGACTTATGCCGAAGAGAAAGCATGATTAAGGCTTTATCTTTATGTAACCAGCGTGTTGCGCCGCTTAAATGAGTGCCGGGCAATTCAGAAACGAAAACGAGCGCAACACCGGAATCGGCGCATAGCTTTTTCATTGCAGGATCGAAAGCGGAAGGTGGTTGATTGGTGAGAGAACGTATCTTTTTCAGGGCGGAGACAAATTTATCTCTATTGTAGGGAGCTGTTTCTATCGACTGAGAAATGATGTCACCGATTTTCAGCCATGCCGCTACCGATTCGGGAGCACTGTCGAAAGAAGGAGATTCCCTGAACAGAATCCCCATTTCCTTAAATTGTGAATCCCATGCGGTGAGAGAACCGACCGCGAAAAAATCCAGTAGCTTATTAACGGCATCAACATTATTTTCCGGCTTCTCGATGAAGCCTCTTTTTACGAGTTCCTTGACCGGGAATCGTTTTGTCCAGGCAATTCTCCTTTGCATTCTTTCTTCTGTAGCCTGTTTTGCCATGAACAATCTGTAAGAGGCGTCGAGATTGTTCCATACGACAGCTGAAACACCCAGAACGTGCTCCAATTTAATAGCCGTTTCCGGCTCGATGGGAGCTTTCCCGTTTATTATCTGGCTCACGGTTTTCACGGAAAGTCCGCAACGATCAGCAAGGTCTCTTTTTTTGATTTTTCTTGCCTCAAGAGATTCTTTAAGAATCTCCCCGGGATGAACCGCATAATCCGGTGTGAATTGATATGAGGATTGTTTAGCCATTAGTGGTAATCCTCCACTTTCAAGATAGTGATTGCCGTGATTTGTGACAGATCGTCTCCAGCGTCCGGCTTTTTCGGAACGGGATCGTGATCTGGAATAAAAACAAGCCGGAAGGGATGTTTAAGGTAAACGGCATACTGTCCTTTTCTATTCCCTTTCAATTCGTGTCTCTTCTCAGGAGGAAGATGAGTCACATCCTCCAGCGTAGGCGCCGCCTGCAGGACAGCCATTCGGTTCATTATTGTTTTTGCCATTTTTCCGCCATAGGCAGTATGTAAACCGGCACTTGAGCTAAAGGTCTTGCACAACTTTTTGTTTTTAAACCCAATATTCATAGTAACAGAAAAACCTTTACCTGACAAGTAAAGTAAAAAGTATCATACAACGCTCCATTTTATAGTAAACAACGGCTCTACGGACGTTTTGTGAGCCATTCTTTTTTCAAGAGACGATATGAGCGAATCCCTTTTTTCCATTATTTCGTCTTCTACGTCAAATATTTGCTGTCGCTGGCGGCGTTTTTTCTTTTCCAATTCACGGATGCGTTCTTGTATCTTATGCTGCTCATCAATCGTAGGAGCTTGTCTTGCCTGGCGGTTAAGAGCCTTTATTCGGTTTTTTGTGTCCGATAATTCTTTTTCAGCGGCAATGACCATGTCTTCTGCCCATTTCTCAAGCCGCTCGCGTTCTTTACAGAAATGTTGATTGTTGGCTTCCAGAGAACGGCTGAGAGTCGCTTTTGCATGACGTTTTGCCTCTTTCTCCAGTCGCTTTTTTATATCAGGTATTATATCCTCGTGATGAGACACTTTGCCCAGGCAATTGAAAATCTTCTCGCATGTCTCCTGGTTAAGCGATTTTCCGTGACCATCAATTCCTGAAAATAACAGATGCTCTTCTCGTTCAAATGAATCTATAATCATGTACTGTAAAATCAGCCATCCGGACTGGCCTTTGAGTTCTTCGACCAGTGATATTTTTACCGGATGATTTGAAATATCGAATTCGACGTGGGCAAGCGAAGTTTCAAGGTTTTTTCCTGTCTCAATTACATATTCACCGAGTGGATGCGAAAGACGGTATAGAAACTCTCCAGGAATGTTGTCTTTTTCTTTGGAGATCAGGCGATAGAGTCCTGGCCTGATGTTCTCACAAGGTGGACTGAGCAGTTCGAAACTGAGTTCCGGATCAATAAAATCAGCATTGCTTTCAAGAATAAATTTTGTGAGAATCCAAAACATTCTGCTGAAACTATCTAGCTTCTGGCGGGTTCCCTCAAGATTCACTTTCAGACGATTATGAACATCTTCATCGAAGTGCTCCAGAAGAATGCTACGAGTTTCATCCATTTTGCTTTGTATGGATTCTTCCATTTCTTCCTGGAGTTTGCGAAATGCGTCTTCAATTTCATCCTTAGTTCTGCATAGTTGGTATATATCAAATATTCTCTTCTCGAAATCCACACCGGATTCTATCGTGCCGAGCACCTCGTCGGATGCGCCAAAAACACCACTGAAAAGTCGGAATTTTTCATTCAACAGCTCAAATACGCGCTGGTCAACTTCGTTGCGCTTGTTGAGAAAATTGATTACGACCACATCGAATTTCTGACCGTAACGGTGACAGCGTCCTATGCGTTGTTCAATCCGCTGTGGATTCCAGGGTAAATCGTAATTTATTACGAGTGAACAGAACTGAAGGTTGATCCCCTCTGCGGCTGCTTCTGTAGCCAGCATTATACTCGCATTGTTTTTAAAGTAATTAATTATGGCTGTTCTGGCATCAATTACGCGTGATCCTGAAGAACGTCCGGAATCAATATTAGCGTCCGCCCATCTCTGATAAATCGCTTTTGAATCGGGGTCTGCATTAGAGCCGTTAAAAGTGATTACCTGGTCTGCATACCCGTTTGACTCAAGAAAATCTTTCAGGTACTTTTGCGTTCGAAGTGATTCCGTGAAGATAATGGTTTTTCTTTTTGCCCCCATTTTCTCCATTTCTGAGAAACCGATCTTTAATGCTTTTAAAAGAGCATGGCTTTTCGTATCAACACCAATGCTTCTCGCCCACTGAATATAACGTTCGAGTTCTTCTATTTCCTCGTTTAATTTCTTTTCATCTATTCCTGTTGTTTTTTTCTCTGAATCCGAATCATCGTCAGGTTCTTCATCAGATAGGATTTCATCAAGAAGCTCATCTTCCATTTCTTCCTCTTCAATTATTCTTTCGGTGATATTCTCTGTGGTGGGTAAGCCATCCCTCATCTTCAGTAGGCGGTCTTTCATTACCTCCAGTGTTCCGGCAACCGCCAGAGAAGAGGAGGCAAGAAGCTTTCTGAGAATCAATATGGTCAGGTGACGATGTTGGGTGGGGAGGGCGTAAGTGTCTTCTCTTTGCAGAAAAGTCGAAATCGCTTCGTATAATTTGTGCTCTTGTTCCGTTGGAGAAAAGGGGCGAGTTATTGTACGACGTTCTGTGTACTTGATATATTCGATAACTTGCTTTCTCAGGGTACGAACGCAGAATGAACGAATACGATTGCCAAGAGAATTAAGGTCAGCAGTTGCTCCCGTGTACTGAGAGCGGAAAGAGATTAAGTCTCCGAACATATTCTCATCAATGATTGATGAAAGGCCGTAGAGTTCCAACAGTGAATTCTGAAGAGGAGTTGCGGTAAGGAGTATCTTCCGGGTATCTTCAAGCGCCCATCGTATGTTCTGCCCCATAACATTATTGGGTTTATAAGCATTTCGCAACTTGTGAGCTTCATCAATGACAACAAGGTCCCAGTTAGGAATTCGGACTTCCTCTCTTTTGTTGCTGGCAAAGTTTACAGAGGTGATTACAACTGCATCTGACTCAAAGGGATTTTGATTCCCGCCTGCCTGTGCCTGCCGATATGATTTTGCATCGAGAATAAACGTCGGCAAATTGAACTTTTCTTGTAACTCCAAGCTCCATTGTTTTCGTAAAGAGGCGGGGCAGATAACCATGAGCCGACGGCGTTGCTCGGCCCAAAACTGACAAAGAATCAAACCCGCTTCAATTGTTTTTCCAAGGCCGACTTCATCTGCGAGCAGTGCTCCCTTTGAGATAGGTGAACGGAGAGCGAATAGAGCAGCTTCAATCTGGTGAGGATTGAGGTCGACGCATGCATCAAAAAGGGAACGGGAAATACGTTCGACGCCTTCGCCACCCCGTCTTGTTAGTTCATACGCAAAATATCGAGCATGATAGGATGTGCTCATCTCGTTGATTTCCTCTTTTGTGATATTTTCTTTTCACCTTTCCCAGAAACCTATGTTTCTTCTCCGCCACCTTTTTCCACCCATTCATCGATTTCAGAAAGTCTGAATCGCAAAAGTCGCCCAACACGGTGTGTTGGAAGTCCACGTCTCTCTACCCATCTGTATATGGAATCCTTGGCAACACCAAGATGAGAGGCTACTTCTTCAACACTGACCCATCGTTCTTCAGCACTCATAATTACCTCACTTTAAAATGAAGAAACACAATCTATGACAATGAAAACAAACTCAAGTCTATGAAAGTGGATTGAATCTGTCAATCTTGATGACAAGAAAGTCCACATATTTGGGGCATCCGGGAATCAAGTGGGTGACCACAACATGTAGTGTAGAAAGGATAGAAAGGCGAGTTTATCGCATTCAGGACGATAACTGGAGAGAAAAAGAAAGAGAGGCCCCA
>JAJRTR010000178.1 GCA_024278215.1 bacterium
GGCGACAAGCAGGAGCATTTTGCGCGCCCGCCGCGGCAGCAGCCAGAACAGGCCGAATACGGCAGTGAGAAAAACAAGATATGTCAGACTCTGAAACTGCATTTATCGCTTACTGTCCTTTTCGAGAAAGCCCAGTTTCTTGAGATCACCTGCCACGACTTCGGCGAGAATCCTGTGCCCGCTTGCCTTGAAGTGCGAGTAGTCCGGCTGGCCTGAGGTATAGAAAGTGCCCCAGTCGGCCTGCGGGATCACCGGGCCGTAATCCCTGTAGACTACGTTTTTTCCGTTTTTATCGGCTATCTTCTTCATCTCGGCCATGTACTCCGCGTATTCTTTTTCAGGAAACGGGCTCTCGACACCGGGCCGCAGCGGCACATTATACATAAGCATCCGCGTGCCGGTCTCACGCGCCGCGTAAGCTGTCATGCCCATGAAGTCCATACTTGTCGTATAACGACCCAGCAGCACACCACGCTTCGAACTCGTGTTTATGCGGAAGACGGATTTGCGTAGACGCGCCAGCAGCAGCCGCAGATTCGCGTTTATATCGTCGCGCGAGCGCAGTATCGGGATACGCCCCCATATATTTTTTTGCAGGAAAGTTTCGATGTCGTTTCCCGAATGTTCGGCGGCGATTTCCTGCGCCGTTTCGTCGCGGAGATCACGAAAAGCGTCGGGGAAACGAGCTTCCAGCCCTTTGTGTCGTTCTATCCAATCCTTGATAACCGGATCGTCGAGAATCGGCCTCAGCTCGGAGCGAACCCCTTTGTTGCGCGTCTCGTGGTATCGGTATCCGTTCACGAGAATCAGGTTTTGCGGCAGGTCCGGCGCTTCCATGAGCCAGAGCGAAAGCAGGAACTGCTCGACGAAGTTGAGGTTAGGGTAGCTGAGCCCGAAGCAGGGCGCTTCGCCGGGCCATCGCGTGCCGTTGAGGATAACTTGCAGATAATAGGAAGAGACCTGGTCGTCTTTCTTCATACCGTTTATAGCGTGCAGGTGCGAGTTGCCGATCCAGACAATCAGCGTGTCCGCTTCAGCCCTTTTCGGCAACAGCTCTTTCCAGTAGTCCCAGTTTTCGGGGTCGGGCTCGATGTCGTTTCGGATATGCCGGCCTGCAATTGTTGTATTCTTTTTAGCGAGGGTGCCTTCCCGCAGCGCTATCTCGGCAGGGTCCGTTTTGTTGTAATTGAGGATCAGAAGGCAGAAACCGATGAAAAAGAATATCGTGGCGGCAGGAGTCAGCCACTGCGATAAAGTTCCTGTATTATGGTTCTTGTCCGTCATTATTCGATTCAGCCGGTATGCTCCGCGGCAGAGCGCCGTAACGATGAAAATCACAGCCCGGTTACATATAATCGTACCATTTTTCGAGGCATATAAAAAGTGCTCCATGCAGTTTGTGATTCCGGAGATTGCGATTGACGTAGAGCCGATAACAAAATTGTGTTATAGTGAAGACATTCACAACGGCGGCCCCGATTCGAGACGGTTGGAATATGCCTGTGTTGGTATGGCCACAGAGATATATAACCCTGAAAGGACGGTGAAGAATATCTATGATTAGAAAACAACATATTTTCGTATTGATTCTTGTAATATTTCAGGTGGCGTTTTTTCAGCCCGATCTCGCCGCCGCCCGGCCTCTTGAGATCACGGCCCACCGCGGGATGAAGAAATTCGCACCGGAAAATACGATACCGGCTATCAGGAAAGCAATCGACATGGGACTCGATTATGTGGAGTTCGACATCCGCGAGACTTCGGACGGCGTAATGGTGCTCATGCACGATTCAACTGTCGACGCCACAACGGATGGAACCGGTCCGGTCGCCGGGTTCACCCTCGATGAGATGAAAAAACTGGATGCCGGCGTTAAGTTTTCTGAAGAGTTCAAGGGAACACGGGTCCCGACACTCGAGGAAGCCCTGCTGATCATGAAAGGCCACATAAAGGGGTATCTCGATTTCAAGGTCGGCTCACTTGAGAAACTCGTCGCGATAGTCTAAAAATGCGGCATGGTCGATTCCGTTGTCCTGTACGGCGACATAGGCGAAGCCGTTCGGATGGAAAAACTCAACCCGAATATCATTGTGATGCCCCATGTGGAGAATGCGCAGCAGATAAAATTGTTTCTGACGACTGTCAAATTGAAAGCGGTCGAAACTTCGATTCTCGTCGCATCCACAAAGAAACTCGTGGATGAAGCGCACAAGCACGGAATAAAGGTCTTTATGGATATTCTCGGCCCGTTCGATAATAAGACCGGTTTAAGGAAAGCGCTGAAGATGAAAGTGGACGTGATTCAAACGGACAATGCGGATGTAATGCTCGAACTGCTCGAAAAGAGAAAATCCGCAAAACGGAAATCCGCCGAATAGATACATACGGCCAAAGCCGGGGGCAATAGAAGCCTGCCGTTTCTGACGAAACCGTCCTGAATCCCGTCGCTTTTGCTGTATCACACGGTCTCTCTCTATCAGGAAAAAGCCAAAAAAAAAGCCACCTGCTTCTGGTGGCTCTTATCAGGAGGAGTTGCTGTGGCTAACAGCAACCATGTCAATCATTAATAATTATCGGCCATCCTGCGTTAAACTTTAGTAGTAGGGTAAAAAAACATTTCGCGCAACTTTGCGTAATTATAGTTATACAAAATGTTGTATTATATAAGTTTTTACAACTTTCGAACCCGTTTTTCCGTTTGTCGGCGATAAAAACTTGCATCCTGCAAGAAAAAACGGCGTTTTGTCATAATACTTGTGCGCATTCAGATATTTTGTAAGAATTTCGGGGACATGACTGGAATTTGCCATTTAATTCCGGAGCGTGTTCCAAGGAAATTCCGCGCATGTTTCAAAAATGCACAAGTTAAGATAATATATTAAATGAGCTATTTGCAAGTGGCTATAATGATCACATAGCGAGGTGGCGCATGAGCTTTTTTAAGAACAGAATTCATCTCATTAGCGCGGTTTGCGTTTCGATGGTCTTGTTTCTTACAGTATCCACGGCAATATCTTCATTTGCGAAGACACATCCGAACGTAAAAGCGGCGAGTTTTTATGCGGAAGCCCTGGGTGCGGAAAAAGATTATTACATCTATCTGCCGCCGGGATATGAGGAGAAAACAGATTCCGAATATCCATCTGTCTACCTGTTGCACGGATACGATTTTGCGCGCAACAACCCCGATCTCAAGGATGCCATGGCCCGAGAGGAGCAACATCACTGGATCGCCCAGGAGCAGGTGCCGGAGGTGGCCGACTGCCTTTTCACAACACAGGATTATGGGGCACTTCTCGCGTGCCTCGCAGGAAACGATGTCGAGTTTCCCGAGGCTATCGCAGATGACATGAGAGATGAATACCCGGTGTGTCCCCTGCCGCTCCCGCCGATGATCATAGTGATGCCGGACGGCGATTCAAGCTTCTATGTGAACCGGCTGGACGGGAAGAAAACCTGGCCGCCCCTCGACGGCCCCGAATTCGTCAACGGCATACGCAAAGGCGCTACAGGACAATATGAAACATACATTTATCGTGATCTCGTCGACCATATAGACTCGACATACAGGACGATAGACAGTTCAAAATACAGGGGAATAGGCGGATTTTCGATGGGCGGTATCGGCTCGATGAACATTCTTCTCGGGCACCCTGATGTCTTCTGTTCCGTCACTTCACTGAGCGCGGTTTTTACTCTTTCAGACCTGTTGAACGATCCGCTCGGACAGGGACTGGACAAAACAACGCCCGAGATCAGAAGCGTGTTTTCCGACAACCCGGATGCTGAAAACCCGGGAATAAATGTAAAATATCTCAAGCGAAACGATCCGTATTACAGGCTGAAAAACCTGAAAACGAACAGTGTCCACATATACTATGATGCCGGTTCCGCAGACTTTTTCTCCGGGATGTACAATTTCAGGACATTCCGCAAGTTCCAGCGGGGCATCGAAAAAAAGGGCCTGACATCGGAACCGGCGAACCACATAATCCCTGCACGCGAAAACAACGGGAAAGGTATGCACACAGGCCGCTACTGGCGATCCCGGCTTGGCGTGGTGTTCGCCTTCCACGCGAAATCTTTCGGATTGTTGCCCGGGAAAGATGAATAATGGCCAGGAGGTTGTGTCAGCGAGTGAAAAACCGTAAGAATGCCTGTAATAATACAAGGCGCGGCAAGTGAGTTGCGAGGGAGCAGCCGGCCAGCCGGTCTATTGCGCAAAATGCCGGTATGTGACCGATCCCGAATCGCTGCCGCAACGCAGTAGAATGGGAGTTCTTACGGTTTTCCGGATTTCTTTGTGAGAAATGCGGGTTAGTGATAATATGAAAACGAGCAATAACATTCTTGTATATCTTGCGGTGTTTTTCGGCGGAACGGCTGTGATGGCGTTCGAGCTTGCGGCATCGCGACTGTTCGCACCGTATTACGGCACATCGCTGTATGTGTGGGCGGGGCTGATAGGCGCGCTGCTTTTTTTCCTGTCGGTCGGCAACTATACAGGTGGCCGCATGAGCAGGTCGGGCGCGGGTGCGAAGAGACTTTTCGCCCTGCTCCTGACCGCCTCGATATTCGGCGCGGTCGCGCCTTTTGCGGCATTGCCGGTTATGCGCGCGACATCGACATTTGCCGGTTCGGGCGGACAGATGCTGCCGGGCATACTCGCTTCGACAATGGCGGCGCTGGCGGTGCCGCTGGTGCTTCTGGGCTGCCTGCTTCCGATCTCGACGGGCATTCTGACAGGCGATACCGACGACGCCGGCAGGATTGTCGGTATACTCAACGCGCTTTCCACGCTCGGCTGCATCGTCGGCATTTTCGTTTCAACACTTGTCACTATTCCTTACCTCGGAACGAGAATGACATTTCTCGTTTTCTCACTTGCGCCGGCAGCGATTGCGGTTGTCGGGCTTGCGCGCCCGGCGCAGGCGGTCGTCCTGTTATTGTTCGCGCCTACGTTCATGTTCAGCAGTCGTCTCCCTTTGAGACAGCCGCCGCCCGGACACGTTCGGCTGGCCGAGCGTGAGACCCCATACAACTATGTCCAGATTACTGAACATGACGATTTCGTCACTATGCTCGTAAACCAGGGCTGGCTCTCTTATTCAAGGTACAGGAAAAACACGATCAGATCAGGCTCATACAGAGACTACTTTCCGCTGTCCGAAACTCTCAGCGGCGACGAGCATTTTCCGCGAAATATCTGTATACTCGGACTGGCCGGAGGCACGGCCGCGCGGGTGCTGCGGCACGCTTTCCCCGACGCTCGCATTGTCGGAGTCGAGATCGACCCCGGGCTTATCGAACTCAGCGAGCAATACATGGGCCTCGACCTGGACGCGATGATTGATGAAATCTTTATATCCGACGGTCGCACTTTTCTCAGGAACACTGCTGAAAAGTTCGACCTGATAATTGTCGATGTTTACACGCAGGAGTACATCCCTTTCCACATGGCAACCGTCGAGTTTTTCGAGATCGTGAGTGACCGGCTCACGCCCGGCGGCGTGGTGGCGATGAATGTGGCGTGGCGCTCGGCGAAAGAATGGTCGCTCCCGGAGCGTTGCGCGAATACCCTCAGGCAGGTTTTCCCGACTGTTTACATCCAGATGTTCAACAGGAAAATAAACACACTTCTGTATGCCACGAAAAAAGCTGTCACACTCGATCAAGTGTCGGCGAACCGGAGAAGTGAAACCAACAGCTATACGAGGCAGTTGTTGCAACTCGGGAACTATGTTTTCCGAACATACGGGGGTGAAGGGCCATATTTCACCGACGATCTGGCCCCGGTCGAGCAGTTCACCAATAATTCGATAAAGATGTTTTTCGCTTCCCGGATAACAGAATGATCATACACTCCGCGTTCACCATAAAGTTGTTCGTGGCACATGAAAAAAGAGGGCTCTTTTGGGGGAGCCCTCTTTTGTTGTTTCCATTATGTTCTGGCGGGGAAACGCCGGTCCCACCCTGCACCTGATTTCTTACTGCCGAACGTCCTGCTTATCAATCAATACAAAATACCGTCACCCGCCGTTTTTTGAGATTTTGACGGCGCAGACTTTGTATTCCGGTATCCTGGCGACCGGGTCGAGCGCGCCGTTTGTGAGCCTGTTGGCGGCGGCTTCGGCGAAGTGGAACGGGATAAAGACGATATTGTTGATGACTTTGTCCGTTACGCGCGCCTTTGTAGTGATGGCACCGCGCCGCGATGCGACATTGACCATTTCGCCGTCGGCGACACCGAGTTCGGCGGCGAGTTTCGGGCTGATCTCGACCCAGCCCGAAGGCACATGCTCGTCGAGCGGCCGGGAGCGGCGGCTCATGCTGCCCGAGTGGTAGTGTTCGAGTATGCGACCGGTGGTGAGGATGACGGGGTATTCGTCGTCGGTCATTTCAGCCGGGTCGCGATAGTCGACTGCCGAGAACAGGCCCTTGCCGCGTGCGAACTTGTCTTTGTGCAGATAAGGGGTGCCGGGGTGTTTTTTGTCCGGACACGGCCATGCGAGGCCGCCCGTTTCTGCGATGCGTTTGTATGTGATGCCGCCGTAGCTGGGGGTCAGTGCGGCGATTTCTCTCATGATGGCTTCCTGGCTGGAGTAGCGCATTTTGTAGCCCATGCGTTTGGCGACTTCGCATATAATAGCGTAGTCCTGCTTCCTCTGTCCTTCGGGCTCGATCGCCTGTCGCACGAGTTGCACACGGCGTTCGGTGTTGGTGAATGTGCCGGTTTTTTCGGCGAAGCTCACGCCGGGCAGTATGACGTCGGCCAGTACTGCCGTTTCCGTCGGGAATATGTCCTGAACGACAAGGAAGTCGAGTTTTTTGAGGGCTTCTTCGGCGTGGTTGAGGTCCGGGTCGGTGACCATCGGATTTTCGCCCATGATGTACAGTCCCTTGAGTTTTCCCTCGCTCGCCGCTTCGATCATCAGCGTGACGGTCAGACCGATATTCGGGTCGAGCGGCACACCCCAGGCTTCCTCGAATTTCTTCTGGATGTCCGGGTTTGTGACGGGCTGGTAGCCGGAGTATACGTTGGGCAGTGCACCGAGGTCGCAGGCGCCCTGGACGTTGTTCTGGCCGCGCAGCGGGTTCACGCCTGTACTGGGACGGCCTATCTGGCCGCAGAGCATGGCGAGGTTGGCGGTCGAGAGCACGTTGTCCGTGCCGCTGGTGTGCTGCGTGATGCCCATCGAGTAGATGAGTGAAGACTTCTCGGAAGTGGCGTATATGCGCGCCGCTTCGCGCAGGCTATCGGCAGGTATGCCGGTGATTTCTTCGACCTTTTCGGGTGTGTAGGCGGCGACAGTCTTTTTGAGTTCCTCGTAGCCTTCGCAACGCTCGTCGATGAATTCCTGGTTCTGGAGTCCCTCGGCAATGATGACGTTCATCATGCCGTTGAGCCACGCTACGTCTGTGCCGGGCCTCTGGTGGAGGGCGAGTGTCGAGATGGCGCACAGGTCGATGTTGCGGGGTTCGACAACGATGAGTTTGCAGTTGTTGTTACGAACGGCTTTCTTTATTTCGAGCGATATTATCGGGTGTGTTGCAGTGGTGTTGCTGCCTGTGACGAGGATGCAGTCGCAGTCTTTAAGCTCGCCGATCGAGTTTGTCATAGCGCCTGAGCCGAAAGCTTTGGCGAGGCCCGCGACGGTGGAAGAGTGGCAGAGGCGGGCGCAGTGGTCGACATTGTTTGTGCCGAGCACGGCGCGCACGAATTTCTGGAACACATAGTTTTCTTCGTTGGTCGTCCTGGCCGAAGAGAAACCGCCCAGCGCGCCGGGGCCGTGCTCGGACTTGATCTGCGAGAGCCGCTCGGCAACGTAGTCGAGCGCTTTCTTCCATGAGACCTTTTTATAATCCTTGAGCGTGTATGTGCGTTCTTCTCTGGGCACCTTCAGCATAAGCGGATAGTCGAGCCTGTCTTCGGAGTGGACGAATCCGAGTCCGAAACGGCCCTTGACACAGAGCGCGGTTTTGTTGACGGGATTGTTTTTGAAGTCGGTCGAGTCGGCCTTGACGATTTTATTGTCTTTCACGCAGAGGTCGAAAGTGCAGCCGCAGCCGCAGTAGGGGCAGGTGGTGTGGGTGCGTTCGAACTCCCATTCGCGGCCCTTGCCGTAGCGTTCCTTTTCCATGAGGGCACCGGTGGGGCAGAGCGCGACGCAGTTGCCGCAGAACACGCAGTTGCTTTCCTCGAGCGGCAGTTTGAAGGGTGTGGACACCATCGCGTCGAAGCCGCGGTTGGCGAAGTCCAGCACGTTGTTGCCCTGTATCTCGTCGCAGGCTCTGATGCACTTGCCGCAGAGGATGCACTTGTTGTAGTCGCGCACATAGTACGGGTTCGAGCCGTCGACAGTGTACTGGTATTTGTCCTGGTACTTACTGACATCGACACCGTACTCGTAGCTGTATTCCTGGAGATCGCACGCGCCGCTTTTCTCGCATACGGTGCAATCGTTGGGGTGTGCGGACCAGAGCAGTTCGAGGAACACGCGTCTTGCGCGGACCACCTTGTCGCTGTGGGTTTTGATCTTCATGCCGTCGCCCGCCTGATTGACGCAGGCCGGTACCAGCGCGCGCGCGCCTTCCACCTCGACGACGCACATGCGGCATGCCGCCGTCGGTTCGAGCACTTCGCTGTGGCACAGCGTCGGGAGCCTGATCCCCTGCTGCTCGGCAATTTCCAGTATGGTCATTCCTTTTTCAGCTTTAACTTTTTTACCGTTCAGTGTGACGGTTATTTTTTCCATCTTGTCACTCTCCAGACATATCTGATCTTATTTTATAACTATTGATTTCGAGATAGCGTTATCAGCCGGCGGCCACCGGTTCGGGCTCTTCCTTCTTTATACCCGGCGACAGTTTCACTATCGCGTCGAACGGGCAGGACGTGTAGCACATGCCGCACTGGATGCACTTGTCTTTATGTATCTCGAACGGAATTTCCTTTTTCTTATTGCCGGTGATGGCGTCCGCGGGGCAGTTGCGCTTGCAGGTGCCGCAGAGCTTGCAGGCTTCCTGGTCGATCTCATATTCGAGCAGCGCTTTGCAACTGAGCGCGGGACAGCGTTTTTCGTTGACGTGTGCTTCGTACTCGTGGCGGAAGTAGCGCAGAGTGGTGAGCACGGGGTTCGGAGCAGTCTGGCCGAGCCCGCAGAGCGAACCTTCCTTGATGGATACGGCCAGTTCCTCCAGAGTGGTGATGTCCTCCGGTTCACCTTCACCGGCGCAGATTTTCTCGAGGAGTTTCTGCATCTGTCTCGTGCCCATGCGGCACGGCACGCACTTCCCGCAGGATTCGTATTGTGTGAAATTAAGGAAGAAGCGGGCCATGTCCACCATGCAGGTTTCCTCGTCCACGACGACCATGCCGCCGGACCCCATGATGGAGCCGGCTTTCGCAAGCGTGGCGAAGTCGACGGGAGTGTCGAGGAATTCCTCCGGGAGACAACCGCCCGACGGGCCGCCGGTCTGGACCGCTTTGAACTTCTTGCCGCCGATGATCCCGCCGCCGATATCGAAGATAATCTTTCTGAGCGTCGTGCCCATCGGTACTTCGATGAGACCGCAGTTGGCGACCTTGCCCGTGAGCGCGAACACCGCTGTGCCGGGGCTGTCTTCCGTGCCGATGCTGTGGAACCAGTCCGGCCCGCGTGTGATTATGTCGCCGAGATATGAAAGGCTTTTAACATTATTTATGATAGTGGGTTTGCCCCAGAGCCCCTGCACGGCAGGGAAAGGCGGTCGCGAGCGCGGCATACCTCTGCCGCCTTCGATGGAGCCTATGAGCGCAGTCTCCTCGCCGCAGACGAACGCGCCCGCGCCCCGGAAAACTTCCAACTCGAAATCGAATCCGCTGCCCTGTATGTTTTTGCCGAGCAGGTTCATCTCTTCAGCCTGCTTGATGGCGATTTCCAGCCGTTTGATCGCCAGCGGATATTCGGCACGGGCATAAATGAAGCCCTTTGTGGCACCGATGGCATAGCCCGCGATCACGAGGCCTTCGATCACCTGGTGGGGTGTTGCCTCGAGGATCGACCTGTCCATGAACGCGCCGGGGTCGCCCTCGTCGGCGTTGCATATCATGTACTTCTGGTCCGTTTTCTGCGCCGCGCAGAATCCCCACTTGACCGCTGTCGGGAAACCCGCTCCGCCCCTGCCTCTGAGACCGGCCCGTTTCACTGCTTCAATAACTTCCGCAGGCTGCATCTCAGCAAGCGCTTTTTTCATTCCGTCATAAATACCCGCATCCAGCGAATCCTGGATGACCTCCGGGTTGATGTGCCCACAGTTTCGCAGGACGATACGCTCCTGGTTCGCGTAGAATTGAATAGTCCTGTATTCACCGACCGGATCGCCCGAAACCGGGTCTTTATAGAATAGTCTTTCCACCGGAGTGTTGTTCTTGAGGTGCGACTCGACAATTTCCGGCACGTCTTTTTCCTTGACCGCCGAATAGAAAATGCCGTCGGGTTCGACGATGACAATGGGGCCCTGCTGGCAGAAACCATGACAGCCGGTAATCTTCATCCGAATGTCGAGACCCGCCGCTTTTATCTCCGCCTCCAGGGCATCATAAATCGGTACCGCGCCGGAGGAAACGCAGCCTGTCCCCTGGCATACGA
Source organism: bacterium (assembly GCA_024278215.1). Taxonomy (GTDB): domain Bacteria; phylum UBP15; class UBA6099; order UBA6099; family JAJRTR01; genus JAJRTR01. The sequence goes on from JAJRTR010000178.1 coordinate 10,632, forward strand.
GAACTGTGCGTGAACTGTTATCCTGTGTCATTGTCCTTCCTCCTTATCAGCGGTTGCATACTTTTTAAGTGTTCTGGTTGCAGTCTTTGGTTTGAGGCGGCCGTGAACTTCCTGGTTGACGGTCATCACGGGCGCGAGCGCGCAACAACCGATGCAGGCGACGGTTTCGAGCGAAAATTCGCCGTCCTCGGTCGTCTCGCCTTCTTCGATGCCGAGATGCCTCTGCACATGTTCCAGTATCTGGTCCGCACCCCTGACATGGCACGCTGTCCCGCGGCACACGCAGACATGGTTCCTGCCCAGCGGCTCGAAGCGGAACATCGTATAAAATGTCGCTACTCCATATACTTTGCTTTTCGGCACCCCTGCATGGGCGGCGATGCCGTCCATCGTCTCCTGCGGCAGGTAGCCGAATTCATCCTGCACGTGCTGAAGAATCGGTATCAGATCGGCAGGCGACCTCCCGTACTCTCCCAGCACCTTTTCTAATCTCTCTTGCATATATTCCCTCCCAGCAATGTTTTACGTTTTGTTTTCTCACATTCAGATGAAGCCCATCAAATCCACATATACTCAGCTTTCTGTCCGCTCCACATTCATGAGAGAATTTTCTCAGAACAAACAACCGGCGCAGACGGGGCACACGCACCAAGGTCATATTATAACATAATAATTCCATTATCAAATCACATAATAACATAGTACTTGGATTTTTCAGTGTAAAGACCAGTGCTTATGCTCAAAAACATGGTAGCTGTCCGACGTTCAATCTTCGCCGATGACTTTACATGTGGAGATAATCTTTTCGAGTTCAGCCTTGCGAGCTATGACTTTTCTCTGGTATTCCTGAGCGATGTCGAGTTCGGCGTTTTCCGAGATGTCACCGAATTCGCGAGCTGTGACGATTGCTTTTGTCGCTTCGTTGAGCCCGGTGTCGACGATCTCCTTGAGTTCGGCCTGATATTTATCGAACGTGGCCCGAGTTAAGATAATACCGTCGTCTTCCTCGATGTGCGGGGCTTCTTCCTCGAGTTCGATGTCTTTGAACATTTCCTTGAACTTGTCGATGAAGTCTTCACGGTAGGAAAGTTCGATGGCGTTGCTGTCGCGGTACATCGCAGCGAAGAGTGCGGCGATATCGGGAGAACGTTTTTTCAGCGAGGCAAAGATTTTCTTCTGGTTTTTCATAAGTTTCTGGAGTTCGTCTTCTTCTTTGGACACGCTGATGTCGTCCTGTGGGCGCACGGAGAAAGCGGAAGTCGTGTGGATATTGTTCAGGATGCGGAAGGTTTCCTGGAGAATATGCTTGACGTTCCGCCCGATTCTTTAGATGCCTTCAGGGGCGAGTATGGCTTTTCGCGAGAGCCACACAAACGGTTGGAGGTTGGTCATTATGTTGGCCATTGTAGTATCGAGAATTGTCATGATCGGTTCTTTGTCTTCATGAGCGAGAAGCGTGTCGAGCGTCCAGTCGCGCTGCTGTTTTTTGAAGCGCTTGCACATCTGGGTGCAGATATGAATAAACTCGTCGGGTTTGCGTTCCTTGAAGAGTTCGAGCAGTTTCGCGCGGACGGTAGCGTCGGATGTGTTTGCCAGGGCCTCGGCGGCGCTTTCCGAGTCCATCGACTCTATCTCGTCAAAGAGTTGTTCCTTGATGCACTCGAACTCTTCCTGATCCAGTTCCGGGAGGAAAAAGAGAGCTTCGAGGCGGATGCCCATGTTGTTCATTCTGCTCAAAGCTGTTCCGGTGAAGAATGACAGGGCGGATTCCTTGACTTCATCTACCAGTACACCTTTTGCCTCGAGTTTTTTCATTTCCCGGCCTATACGTTGTTTTTCTTTAAGCGAACGCGCTTTGCGGAATTTCAACAGCAGGTCGTCTGCAAGCGCCGTCAGATCGCCTTTGTATTCGATTTTTTTGTTTTTATGCACTTCGAATCGGGGGTCCTCCTTGAGTATTTCCAGCGTGTTTTTCTGCCATTCATCCCATTCCTCCGGAGATATAAGGTCAGGAATAAATTCATTTTTCATCTCGGACAGAGAGAATCTGACGAGGCCGTCTTTCTCGAATGCCAGAGCGGCCTCCAACGGATTTTCCTTTATTGCCTGCGAGAATTCTTCTTTATGCTCACGTTTTCTGAGCCAGAAACCGGCGGGGTCCAACTTCAACAGCGGCGGCGTTTTTTTATCGCCGACCGGGTATATCTCATCCGTGCCGTTGTCGAATACTACGAGGATTTCCTTGTCGTCGCAGAGTTCCACTCTGCCGATACCCCCGTCTTTGTTCCATACCAGATCGCCTTCTTTAAACTTTCCCGACATCATGAAGCTCCCGTCTTTTTAAGCGGTCGGGGGTCGTCCCGTCCGCATTATTTCAGGACTTGACATTCTATGTATCTCGACTACAACAAGTCAAGATATTTCTTATTCTGTTTTTTGCCGTCCCGCGCCGCCGATGCGAATTACGCCGCATACGGCTCTGTAAAGGCTCTCGTGCCCGAAAAAAGATGGAACATATCCGGAATATGTCTGTCTCAAAATTATTAAGGTCTGTAAATGCCTGATTTATGTCGAATATGGATTTTTGCGGGAACTGTTGTAAGAATTCAATGTTATGTTCCGGACGGCGCGTATTGAATGTAAACACATGCGTACGTCGCCCGTGAAAGGGGAGCGACCAATGGAAGGATCACAGGATATCAGGGAACTCAACGAGATAATAAACCGCGAGAGCGCGTTTGTCGAGAGCATCATGGCGGAGGTGGGCAAACGGCTTGTCGGCCAGAAGCAGATGATAGAGCGACTGCTCATCGGGCTGCTGGGCAACGGTCATGTGCTGCTCGAGGGCGTGCCGGGACTTGCCAAGACTATGACTGTCAGCACGCTGGCGGATGTGATCGACACGAAGTTCCAGCGCATACAGTTCACTCCCGACCTGTTGCCGGCCGACCTGCTGGGCACACTTATATTCAGTCAGAAGACCGGTGAGTTCACCACGAAGAAGGGGCCGATCTTCTCGAACCTGATACTGGCCGACGAGATAAACCGCGCGCCGGCAAAAGTGCAGAGTGCGCTGCTCGAGGCGATGCAGGATCGGCAGATCACTATCGGCGACGAGACGTTCCCGCTGGACGATCCTTTCCTTGTGCTCGCCACGCAGAATCCCATCGAGCAGGAAGGCACCTACCCGCTTCCAGAGGCCCAGGTGGACCGCTTCATGCTCAAGATACTCATCAGCTACCCCAGCCGCCGCGAAGAGGTGGACATCATGCGGCGCATGGCGCGCGGCAGACCGGCGGAGGTCGCGAAGGTCGTCACTCCGGCGGACATAATCCGCGCTCGCGGCCTCGTCGAGCAGGTCTATATGGACGAAAAGGTCGAAAACTATATCATCGACATAGTTATGGCCACGCGGAACCCGGAGGAATATAAACTGGAGGGGCTGGCGGACATGATCGAGTACGGCGCTTCGCCGCGCGCTTCCATCAATCTCGCGCGGGCCGCCCGCGCTCACGCCTTCCTGCGCCGCCGCGGGTTCGTGACGCCCGAAGATGTTCGCTCTATATGCCCGGATGTGATGCGCCACCGCGTCATCGTCAGCTACGAGGCCGAAGCGGAAGACATGACTTCGGACGAAGTCATCAAAAAGATACTGGACAGAATCGAAGTGCCATGATATCGACGGAACTGCTGAAAAAAGTCAGGCGCATCGAGATATACACCAGGAACCTCGTCAACAGTGTGTTCTCGGGTGAGTATCACAGTGTGTTCAAGGGGCGCGGCATCGAGTTCGCCGAAGTCCGCGAATACACTATCGGCGACGACATACGCACCATCGACTGGAATGTCACCGCGCGCACGGGCGAACCGCACATAAAGATATTCAACGAGGAACGCGAGTTGACGATCATGCTGCTTGTGGATGTCAGCGGTTCTGGGCATTTCGGCACCGTAAGCCAGTACAAAAACGAAATCGCAGCCGAGTTGTGCGCGGTGCTGGCTTTCTCGGCCATAAAAAACAACGACCGCGTCGGGCTCGTGATGTTCACCGATAATATCGAGAAATATATTCCTCCTAAAAAAGGACGCAAGCATGTGCTTCGTGTCATCCGTGAGATTCTCTCTTTCAAGCCGACCGCGACAGAGACGGACATAAACTGCGCCCTCGAGTTCATAAGTAAGGTCGTTAAGCGCAAATGCGTCGCGTTTCTCATGTCCGATTACATGTCGGGCGAATATGAGAAAGCCCTCAAAGTTGCTCATAAGAAACACGATTTGATAGCGATAACACTTACCGACCCACGCGAATTGACTATGCCGAATATCGGTATCGTGAACCTCGAAGACGCGGAAACGGGCGAGCGGATTCTCGTGGACACTTCCAGCGCGCGTGTCCGCAGAGAGTTCGAGGAGCGCGCGGCACGGCGCATCAGCAGCCGCGACCGGCTTTTCCGCAAGATCGACCTGGACTCGATCCCGGTGACGACCGACAAGTCATATATCGACCCGCTCGTGCGTTTCTTCCGTGCGCGCGCTAATAAGTTCTGAGCGATGGTTCGCAGAGGTGAATGGATGAAACATAACAACAGGATAACGCAAAGAATACACGGTGTTGCAGCAGCAGCGATAATCGTCTTTCTCTCGCTCGCTTTCTCCGGCTGCGCGGGCGGCGCGAAAAAGAACACCGAGCCATGGCTAAAAGATTATGCCGCCGAACTGATCGACAAGGGCCTGTACAAGGAAGCGGTCGATGCTTATAAGGATTTCCTGCGCACGCCGGACCTCGATCCGAAAATCAGGGCCAACGTCTATTACATGCTCGGCGATGTGTACCGCGAGCAACTCTTTGATTACAAAAGCGCGATGGCGAGTTACATGAAGGTGAAATACATTGATCCGGACACCGAACTGGGAGATAAAATAGATAAAAAAATCATCGAATGCCTCGAAAAGATGGGCCGCTCGACAGATGCGAAACGCGAACTTGACAGAATAATCTCCAACAAGCCGCATGACACAGGCGACGAGAATATCGTGGCGCAGGTCGGCGGCAGAAAGATAACGGGCAAAGAACTCGACGGCATGATCTCACGCAGCTACATGGACCCGGATAAGATGACTGTCCGCGAAAAGGCGCAGTTCCTTCAGAGCAGAATCGCAAACGAACTCATGGCCAATGCCGCCGAAAGGAAAGGCTACGGCAAGGATCAGGACACGCTTCTGCGCCTCGAGGACTTCAGGCGTACCCTGCTCGCCCAGAAGATTTTCAAGGAGGAGATCGGCGCGAAGGTCAGTGTCGACCCGGAAAAAGTCAGGCTCTATTACGAAGCCAACAAAGACGATTTTAAAGACGAGGACGGCAACCCGAAACGGTTCGAGGATGTGCGCCGTGAGATTTACTCGAAACTCTACATGCAGCAGCAGCAGGAGGCGGCTCAGGATTACATACAAAGGCTCCTCAAGGCGGAGAGTGTGGACATTTATATGGAGAACATCAAAGGCGCGCCGGAACACGCGACCGGTGCCGGGGCATCCGTCGGGGAGCCCCCGCCCGGCCTCGATCAGCACAGCCTGCCTCCGGGCGGAAGCGACTGATAATATCCGGACAAAGCCGCCGCGCCACCGTTCCTGCGGGGATAACAATCGAATGAGCTATATGATGATCAGATTATCTGCAAAAACACACATTGTTCGAACAGCCGCGTTGCTGTTGCTGCTGCTGTTCGCTTCTTCACTTGCGTTCGCGCAGGCGGGACAAAAGCCTGTCACACTCAACGCCGAGGTCGACAAAGACACGATAACAATCGGTGATCCCATAACCTATACGATCTCAGTGGTTTACGGAAACGGCTACCATATCGAGCTGATGAATCCAGGAACGAATCTTGGCGAATTTGAGATTCGCGACTTCCACAAAGAGGGGCCGGTCAAACTCGATGACGGCCGCCTCAAGATCGTTAATGTTTATGTCATCTCGGTCTACGACACGGGCGAATTCACTATTCCGCCCTTTTCTATCGCCTACTGGAAACGCGAAGACGAAAAAGATACGCTCGCGACTAAAGAGATAAAGATACATGTCAAAAGCATCCGCAGCGAAGACGCAAAAGACATACAGGATATAAAAGACCCGATAGCGGTGAAGCCGTCGTTTACAAAATATATCGTTGCCGGAGCCGCCGGATTCATTCTTTTCGCGGGGCTTATCGCGGCACTGATCGTGCTGGTCAGGCGGCGAAGACGGCTGAAAGCGGAGGGCCCGCCGCCGCCGAGAAAAGTTGTCCCGCCGCATATCATCGCCGTTCGCGAACTCGACGGGATCGAGGCGCTGGACCTGCCCTCGCAGGGCAGAATAAAGGAATATTATATCGCGGTCTCGGAAGTGATACGGAAATATATCTATGGCCGCTACGGGGTCGTTACGATGGAGCGGACGACGGACGAGATCATGAGCGATCTTCTGAACCGAAATGTCAACCGGGAACACAGCGATCCCATCGGCGGGCTGCTCCGCGACGCCGATATGGTCAAATTCGCGAAATACAGGCCCGGTCGCGAGATGTGCGCCGACGATATGAAACGCGCCCGAACGATTATAGAAATCACAAAGGAGACGCAGGCACCCGATGCAATTCGCGTATAAAATACTGCTCGCGCTCCTGGCGCTTCTGCCTCTGCTTGCGCTCCTTTACAGGTGGCGCGAGCGGCGCAGGGGCACGCTCGTGTTCAGCGACATCAGTGTGTTCAAAGACATCCCCGCGACGGGCGCGGTGCGCCACAGGCACATATTGATCGTTCTGCGCCTGCTGGCGGTCGCCGCGCTGATTGTTGCTTTCGCGCGGCCGCAATCGACATCCAAAACAGAGAAGATATACACCGAAGGCATCGACATCATCCTCGCGCTCGACGCCAGCGGCAGTATGAAGGCCGAGGACTTCCGTCCCAAAAACAGGTTCCAGGCGGCAAAAGACGTGATCTCCGATTTCATCGGGCATACGAACAACAACCGGCTCGGCCTCGTCGTCTATGCCTCGAACGCTTACACGCAGTGCCCGCTTACGCTCGACTACAGCGTGCTGCTCAACATACTCGACCGCACCACACTCGACATGCTCGACGGCAAAAGCACCGCTATCGGCATGGCTATCGCAACGTCGGTCAACCGCCTGAAAAAATCGAAAGCGAAAAGCAAGGTGATCATCCTGCTCACCGACGGGCGCAACAACAAGGGCGAGATCGACCCGATAACGGCGGCGCGTATCGCGGCGACATTCGGCATAAAAATCTACACGATCGGTATGGGGAAGGAAGGCGGAGCGCCCATGTATGTCGATCATCCGGTGCTGGGGCGCATCGTCGCGCGCGATGCCAACGGCGAGATAATGATGTACGAAGAGCCGGACGAGGACACACTTGTCGAGATCGCCCGCATTACCGGCGGCCGCTATTTCCGCGCGACGGACGAGAAAAAACTGACACGTATTTATGAAGATATTGCGTCGATGGAAAAATCGAAAATAAAGACGGAACAGAAAATAAATTATACGGAATATTTCCAGTATCCGCTGCTGGCGGCCCTGCTGCTGCTGGCATTGGAGCTTGTGCTGGGAATGACAAGGTTCAGGACGCTGCCATGATAAAGTTCGCAAGCCCGGAGATGCTGTACCTGCTGGCGTTGCTGCCCGCCGCCGCTGTGCTGGTGTGGCTGAGTTTCAGGCGCAGGCGGCGCGACCTTGCGGCGTTCGGCGACATGCGCCTCGTCGAAAAACTCGCCGCGTCCGCCGCACCCGGCAAGCAGGTGACGAAATCAGTGCTGTTCCTGCTCGCTATGGCAGCCTTTATCATTGCGGCGGCGCGTCCGCAGGTCGGCACTAAGATGGAACTCGTCAAAAGAAAAGGTATCGACATCGTTATCGCAATCGACACTTCGGCAAGTATGAACGCCGAAGACGCGATGGGCAAATCAAAGGGCCGCCGCATCGAAAAAGCCGTCCACGAGATAGACGCGATGCTCGATATCCTCGACAACGACCGGGTCGGTCTCGTCGCTTTCGCGGGCTCCGCACACATCCACTGTCCTCTCACACTCGACTACGATGCCGTTCGCATTTTCCTTAATGTCATTGACACGAACCTTGTGCCGACACCCGGCACCAACCTCGGCGCTGCGATCACAAAATCCATATCGATGTTCGATAAGCACGAAAAGAAATTCAAAGCCCTTATCCTTATAACCGACGGCGAAGGCTTTGCCGGAAAACCACTTGATGTCGCAGAAAAAGCAGCGAAAGAAGGCGTGCGCATCTTCCCCATCGGCATCGGCTCGCCTCAGGGAACACCTATCCCGGTCTACGATGAAAACGGCGAGAAAATCGGCCTGAAAAAGGATAAAGACGGCAATCTCGTCCTGTCGAAACTCGACGAGGTTACGCTCGAGAAGATAGCGCTCAAAACCGGCGGGCGCTACTTCCCTGCTTCGCTGGGCGAGATCGAACTCAAGAAGATACACTCGGAAATATCCAGTATGGAAAAGAAGGAACTCGCCACCCGCAAGTACACACATTTCGAGGACAGGTTCCAGTGGCTCATCGGACTCGGTCTGTTGCTTCTGCTACTCGAATCTCTTATCACTACACGCAGCAGCGGCAACGGTGGTCAAAGGAGGTTTGCAGATGAAAAAGAAGCCTGAGACTTTCAAGATATTTGTCCTCGCCGCGCTGGCGCTGTGCGCTTTCGTTTTCACATCGGGCTGCAACCGCCTGCGCGACGACTACTGGTATCACATAAAGAAAGGCAACTCGGAATATGCTTCCGGCGACTATGATTCGGCTCTCAAACAATACCACGACGCGGAACTTCTCAAACCCGAGTCCGCTGTGATCAGCCACAACATGGGCAACGTGTTCTACAAGCAGAAAAACATGGAGAAAGCTGTCGAGAAGTACAGGGCCGCGCTGTCTTCGTCCGACCGCCGCATCGTCGCCGATGCCCACTACAACATCGGTAACGCTTACTACAGGCAGGATAAACTCGACGAGGCTATCCTCGAATACAAACAGGCACTCGAGATAAATTCCAAAGACGTCGAAGCGAAATTCAACCTCGAACTCGCACGCGCTAAACTGAAAGAAAAGCTACAGAAACAGGAGGAAGAACAAAAAAAGCAGCAGCAAAAAAAGACCCGCTCGAAAAGAATAAGCTGCCCGACGATAAGAAGGACCAGAACAAGAAATGCAACAACCCGAAACAGGGACAGGGACAGAAGCAACAGGCACAGAAAAAGCCGGCGCAGAAAAAAACCGGCGAAAAGGGCGAAGGAGCGGACAAAAAGAAAAAAGACGCTGAAAAGAAAAAAGCGGCAGCACAGCCTGAGCCGGGCAAAGATAAGAAAAAAGATGATAAGAAAAAAGGTGCCGCCGCAGGCGAAAAGAAAAAAAACGGCGAGATGTCCAAAGACGAAGCCAACAGGATTCTCCAGGCGCTGGACAGCCGCGAGAAAAAGGACCGCGAGAAGATGACCGTCCCCTATCCGATGGGCGACTATCGACCTGAAAAGGACTGGTGAGGACAGGCACACAACTTTTAAATATAATAAAGCGGAAGTTTATGAAAAACAGGATCAAAACAATATATATACTCGCCGCGTTTCTTACTATAGTGCTGCCGGCCGGTTGCGCTGTCGCGCGTGCGGACAACCTGCAATTCACCGCAAGCGTCAACCGAAACCGAATCGGGATAAACGAAACCCTGCAATATGTGCTGAGTGTCGAGGGTGCGGCCAGGCTGAACCAGTTGCCCCAGCCGCCCGACTTCAAAAACTTCGATATCGTCGGCACATCAAGGTCGAGCAACATGCAGATAATAAACGGCCGCGTATCGTCATCCTTCAATCTCATCTTTCAACTCGTGCCGAAGAACGTCGGCAAATTCACTATCGGACAGGCATCTTTCACCTACGGCGGCAAGACCTATAAGAGCAACAGGGTTGAAGTCGAAGTAATCCAGGGTCAGAAAAAACCCCGGCAGCAGGCCCCGCACAGGATGTCGAGAACTCTCGACCCTTACGAACGGGACCAGGGCATCAAGGACAACATATTTTTTAAAACTACCGTCGACAAAACCAAAGCCGTGATAAATGAGCCTATCACTTTGACTTTCGGCTTCTACTCCCGGATAAATGTGTCGTCGGCGTCACTCGAGAAGATGCCGACTCTCAGCGGTTTCTGGAAGGAGGAACTCGAAGATTCCAAAAATGACCGCGAGGTCATCGTCGACGGTCGCCGCTACGGTGTCACCGAATGGAAATGGGTTGTCTTCCCCACAACCACGGGAAAATTCATTATCGACGAGGCAAAGGTAAAGGTGCAGACCAGCCCCTTCCAGTCGCCTTACTTAATCAAGTCGAACCCGATAACAATCACAGTCGGCGATTTCCCCGACGAGGGCCGCCCGGATAACTTCAACGGCGCTGTCGGCGACTTCAAAATGAAAACAAAACTAGCCGCCGGGCAGGTTAAAGTCAACGAACCGGTGAACCTCACCGTGCGCATTTCCGGCAGGGGCAACGTCAACTCGATCCCCGATCTCGACATAAATCTGCCGCCCGACATCGACGTATACGAATCAAAAAGCACATCGAACACTTTCCATGAAAAGAATTATGTGCACGGCGAAAGGATATTCGAATATGCCCTGCTCCCGCGCGCGCCGGGCGACTATGAACTACCCGACATACGTTTTTCTTTCTACAACTATCGAACGAAAAAATATGAAACCGTTTCCTCCGGGCCGTTGAAACTGAAGGTGTCGGGCATAGCCGCTATGCCCGAAGCTGTTCATGTGGACAAAGGCACGGTGCGCGTCCTGAAGCGGGAGATCAACCACATCAAGCCCGCGCCCGAAGGCGAACTCGACAGCGGCGGCTTTCTTTACAAAAATAAATTCTACTGGCTGCTTCACCTCCTTCCCCTGCTCGTTCTCGTCGCGGCCGCAGCGACAAAACACCGAAAAGAAAGTTTCAAAAAAGATGTCGCTCGCGCTCGCGCCACACGCGCTAAAGGTATCGCAGGTAAACTACTTCGCAAAGCGGCGAAACTGTTGAAAACTGAAACACAAAAGGAATTCTTTGCCGAGCTGTCGGCTGCTTTATATGAATATTTCGCCGACAAACTCAATGTCTCCTCAAGCTCGCTCGTGATTGACGATATCGTGTCGATACTCGAGGAAAAACTCGGCGACGGAGCCCCGGCGGATAAGATACGCGAATGCCTGACCACCTGCGACACAGCCCGTTTCTCGACATTCAACGTGTCGCGCGAAGAAATGAAAAACGCATACTCGCAGGCCGCCGGAATCATAAATACTGTCGAAAGGCTATGGAAACGTGCCGGTTAAGAAATACATACTCTTATTGATTTTCGTGATGGTTGCCGGCTCGACTGTCGGCACGTCGGCGCTTGAATTCGCCACGGAACAGCAAAAATTGCCGGACAACCCAAAAGCGGTTTTCGCGCTTGCGGGCAAAGCATACGAAGCGGATAACTATGACGCGGCAGTGCAACTCTACGAATCTATCGTCCGCCGCGGAATCCGCAGCGGAGTCGTTTATTACAACCTCGGTAACGCATACTTCCGTGCGGGCAATCTGGGCCGCGCCATCCTCAACTACCGGCGCGCGCAACTGCTGATGCCCCGCGACATCGAACTCCAGGAGAACATCGATTACGCTCGCACTCTCGCTATCGACGAGGCGAAAAAGACTATCGTCCCCACCTATCATGGCCGTTTTATCGAGAACGCCAAACGCTTCAGCCCCAACGAAATAACGATATGCGCATCGTCGTTATTTGTTTTTTCGATAATACTATTCTGCATCGCGATCTTCACGGACGCACCGGGCCTGAAGAAATTCCTCCGGCGCACTGGCGCGATCGCACTACTGCTTTCAATAACAGCCGGCGCCACACTAGGATATATTGTTTATGAAAACAAGCAGGCGCCGCACGCGATCATCACAGCCGAGCGCGTCGAAGTCCGCGCCGGGCCGGGAAACGAATTCACCACAGTCTTCGTGCTTCACGCAGGCGCGGAAGTCGTCGTGCGGCGCGAGCGCAACGGCTGGCTCAAAATCGAGTTCCCTTCCGTCGGCCACGGCTGGCTCCCTCGCAACGAACTCGACAAAATACAGCTAAATAGTGGCTGACCGAAAATCCCCGCAATACACGCATAAGGGTTCGTCAAGAAATAACCCGGCGTAGCCGAACCCAAAAGGTCGCGTTTTCGCGCCCAAACAAATGCGGTTTGAGCACGGCACACAGAGTTTCATCGTTCAAAAGGTCTACATTGGAAACGTCTGTAACTGGAAGCTCCAGTTTTTACCGATCTCTTTTCATCATTTCTTTACCATCCCGTGTAGCATTTCAGTCATAAGATACTGAGAAGAACATTCCGGTCATGTCCCTGAAATCTTAATAATCATCTGAAACGCACAAATTCAGTCTGTCTCCGAAAAACAAGCGAATTGACATAACTGCGGCGTGATAGGCCACGATTGCGCACTTTTCAGCAATATAGCGAATCTGCTTAAAAAAAAGTGCTCGTTTAAAGATGTTTTTTGTAAACAAATCCCGACAATTCAGGAAATTAAGTTTAGACAACAACAATATGGAAATATTATTAGTAGACAGGACCGTTGCGGCGGTCTTTTTCGACAGGGGAAGAATGAAAATGCTTTTGGGAGATACTTTGTGTTTAAATTTGTGCCACCTTTATGGATGCACCGCCGATTTTCTTCTTCAACCTGTTCATTCTTTTTCATACTTTTATTCCTGATCATATCCCATACCGCGTCAACCCGTGCCGTTGCCGGTGCACAGTATGATATTTCATACTTCTGGAGCACCGACATCGACAGAGTTCGCCTCGTGGCCATCGAGATCGGTCGCCTGCTTGGTCCGGACGTTTCGCGCGAATTGAGGATCGTTACCGATAAATCAAAATACGGTCTCGTGTATGACCGCAACGGCGACGAAGCCTCCACAAGACAACTCGCCGCCGCACACTCGGAAATATTGAAAAAAAGCGGTTTCGAAGGCGCTTACGCCATCAGGGAGTCAAAATACGATTACATTTACAACATAAGATATTCATCCGGAACAAAGCTGCAACAAATGAAAGAAGACTTCGAAAAGGTATTCACATATCTTGGCGAAGGTGTTGCTAAGGAGCTTTATGTCACGCGTGATACCGGCGGCAACTACGAACTGATATACCGGCGCCGGGGTGATCTGGATTCCACAAAAAAGATCGCCGCAAAACATACGCGACTTCTCTCCGGAGCAGGGCTCGAGGCTACCCTCAGCAGGGAGAAGGACTCGATGGTAGCCTACAGCCTGGCAGGTTTCAGCAATGGACGCGGTGGTTTTGTGGTCGGCGACCCGGAGACTCTTCATAAGTCTCGCCCCAAACAGTTCAGCACGGACACCAGCAACAATTTTACAATCGACAATCTTGAGGATGCGCTGGAAAAATACATCAAAAACCTCCGGCGAAGAGGCGTCATTACTTCCGACGAACGCACCGCGTGGTCCGTTTTCGACTTCACATCGGGCAAAAAGATCGTCGACATCAATGAAGATGTTCCTCTCCAGGGTGCAAGCATGATAAAACCGTTTATATGCCTTGCGTTCTTCCACCAGGTTAAACAGGGCCGTATCGCCTACGGACCCAGAAGCCGCGCCAAAATGGAAGCGATGATCCAGCGCAGCAACAACAGTGCCGCCAACTGGGTAATGAAACAGGTCGGCGGTCCCCGTGCTGTCGAGCGCATCCTTAAACGGAATTACAGCTATATATTCAAGCAGACACGAATCGTCGAATATATCCCCAGCGGCGGTCGCACATACCGCAATAAGGCGTCCGCCCATGATTACAGCAGGTATCTCTTCGCTCTCTACAATAATAGACTTCCCTACTCACGCGAGATGAAGCGCCTCATGGCACTGCCCGGTCGCGACAGGCTCTACACCGGCGCTGAAGCCGTGCCGAAAGGGACAAAGGTCTACAATAAAACAGGCAGCACATCACGACTTTGCGGCGACATGGGCATTCTCATGGTGCCCGGCAAAAACGGAAAGTATTACGCATACACACTCATCGGCATCATCGAAAAACCCGGCGGCGCTCGTAACTACTCGCGCTGGATCAAATCACGCGGCGACGCCATCCGCGAAGTCTCCAACATCGTATACTACGCAATGAAATCACGCCACAGCCTGATTTAGCCTCAATACCATGATTCGTGTGTAAAAAGTCACGGATGACATTTGTCAATAGACAATAAGCAACAATAGCGAACTCGCGAATAGTGTTTTTGTGCATTTCCGCCGACTTTAA
>JAJRTR010000179.1 GCA_024278215.1 bacterium
CGGCTGCTATTGTCCATAGCTGCGTTGTCGGCATAAAATCGTCCTCGACGTACTCTACAAGTACGTCTGCGAGGATTTTACACCTCCGCCTTGCTCTGAACAATTTCGCTCGACCTCGCTACGAACATAATTTTGCAGTTGGTTCTATTGTTCAGAGACGCCGATCTCCTCGACTTCGATAGAGTCGATAAGCAGTTCGCGTCCCGAGATGAGATTTCCTTTTGCATCGCCACATTCAGGACATTCGTTAACGCCGTCCGGTGATTCGTATTCATTGCCGCAGGCGCCGCACCGCATAACTATCGGCTGTATCTCGATGTTAACTTCCGCGCCCGCCAGCCCGGGTTTATCTTCGGTAAGCATTTCATAGTAGAACCTGATATATTCAGGAATCACGCCTGTCAGCCGCCCGAGTATGATCCTGATCGACTTCACGCGCAGCCCCCGCCCGGCGTTGTCGACTGCCTGCTCGACAGTTTTGACAATCTCCTGTGTGACTGACAACTCGTGCATCGATATCTTTTTTCCACATGAGATCATCCCGCCTTCCGGGAATCCATCATTTCTTTTTCTGTTGCTTTTCGGCATACTTTTTCAGGATGCCGTCGAGCACGTCGGGGTAGTTGGTTATGATGCCGTCCACGCCGTATTTTATCAGGCGCTTCATCGTCACCGGATCGTCGACGGTGTAGACATTGACAGCGAGGCCGCGTTTGTGTGCCGCTTTGACAATTGTTCTTGTCACGGCGATATATCTCGGGTTGACGGCATCGGGGCGGCAGGCTTCGATGATCTTGTCGAGGTCGGCTTTCGAGTTGATGTCGCCGACGAGCGCGCCTGTGTGGATTTCCGGGTTCAGCTCTTTGATCTTCAACAGGTATTCGTGGTGGAAGCTGGAGACGATAACCTGGTCGGTCATGTCGAGTTTCTCGACCATCTTCACAACTTTCTTTTCGCAGCCGTCGGATTTGATCTCGATGTTGACCTGGATTTTGTCTTTCGCCCATTTCAGGACTTCATATAATGTGGGGATGCGTTCGTCTTTAAACTTTTCAGACATCCAAGAACCGGCGTCGAGCTTGCGTATGTCGCTCAATTTCATAAACCGGATTTTGTTCACGACCCCCGTTGTCCTGTCGGTGTCCGGGTCGTGTATGACGACGATGTGGCCGTCGAGAGTGCGGTGGATGTCGAGTTCGATCATGTCCGCGCCGAGTTCGCGGGCTTTTTCAAATGAAGCCATAGTATTTTCAGGCGCGTAGGCGCTTGCGCCTCTGTGGGCGATGATCCTTGTTTTATATTCGGGAGCGGGCAGCGCCCCGGCCGCCACGCAGTAAAGCAATGCCGCAGCCTGAAAACACATAATAGCCACAAGTAATTTCGAGGAATACTTTATCATTTAAAAGCCTCCGTATAAGGACATTCACAGGACCGTGCCGGGTATGCGCGTCAATACACCGCGAGCGGGAAATGGGGGCGTCACAGCCGCCTGTGTTTCGAGTAGTAGCCGACGATTTTGCGAACCGCCTCGATTACGTCTTCGACGTCGCTGTCTGTGATTCCGGCGGACATCGGGATGGAGATAGTGCGCTCTGAAATAAACTCCGCTTCAGGAAAATCACCGATGGAATAGCCGAAGGTTTTACTGTAATAGCTGTGCAGGTGCAGAGAAATGAAATGGATGCCTACGCCGATGTTTTCCGCCTGGAGCGCAGCCGCGAAAGTGTCGCGGTTGATACCGGCGGCATCGGGGTTTATCAATAATGTGTAAAGGTGCCGGGCGTGGCGGATGTTGTCCTGTTCGAGAGGCACGGTGATGAATTCCGAAGCCAGCGCGTCCGAATACCGCCGCCAGTGCCTGTCGCGCACGTCGAGCAGTTTGCCGATTCGCTCGAACTGGTGGATGCCCAGCGCCGCCTGTATATCCATCATGTTATATTTGAAACCGGGCATAAGTGTGTCGTATAGCTGGAATCCCTTATCGGTGTAACGCTTCCATGCGTTTTTGCTCATTCCGTGCAGACTGCGAATGCGCATCTGTTCGCATAGTTCCTTGCTGCCTGTTGTGACGATGCCGCCCTCACCCATAGCGAGATTCTTGGTCACATAAAAAGAAAAAGATGTTATGTCGCCGATAGAACCGATCTTCCGGCCTTTATAAACAGCCTCGATAGCGTGTGCGGCGTCTTCGATTATAAAGAGATTGTGCTCGTGCGCGAGTTCGAGAATTGGGTCCATATCGCAGGGCCGGCCTGCGAAATGAACAGGCATTATCGCCTTTGTTTTCGGTGTGATCTTTCGGGCGACGGCCTCGGGGTCGATGTTCATCGTGCGGCGGTCGATGTCGGCGAATACAGGGGTCGCGCCTGTATGCACGATAACATTTGCCGTGGCGGTGAATGTCATGGGCGAAGTAATCACTTCGTCGCCCGGCCCTATGCCGAGCACTATGAGCGCGAGGTGCAGGCCGGCAGTACACGAGTTGAGAGCCAGCGCATATTTCGCATTCGCGTAATCGGCGAACATATCTTCGAAACGCTGGGTCTTGGGACCGGTGCTCAGCCAGCCCGACCTGAGCGTATCCACTACTTCGTTTATATCTTCATCGTCGATAAGAGGACTGCCGAAAACCAGGAAATCGTCCCTGACCGGCACACCGCCCTCGAGTGCAGGAATGTCACTAATGTTTGTCATAAAATATGCCGCGTTCCTTTCATCATTACAGACACGCATACAGCAACGGCACTATACGAATACTTTCCGGATATTAATCTTATCATTGCGTGTGCCGGAAAACAATTCCAGTGCATGATAATGGAGCTCCAGGCGGAATTATTTGAAATAAACCCCGTGTCGATTTGATACGCCGGAACAAATATTTAATAATGTCTTGAGTACTTGATAAGGTGTTTAACGATCGGAATAATCGTAACACTTTAGACATCTGAAGCAAAGTCGGGAATTCTTCACTTGGCTAAAGTGTTACGAATAATCAGTATTGCGGGGCGGAAATTGTGGAGGAATACATTGTGAAGCCGGAACCGGTAGACATACGGATAGACAGGGAAGGCCGCTGGTTTGCAAACGGTCGTGAGGTGATAAACGAAAAGATTTACAAACTTTTCTGCGACTCGCTTGTTTGTGAAGACGGCAAGTACAAGATCAAAATAGATTACATGGAAAACCCGGTCGAAGTGGAAGACGCGCCGTTTTCCGTCAGGACAGTATTCGTGGAAAACACATCTGAAAACGAAGATATTATCTGGCTTGTCCTGAACGATCAGCGCCGTGTCCGGCTCGACCCGGAAACACTTCGCGCACCGGAACCGGACGCGCTTTATTGCACGATCGACAACGAAAAAAGGCTCGATGCCCGCTTTTCAGCCGGAGCACTGACGCAGATCGGCTCTATGATGGAGTTCGACGAAAACAGGGGAATATTTATATTGCTGCTCAACGGAAACGAATATTCCTTCCAGGTGGGCCGGTCGGGTGAATGAATCGGGCTATTATCGTAATGCTTTTAACCCATTGCACCGGGAAGAGTCTACAATATATAATTGGCCCTGGTTATGTGTGCGCGGCCCACGCTATACTGCACTGAACAAGAAAACTACAATGACATAAAATACTCAAGGTGAAATATGAATAAACAAAAGACATACTGTTTCAGGCCATACCTGTTTGTTCTCGCAGTGCTGACGGCGGTCCTTTTTAATTGGACGACGACGGAAGCAGTCCGGGCCGAAGACACGCCGCTGGCGACTGTCACAGTCATAGATGGCGATGGCGCGCAGATGCAGCGCAACGGCGCGGCGGACTGGGAGCCGGCAAGCGAAGAGATGGATATATATCAGGGCGACAAAATAAAAACAGACAAAGTCACAAAAGTCGAAGCACAGCTTCCCGACAACAGCATAGTGCGAATCAGTGAACTATCGAGTATTACCTTCGGTGTGCCGGAGATTTCCGGAACGAAACTTGATATGGAACAGGGCCGCATGTGGTGCAAGCTGAAAAAACTGAAGACGGGCGTAACGTTCGAGGTCGTCACACCAACGGTAACAGCCGGAGTGCGCGGCACAACTTTCTGGGTGGATGCGCAGAACCCGGAGGAAAACATCATCGGTGTCGAGGACGGCCAGGTCGAGGCGGTACGCGGCCGCAAACGCATTATGCTCAATCGTCTGATGCGCATATCCGCGCTCCGGGACCGGCTCGAAGAAGCAGACTACTTCGACCCGGAGAAAAGACAGCGATGGGAGCAGTTCACCACCAGGATCATCAAAAAACGTATGGAGCGTTTCAGGGAAGTGGTCGGCGAATACCGCGACAACTCCGTCGAAGCTGCTGAAAAGGGGGCCGAACTTGTAAGGAATATCACCGAACTGGACAAAAAAACACGCGAACTTGTCGCAGGCCTCGAGGTGACGATGAAAAAACAGGAACGACTTACGCAAGAGACCGATAAGCTGGTGGGAAAAGCGAAACAGGTGAAAAAAAACAGACAGACAAGACTTAAGAAATATCAACTCCGCCGGTTGAAATCGAAAGTTGACAGGCTGATAAAAACTTCCGCCGAAGTTGCCGACGATTTTAAAACTTCCAAAGAAGCATTCACAAAACATTTCCTGTCAGTGCAGGAATATCTCCAGCAGACGCGGGAACTCGACACGAAAATCTCCGCATTGAAAAAACAGCAGAATGAACTGAAAAGGAAAACCGAGCGGAAAAAGAAGCGTCGCGAGTTCGACCCGGACTGGCCGCAACTCCAGAAGATACATGCTGTAATCGAAAAGAGAGTCGCCGAAGTCATCGAGAACACGGAACGCAGCGATAAGATTCTATCCCGCTTCGGCGAAGCAACGCAGGAAAAGGCTGTTACACTGTTCGAGCATACGGAAAAACTCAAAACCTATATTGATGAAAACAAAACGAGAATCAGGGAGTCGGTCAAATCACTCGGGAAAACCCATGCGAAACTCGTAGTGCTGCAACAGGCTATCGACAAAGAGTTGGAGAAATAGTAGTGCCGGTCATTATCTTTACTGAACGATATTGAGCTATAGCGCAGTTTTCTTTGTACCTGCAATATTCATCGCTTCCACCGCCCCCGGTGGGAATGCGTCGGTTGATAGCGCCGACATTCACAAAATACTGTTTTTCAGCGACAACTATTTTTCGCGAATGCGATTTAAGAAGCTGATAATATGCTAATATATTGCAACAATAAATCTCGAAAGGAATTTCATTTATCTATGAGAAAACTGATTATTACTATGTTTGTTATAACAATCGGACTCTCCGTCGCCGCCGGACCGGCGCGAGCCGAGGACGAGGAAATGGGCGATGTCATGTTGTCGGTCATGCAGATTGACCTCAACAATAAGTGCAGCCTGATATGGTGGACGGAAGATGTATGGGCATACATGACAAACGAGGACACCAGTACCGATGCGCTCTACGGTTATTTCATGATGAAAAGCCTGCTCAAAGACTATATTTTCTTCTCGGCGATGAACCCGCAGACGCAAAGCGCGTGCACAAACATCTTCGGCACTCCGCTTATCAGGAATGAGGATGGAGTCGGTGCCGCCGCTGTGCCCACTCACCAATCGTTACAGACTATTATGCCCGGTCTGATCGCTTTTCCCAACAAAGACCTGATGGACCGGCAGGTGATCTCGGATTCGACAAAAGAATTTTCTGTCGAGATCAAATATGAAGACAGGAAAACCGCGGTCGATTATTCTTTCGATGTACCCCCCGACTATCCTGATGCTGTCTACGATGCTGTCGAAGCGATGAAGCAGGTAGACATGGCGGACATCGGTTCGATGGACGAAGATGCGTTCTTATTCAAGCAGCTTGCGCCGCGCATGAAGACAGACATCCGCACAGGTATTATCGCCGCACCGATTTCAAATGAATTCTTCGACAGTTATTTCAAACAGGATGAAGAGCTGATGAATGATCCGGAAGCCATGGCACAGGCACAGAATCTTGTGCGCGATTACAGCTTTTTCGTGCTGATACCTGCCGACGACAACCGCACCCGGATCGAAGAAGCGGCAAAAAGCGCTGTCGCTATAGATACAGCGGGGAATGTCGTAACGGTCAACACAGATGCGAAAAAACTCTTTATGAGTGCCATTGGCACAGGCGGTGATGTTTTTGAAATACTCGTTTTTCCGAAGCTCGGACGCTACGGCACGGTAAATCTTGTGCTACGCGACCCCGAGTCGAAAAACCTTGCGTCCTTTACTTGGACTGACTGATCGACTGACTGATTGATTGCTTCCTTTTTATAGAACCGGCACGACATAATGAGCGCTTTCGCCGACAACATTTTTTGACTTTCGCGGGATCAGTAACTATATTTGTCCCTGTAGTTTTGTAAATGTTCAGCAGGGGACATACTGTTTTGGTCGAAGAAATACCTCTCGAGTTCAAGCCCGGAAAAGCGCCTGCCGCTCCCCCGACCTCCGCTCTCTCTATGTCATGGGCAGGCACGGCGGCCTTCACTTTAAAATACAAAACAACTACTCTTCTTGTCGATCCTTTTGTAACACGTCCACAGCTGCCCGGCATTTTGTTTCTCCGGCAGCGCGTTAACGAAGAACTATGCGCGGAGGTTTTTCCACGCGCGGATCACATCCTTGTCGGACACAGCCACTACGACCACCTGCTGGACGTACCCTGCATCGCACTGAAGACCGGCGCAGTTGTGCATGGTTCCACGTCCACCGCGCGAGTGTGCCGCGCCGCAGGCATGAACTGCGGCCGGGTCCACGAAATAACCCCCTGGCAACCTGTCGTTTGCGGCGAGTTCATAGCAACTTTCATTCCCGGAAAACACGGCAAAGCGCTTCGTGGCAGGATACCTTTCCCCGGCGACATTGTTGACAAACCGAATCTCCCGATGCACGCCGCCGCCTATAAACTCGGCGGCATGTTCGGGCTGCTGATCGAGGCGGGCGGACTCAGGATATACCATTGCGGCAGCGGCGACCTCATCGACGATGAAGTAGCAAAAATCGGCAAAGTAGACGTGCTGATCGCCTGCCTCGCGGGACGCCAGAAGTCTCCCGATTACCTGAAACGCCTTGTTGCCCCCCTCCATCCGTCCTATTTGATTCCCACTCATTACGACGACTTTTTCCGTCCGCTCAGGCATGTCTTCCGTTTCATCCGCGGCCTCGGACTCGAAGACTTTCTCGATGAGCGAAAACAGGTTTGTCCGGATGTGAAACTTATCATGCCCGACTTCTTCGATACTCTCGTTTTCGATACAGAAAAAAACAGGCTGCTCGAAGAACAGCCGGGTTGATCAAAATATATATGATTTTCATACCACCGACATCACTTATCCGGGCCGAACTGAAAGGTGCCGGGATAACGCTGAAACGTCTGTTGCGCAGATTCGGCCCGGGCCGCACAATTGTCGTGCTGGCAGGCATCGCCGCGGCACAGGCGATCGGCGAACCATGGCGCGAACTCGGCCCTCCAGCAGACCGCAAAGAAGCGCTCTCGCGCCGACAGCTCGGTGCCGCCGTTCTCCTCGAACGCGAACTCCGCAAGCACACTTCGCACCGGGTCGCTCGAAAAATAACCTCCGAAATTGTGCGAAAATCATCTGTCTTTTTCCTCTCACTGTACGTACCCATCCTGAAAAAGGACAAACTGCTCTCAATGCCGGATGAAAAAAGAAAGAAATACCTGCGAAGAATTCAGGAGAAGTTTTTCAACGCCGACGCCGATCTGAAAATAGTTCGCGAAGAACAATTATTGATGCCTGTGAGTCGATGCCGTTTTGTAGAATTACTAGAAGCAATCGGCGAACGGGACATGGCCCCGATGTTCTGCGCCGGTGACAGGATTTTCTTCGATACACACCAGCCGGACATTACACTCGAACGCACCGCAACTCTCTCCGAAGGCGGCGCGCTCTGCGATTTCCGGTTTCGCTGGAAATAATTGGCTCACCAGCATATTTCATCAATGCGAGTAGAAAGACAGTTGTCGTTTCCAAAATTGTCAGTTTAACCGCCGGCGCACTATAATATTTCCACCCACAACAGATTAGTGAAGTGGCTATCTTTTCATATAAAAATCCTTCAGCGTCCCGACTACGTGCGCGATCATGTCTACGGTGAGATCGGGGTACTGCGGCAGTGCGAGTATACTGTCACAGATCGTTTCAGAAACGGGTAAGGAGCCAGGACCGTAGCCAAGGTAGTCGAAGATTATCTGCCTGTGCAGCGATAGCGGATAATAAATCATGCAACCGATGCCGTTGTCTCGCAGGTGCTGCATAGTTCTGTCGCGGTTGGGCAGCCTGATATCGAATGTGTTGTAGGTATGATAAATACCCTCGGGTTCCGCCGGAAGAGCGATGGTGTTTTCGGGCAGTGCACCGTCCGCGGGCACCTCATCCGTGCCGATCACGTCGATTCCCGCTTCAGGCATCATCTCCCTGAATGTCTTTATGTATTCTAACCCGTTTTTACGCCGTTTTTCAAGCCATTCGTCCAAGTGTTTGAATTTTACGGCAAGAATGGCAGCCTGCATGGAGTCGAGCCTGCTGTTGTAGCCGAACATATCATGAAAATACTTCTTTTTGCTCGCTCCGTGAACATGCAGCGATTTCGCCACCTGGTAAATGTCTTCGTCGCTGGTGACGATCATGCCGCCGTCACCTGCGCCGCCGAGATTTTTACTCGGGTAGAACGAAAAACATCCAACATCACCTGCCGCTCCCGCCTGTATCATTTCTGACCCGTCTTCCGACCCGTTTATTCTGATCCTTGATCCCTGCGCTTGAGCCGCATCTTCTATTATCTTTAGGCCATACTCTTCTTTCAATTCAAGAAATCCGTTCATATCGGCCATGAGGCCGTATAAATGCACGGGCATGATACCCTTGACTCTTCCGCCGGTTTTTTTGTTTATGAGACCGTTCTCGCCCGTTTCACACTCGTTTTCAATAAATTTTCTTACCGCATCGGGATCAAGGTTGTATGTGACGGGAGAAATATCGCAGAAAACGGGTCGGCCCCCCGCCGCCCACACCGATTCGGGAGTTGCAATAAAAGTATAGGGCGTCGTGATGACTTCGTCGCCCGCACCTATGCCCGCCGCGCGCAACGCTATTATCAGCGCGTCTGTGCCGCTGGCGACGCCCAGCGCGTATTCTGTCCCGGTGTATTTCCTGACAGATTCCTCGAAATCCTTAACCGGTTGGCCGAGTACGAAATTGCATTGTTCGACAACTCCTCCGATTGCATCCATAATTTCTTCTTTTAGTGGTTGATAACAAGCCTTCAGGTCAAGAAACGGGACATTCAATATTGTTACCTCTTTTCCGAGTACATCTTCATTTTCCGAACACATCTTCACTGACAGTTAAATATAAGATACATCCAGAATATTTTACAACAAAAGGGAGTACAATATCACTGATTGGACAAACTTTATCCTGATTATGATGTCCGAAATGCGATAAATTCACCTTTGTCTTTCACCAACACAATTCAGCAAAGAGCCAGAAAAACAAGATGACATGGCGTGTTATAAATTCAGTTATCGACATATACTGATATGTCCTTTAATGCGATAATTGTATCATGAAATATTACCTTCGACTGGAGAACTATATGATAAATTGCAGATGCTGCCGGCCCATTCCGAAATACGATGATTTCGAGTCTCTCGAATCTTATAATAAGGCATTAAGAAGTGAGTTCATGGAATTGATGAAGAACTGTCCCGCAATGAAAATTTATCTTCCTGATGAGCTTGTTGAAAAGGGTTATCCATTCGGAAAATCTAAAGAAACGGAATCTCCAATAATCGACGCTGCCGGTCACTTATCAACTATATTTAATTTGTATTGTTTCGGAACACTGCCTAACTACACTTTACCGGTTCATCGGTTTTTGCTTGATGATAATGGTGAGATCAAACCTGAGGTCACTAAACAATATAGAAAAGACTACAGGGAAACATGGATAAACAACAAGAATTCAAAAGGTGAATTTAAAAAAGATTATAAAAGATGCCAAGATTTAGTCGAAAAGCTGTCTCAAAAGTACAATTATAAACACAAGAAGGATGAATTTGTAGAAATGTGCGCTCACCACCACTATTTCCAAATATACTATGGGAAGATAGTAGAAATATTGCTTGCATATATGCTCGAAAATAATGGATACCATATAGATGGACTTGCGGCCCTGGCAAGTTGTCCGGCAGGTGATATTCTTGCGAACAAGGATAATAAGACATATCATATCGAAGTAAAGTATATTGGAATACAAAATGAAGAATTTCTCACAATGCAACACTGCTCTTTAGACAAACGTGGGTTCTCCATTGGTCCATACAAATATCTGAGATATTTTGTAGGGAAAATAAGAGAAGCGGCTGAACAATTGAAGAAATTTACGAAATCCGATACGGACATAGTAAAAATTGCGGCAATTGTATTTCATCCGGATGTATGGGACGGTATGAAAATAGCTCTGTCTGAGAAAAGTAAAATTTATTCGGCATGTTTTCTTCAAGAACTATACATAAAAGAAATAAAAAACAACATGAAGTATTTCTGTAATGCAACAGATAGAACCTGTAAGATTGCATATGTTAATGAGATTGAGGAATATTGTAGCACATTAAATGATTTGTTGTTTTCAAGTAGAGTATTAGATGCCGTGTGGGCATTCAAAGTCGATGCAAGGGCGTTTGAATTCCAGGCTTCTTTTGGTAATGTGAAATTCATATATTCAGGACTCCTGACCTGGGAGAAGGGTAAAAAAGAGGGCATGGCGAGAGAGGCACACAAAAAAGCGTATGAATAAAGGGAAAAAGTTGAGTGGAGAGAAAGATAACAAAATATGACGGGACGCTACAAAGGGAAAAAAGAAATGATACAATATAGGGAACACATACAGCAGTGAGTGGGGGAAGATATGCCACAGATGATATTGCCGTTGTTTCCGGCGGAGGCCACCGCGATTAATGAACATCTGGCGTTCTGTAAAAAAGACGGCCAGGTATACTATCTGCAAGGCAGTATGCCGGTGTTTTGCCATGCGGAGAATGACATTGCATCGTTCCGGTTGTTTACCAGCCAGTTGTACATCAACGGGAATTGCAAGCAGAGGCAGATCGTGGACGCATTCGGGGTGACGCCGATCAGCGTTAAAAGAAGTGTGAAAAAATTGCAGGAAGAAGGGCCGGAAGCGTTTTTCAAGGAGCGCCGCAAGGGCACCGGCTCTGTGAAGCCGCGGGTGATGACGCCGGAGGTGGTGAGAAGAGCCGAGGCGTTGCTGGCAGAGGGAGAGAGTGTGCGTGATGTAGCGCAGGCGCTGGGGATCAGGGCGGACACGCTGAAAAAGGCCATCACGTCGGGCCGCGTGAAAAC
>JAJRTR010000180.1 GCA_024278215.1 bacterium
ACTGGGCCGCTGGCGGAGATCGAATAGCCGCTGCTGTTGTTCTCGACATAGAAACTATCTGTTGCGGTATCAATATAAATGTTGAGCGGACCGGTCATCGTGTCGCCTGTCGTCTGGACACCGTCGCCCGCGCTGATGCCCGTGATGCCGGAGCCGTCGCCGACAAGATATGCCGCTGTGATCGTACCTGTAGCGGCTGTTATGTCGCCGGATGCGGTGATGTTGCCGTCGACCTCGAGCCCCCCTTTAACATTACCGCCTGTTGTCATAAGAAAATCAGTCGAATCATACCCATCCAGCAAGCCCGCGTCATCGGCTGCTACACCGGTAAGCCCCGAGCCGTCGCCGGAGAATGCACCGCCCGTAACTGTGCCTGAAACATCGAGTCCGCCGGAAATCGCGACCGCGCCGCTGGCGCTTATCGCGTAACCGGTGCCCGCATTTGCTACACTGAGCGTATCTGTTGAAGTGTCATAAGATATTCCGAGCGGGCCGGTCATCGTGTCGCCGGTTTCATCGACCCAGTTATCCGTTGTTGCTTCCATAAAGTCTGTGGAGTCCATACCATCGAGCGTGTCCGCGTCTCCGCCGCTCGCGCTGATACCTGTGATGCCCGAGCCGTCGCCGACGAGATATGCCGCCGTGATCGTGCCGGTTGCCGCCGTGATGTCGCCCGATGCGATAACATCACCATTAACATCGAGTGAGCCGCTCATCGAGTCGCCTGACATGTCGACCCAGAAGTCCGCCGTGGCATTCATGAAATCTGTCGAGTCGAGTCCATCGAGCGTGTCCGCGTCTCCGCCGCTCGCGCTGATACCTGTGATGCCCGAGCCGTCGCCGACGAGATATGCCGCCGTGATCGTGCCGGTTGCCGCCGTGATATTGCCCGAAATAATGAGGTCGGAGTCTATCTCCAGATCGCCGATCATAAGGTCGCCGTCTGTACGTACCCATTCGTCGGTACCGGCAGTCATAAAATCTGTCGAGTCCATGCCGTCGAGCGTGTCCGCGTCTCCGCCGCTCGCGCTGATACCTGTGATGCCCGAGCCGTCACCGACAAGATACGCCGCCGTGATCGTGCCGCTGGCTGTGATGTCGCCCAATGCGACAATATTACTATCGACATTGAGAGGGCCGGTCATCGTGTCGCCGGTTTCGTCGACCCAGTTATCTGTCGTTGCATCCATGAAGTCTGTCGAGTCGAGTCCGTCGAGTGTATCGGCATCTGTCGCGGCGGAGACGACACCTGTAAGCGCCGAGCCGTCGCCGACAAAATACTCTGCCGTCACAGTGCCGCTGGCAGTGATATTGTCGCCGGTGATGTCGCCGGATGTGATTATGTCGCCGGTGAGTGTGCCGCCGGTGAGCGACAGTTTTTCGCCGTCGAGTTCCGCGATGGCCGATTGCACATCTGTCGCCTCGACGCCGCCCTCTGCCGTGAACGTCACATTTTCGGCTGTGGACTGAAGCGTATACGCCGCGCCTGTGACCTGCTCGCGCGGTGTGAACGCAGTGCCGTCCACCGAGATTTCCAGGTACACGGGACTTTCCCAGTCGATAGCCGACAGGTCGCAACTGCCCGAACCGATATCATAAGTAAACAGACCGGTGGCGACCGTAATCGACTGCGCGCCGGACGAGCACAGCATTGTGCCGCCGGTTTCGGCATCGTAGAGCTTGAACGTCATGCTCCTGGTGCCTGTGACGGCCACATCCGATTGTGCCAGGTATCCCTGGTATCCGATCACCTGTGGTGTCGCGGCATAGGCGACCGCGCAAAGAAATACGAAAATACTCAGCAGACCAAGGCGTTTCATCTTAAACCTCCAAGCCTCAATTCGATTATACGAATGTAAGGTTTATTTCCATTATTTTTATACTTCGATTTTTTATTCAACTTTCACTTCTCCGGCTCATCCGGGAAATCCGGCGGAAGAGCTTGTTCCACTATCAACATATATGTATCCGTCACAGTGCCGGACTGCATTGTGACCACTACCGTTCCGTAATCCGACCCGGTCGTGTACACCACTTCCGCCACACCTTCCATCGTTGTCGCTACAGGATCAATGGAACCTTTATCGACGGAAAACAGGACTTCCGTGCCGTCCTTTATCGGGTTACCCGCTGCGTCCGCCACCAATACCGTCAACTCCGCCGCGTCGATTCCATTTGACGTAAGTGTGCCGGTGTCCGAATCGTAGTAGATGTCAGTGACTGTGATGCTCGCCACTACGCTTGTGTGTTTCAGGAATGTGTCGTCGTCTTCGATGTTGAGCAGTTTCCAGCCTTCGTCTTCTTTGTTGAATACCCATACGCCGGTGTGGGCATAAGTGACACTTCCCGTGTCGGTATCCCAGTCGAACTCGATGCGGCCTGTCGTACCGCTGATGATGGTAGCCTTTACCTGGTAGACAATATCTATGAGACCCTGTTCGGTGAACTTGTCGTCGAGGGCCTGTTCGAGCCTGTTGCTGTCCTCGATACTGTCGTAGTTCGTGGAGAAGTTATCGTCGACGGCATCCATAAAGGTGTCAACATCATTATCCTTATAAGCCTGCAACATCTTCTCGAACACTTCGCGCAGGGCGTCTTCTTCCGTCTTGTCGGTATATGTCAGTTCTATGGGATTAAGCATTTCTTCGGATTCGTTGCCGCCGATGTCCGTGGCTCTTGCGACGATCTCGTACTCACCGTCCGATGGTTTGAAACCATAGGCCCACGCTGTAGTATCTTCGGCCTCGAACCATGATGAACCGTCGTCCATGCTCACTTCCACTTTTGCTATCTCGCACTGTGTTTTTTCCGCAGTCCCGGCGATATTCAGCTTGCCGTCTATCAGGTTGCCTTTGTTCATTTCCATTTCGCCGCCGAAATCGGGCACAGCAATGTTGGATATCATCTCGATTGTCACAACCGGCGCCTGCACATTTTTCGTAAGCTGCACTTCAAATTCAAATTCTTCGGATTCCGTGTTTCTGCTATCCTTCGCCTGCAGCGTAATGTTGTAACTATCCGCTTCTTTAAATGTGGGTTTGGCTTCCCATGTGTCCTTGCCTTCCACCTTGAACGATGTTCCGTCCGCTTCGAGGGCCACACTCTCTATCTCGCCGCACACCGATGCCGCTTTACCTTTTATATCCAGTTTCATGTCGCCGCAATCGGTCGACTCGATATCGAGTGTGCCGTCTGCTTCGACGCTTTTCCCATTCACTGTTATCGCGCTGAATGTCGGTTTCGGCAGTTCTTCAATCGGCTCGACACTGAGCGAGTATTCGAATTTCGATTCTTTTTCGTTCGCGTCTTTCGCATTTATTACTATCTTTCGGGCTTTGGTGTCGGAGATTTTGAATTCATATTTGCCCTCGAACGTGATCCCTTTTTCCACGCCCGCATAGGTTTTGGTCTCCGATCCCACGGCAATAGATATTTCCTTCAGTGCGGCACAATCGCTTTTTATTTTCCAGGCGATAGTTACACTTTTTTTCGGGTCGCAGACAGAGTCGGACTTTAGTTCCATTTCGCCGCCGTTGCTTGCCGCGTCTTCATTTATGGTAACCGAAGAAATCTCCGGCGAATCGGTGCATGTTTCCGCCGCCACGCCTGTCTTTGTTTCTGCTGTAATCGCCTGTGTTGAAAAAGTAATTGTTATTGTTTTGTTTACAACAACTTCGACATATTGAACCTCAGCCGCGTCCGCCGCTACGCCTGCCGATTTGCCGGTTATGCCGCCGGCGACAGTCGACGACTCGGCGGAAAAGACAAGATTGCCGGTGTCGCCGCTGATCTCCGGTTGCGCCTGTGCTTCGCCGTCGTCAAAAGTGATGGTCGCCGATTGTGTGACGACGACCTCGACATATCCTGACGTGCCCGCTGCCGTGCCCTCCGCGGCATACCCGGCGTCGCCGCCGAACTGGATCGAGCTGTCGTCGGTGCTGATCTCCGGCTGATAATTTTCGCCGGAATCACCTGTGGAAGGTGCAGCCTGCACGGGTCCACCGCCCTGCGGCTGCGTATTACCACCGCCCACGCCGGTTTCTTCTCCTGCTGCGTCCGAATAAACGATCTGCCCCGTTCCCGTGATCGTCACTTCCTGCATCCCGGGTTCGTCTCCCGCCTGGGCAAGTGCTGCCACGCTCCAGGCAAAAAACAGAACAGTAAGAGAAAGAAGATATATTATTCTTCGCTTCATCATCCTTTTCATGCCGATTCCTGAATTCATATTCCGTTTCCCATCGGGCTCCGCGCCCTCAGAACTTGTACTATTTAAGGAAGCTGTACATAAGGCGTATCTGGTTGTTGTTGTAATCCCTGTAATTAAAGAATTTATATTCGATACTCATTTCCCTGTCGTTGTAAATATCAATTTGCTTATAGCTGGTCGTCAGGGCAGTCCTGTTGTTGGACGTTCCGTTGTAGTAGCGTTCGAGCCCGACGGAAGCTTCGGTCCAGTCTCCGATCTCATAAGAGAATTTCGACTTGTAGAACCTGTTGAGCGGATTTGCCGCGCCTGTGCGGCGCTCTTTCCTGAACTGGAGATTAACGGAAAGTTTCTTCGTCAGCGGTGTGTCGACTCTGTA
Organism: bacterium; assembly: GCA_024278215.1. Taxonomy (GTDB): domain Bacteria; phylum UBP15; class UBA6099; order UBA6099; family JAJRTR01; genus JAJRTR01. Next base: position 4,584 of record JAJRTR010000180.1, read on the forward strand.
GCGCTGCATAGTCCTGTAATCCTGTACCCCGGCGGTGTTCTTCTGCGCTTTGCGGTCGAAGTCGACCCTGACTTTCGCCGTGCCGATCCTGTCTTTAAGGTTTAACTTGCGCCTGTCTGTGAATCGTGTGCCTGAAGTACCGCGGGTCTTGTCGTAGTTGCGTGCGGCGGTCAACCTGAAACTCGACCTCTGCTTCAGCGGTATCATATTCAATTGCAGCGGAAACACCAGCCTGTCTTCGCCCCGCATTACAATCGACTTGTAGCCGCCGCCCACTACAACACGCCGCCCGATCTTCCGGTTCAGCAACGCGGAAAACTCTCTCCTGCCGGGCGTGAAAAATGATGTTTCCGACACAAACTCGGACCCGGTCCGTTCATAAGAGGTCTTCAATTTCATGTCCGGGACCCTGCACTGGAATTCCGCCCATTTCGCCTTCGCGTTGATGTTTTGACCGTAGTTGTATTTTGTTTTCGACAATGCCGTTTCAGCATCGAGACTCAAAGCCGTTTTTTTCCATTTCCCATTCAGCGACAAAACCTGATTGTCGAGTCGATTTGTACCCTGCAACACACCGGTGTCTTTCACATCCACATATCCCAGCCCCAGCATCGCGTCGCCGGCCACATCATTTTCAAGCCTGTAGCCCTGCACATATCTGTTGTACCTGGATGTGCGCAGTTTCTTCGGCGTCTTGCCCATCATGATCGTGTATTTGAAAAGATTATTCGTGCGCTCGTACTGAACGCCCTGCAGCCGGTAGTTCTTGAATGTATATCTCGTGATTTTCGGAAAAAGATCATAAACGGAATATTTGACTTTGTTTTTACTCATGGTAATAAAAAAGGTCTTCACTTCGCCATGCTTCTGATCGTCGTCCGTAGTCGAGCGGGTCCTGAGTGAACTCTGAAGTTCGTAACCGTTCCGTATCTGGCCCAGAAACCTGATACTGAAATCGTTGTAGAAATCAGACTTCGGCTCCATGCTGCTCTGGCTTTCGTCGCCGGAGACCTTTACATTTTCGTATGTTAGTTTGTTTTCGTATGTATAACCGATAACGGTTTTCAGCACTTCCTCGACTTCTTCGGAGATAATCTCTTCCTGCGCCTCGATTTTCGTTTTTCCGCCGGGCAGCTTTTCCATCTGCGTCAGGCCGGTCGGCGTTGTTACGTCGATCCTGTTGTCGCCGTATACCACTGTGCAGTCGAGGTCTTCGAAGAACGACTCGAACGGCACTGTCATATTCCCGGAGAAAACTATGGCCGGCTCGACGAGTTCACGCTGCTGGTCGCGCGCGATGTAGAGAGTCTCGCCCTCTGTATATTCGAGCTGTGCCTGCGCCGTGATGACTGTAGCACGCATCTTGCCGCCCGCAACCTGCGTCTCGAGCTCCGCGTCGAGCAGGTCCATGAGGTTATACGTGAGAGGAATATAGAGTATCCCGTTGCGCACAATCGGCTGTTCGTCGGCTCTGTAGAGTTCGCCATCCACATATAAGCCGGGTGCCGATGCGTTCGTGCTCGCCGCCGCCTGCTCCACGGTCTCCTGCGCCACGACCGAAACCAGCGCAAAAGCCATAATCACAGCAAGGCACGGTACGACTCTGTTTATCAACAGTTTTAATTTCATCAGGACATCACCATTATGAATTTTTCGTATCCAAAAATTAAGAATGCAGGTCTGCTGTTTCATATTATCGGCGCACAAAAAAATAAGCCTTGCGGCTGTTCGCCTTATGTAAATTCACTGATACAATATAATGAAGGTAAGAACTTATTCAACACCATTCCCCAACTTCTGATAAAAACATTCCGGTTCTCTAATATTATTAACACCTATAATACCAGACAACAGCCTGTTTTGTCAATCATAAACAGCGGTCGGTGTGGAGTTCTTTACAACTCCGCATCTTGACTGCTGGACGCAAGTACAGTATAATGCCTCTCGGGAGTTTATAATTTATATCCCGATTTTCCGGATTTCTTTGTAAGAAATCTCGGGCTAACAACAGGGCCGGGAGTGGCAGGACGGCGCTACCGGCGGCAGAAAAAGGAGCCAATGATACAGCAGGTCGGCGAATCTATCCCCGTGCTTGCCCGTTTTCGCGACGGCAGGTTCGAGCCACGCAAGTTCTTGTGGGGCGGTGGTGTCCGCATCGTCGAGAGGGTGACGGGCCGCTGGTCCGAGCACGACGGGCAGTACAAAATCTATCACTTCGCTGTGATGACCGACACGGGCAGTTGTTGTGAGTTGTCGCTGCACACGCGGCACATGGTCTGGCTGCTGGATCGTGTGCTGGCGGCGGGGGGGTGAGTACGCATGAGCAACGACGACCGCAAGACAGGCGGTCGCCGCGCGCCGTTTCTGCGCGGCACGCCGGTGGGGCGAGATCACGACCGCGAGCCGGACGTGAGCCGCGTCATCGCGCTCATCGACATGAACGCTTTTTTCGCGCAGGTCGAGCAGATATGCAATCCGTCGCTGCGTGGCAAGCCGCTGCTGGTGGGCGGCGACCCGAAGAAACGTTCGATTGTCGCCGCGGCGTCCTACGAGGCCAAGGCGTGTGGCGTCAGGTCGGGAATGTCCTACTACGAGGCGAAAAAACTCTGTCCGGATGCAATAGCGATCGAGGGCGACAGCCGTAAATATCTCGACTACTGCTACCGCATCGTCGACATCTTCCGAGAGTTCACCGATGTCGTCGAGGCGTTCTCCATCGACGAGGCATTCCTCGATCTCACCAATGTGCAGCGTCTTTTCGGCACCCCGGAGAGGATATGCGGCTGCATAAAAGAGCGGCTGGTCGAGGACCTGGGTCTCACATGTTCGGTGGGCATCGGCCCCAACAAACTGGTGGCGAAAATGGCGTCCAACATGCAAAAACCCGACGGTCTCACTCGAATATGGCCCGAAGAACTGCCTCACATTCTGTGGCCGTTCCCGGTGGAAGAACTCACGGGTGTGGGCCGCCGCATGAAGCGCCGGCTCGCCCGGATGGGCATATCGACAATCGGCGACCTGGGCCGGTTCGACCCGGCTGTGCTCCGCGGGCAGTTCGGCGTCTATGGCGAACTGCTGCACCAGTGGGCCAACGGGATCGACGAATCGCCTGTGGACCCGACATGTTTTCAGACGGTGAAGTCCGTCGGCCACAGCTACACACTGCCGCGCGACATCGACGACACTGAGACCGCGCGCTGGTTCATCTTCTGGCTGTCCGACCGTGTGTGCCGCCGCATGCGCCGCGACAACTATGTCGGCCGCACCATCACACTCACTGTACGCAACAGCGATTTTCTTTCCTTCACACGTTCGCTCACACTGCCCGAGCACACGTCATCGGTCCACACGCTACGCGACAGGGCTATGCTGCTGTATCGCCGCAACGTGCCGCCGGGCATGAAAGTGCGACTGCTGGGCGTGAGTTTTTCGCACCTGAAAAAAGAGACCCCCGAACAGATGGAGCTTTTCAGCAACGAGCGGCAGCGCCGCGCCGTGGACGCCGCCGTGGACGCCGTCAAAGACAAGTACGGCGATTCGGCCATTACATTCGCCACGCTCATCGGCAGGCCCCGCGGCATGATCCGCCGCAAGATCGGCTGTTTCCTCACCAGTTCGGAAAAAGGAAAATCCGACTCGCCGCTCGCCCGGCCACCGTTGTGAATCTGTGTTTGAACGCAAGCCATACAACCTGCGGAGAATCAGCACGCCACACTTGCTCTCGATCACATTTCTTTGCCTCTTCGCTATATGGTGTGGGTATAGAAATATAGTGTGCCGTCGATAAAACAGATAATTGGGCAACGACTTATGTAAAGTTTTCCACAAATCCACTGTCCGGCAATCCTTTAAAATTGCCGGGAAACGGTGGGTATTGTGGTAAACTCGGCTCGAAAGCCGCCGGTTCTCCGCGCTGGAGTTTTCTATGGTGAACACAGAGCCCCGAACTCGTTTTGTCCACACAATTCAGCGAGGAGCCGTTTCTTTTGTAGGAAGACGGAATTTATCCGCAAGCCCGCGGGCGAGGGAGCCGGCCCTGCGGCCCCAGTATGACGCCGGGTAGTTCGTGATGACATCCTGGCAGCGGCGGAGCGCTTCTTTGTCCCGGCCGAGCTTTTCGAGTATCACGGCGAGCCGGTAGCCCGCGCGCGCGGCCAGAGCCGGGTCCTGCCTGTCTTCAAGTATTTTCGAATATGCTTTCGCCGCCGCCTCGAGCTCGCCGCCCTTCAGCAGTATGTCGCCTGTGCGCATAAAAACATAATCGCGCGGTGTGCCTTCGGGCATCATGGCCGCCAGTTTGCGGAAGGCCGCCACTGCGCCGGCGGCATCTCCTTTTATGTTCTTCTTCTCCGCCGCGATAAAGGCCTGTATGAAAATCGGATCGGTCGCGGACATGTCTTCGAGGAAAAACAATCTTTCAAGCGCGTCGTTCACGTAGCGGCTCTCGGGGTACTGGTCCATCACGAGTCTGTAAAGTTTTTTCGCTTCATCAATTTTCGAACTGAACAGTTTTGTTTCCGCGCGAAAGAAGAGTATCTGGTCGAAATAGCGCGATGAGCCGGGTCGTTTCGCGAGAGCGTCAAAGGACTCGGCGGCGCGTGCGAATTCGCCAAGGGAAAAAGTGGTGCGGGCTTCGCCCACGAGCGACGCCTCGAACCACGGCCCGGCGGGATACTCCGACGCGAGCCGCGCGTAGTAGCCACGGGCTTCCTTATAGTTACGCCGGTCTTCTTCGATCCCGGCGAGTTTCATAAGCGCTTCGTCGGCGCCGGGTGCGCCCGGATAGTCGTCGACGATGCGACGCAGCAGGCGCGCGGCATTGTCCATATCGCCCGCAGTGAGCCACGACCTTGCCGCCTGGAGCAGAAAGAAAGGACTCTGCGCGGCGTCTTTCCCGGCGGCTGCTTCGTAAAGCCGCGCCGCCTGTTTGTGTGCGCCCCGCATCGCGCGCCGACCCGCGAGCTGACTCAGGAATGCGGCCGGAACAGGTGTTCTGGACGCCGCCCGCTCTGCTTCCGACATTGAGGCCGGCCCCTTTTTCAGTGTCATCAGGATGTCGAGCCATGTAAGCTGAAGTTGCAGATTCCCTGGTTGCGCAGCAGCGGCTTTTTCAACGATGCCGATACCTTTGTCCGCGACTTCTTCCTTTGTAGCCAGCCTGTAAATCATGTTTGCCGCGTTTTTGTCGTTGGGGTTCATCATCAGCAACTTAACATATTCGCCCAGCGCTTTTTCAAACTGCATCTGATTGTAATAAAGGTTTGCGAGATCGGCTGCGAAAAGATTCGGGTCGCCGAGCCTTTTGCGGCCTTTCTCGAAAAGTTTGGCCACTTCGTCGTGAAGATAGAAAGGCAGATAATAGCCCGCGAGTGTCCTGTAGGTGACGGCGTCGTCGGGATTGAAGCCCGCCGCTTTTTCCCACGCCTCGCGTGCCCTGTCCATATCTTTTTCCTGGAAATAGATGTTGCCCAGTTGTCTCCATGCGGGCTGGAAAGCCGGGTTCTTCGCGATCACCGCCTCGAGTGTTTCCTTCGCTTTTGTCACCCATTTGTTGTCATAATACACCTTTGCCAGCTCGACAGCGTCCACGAGGTTGCCGGGCTCGTGTTTAACGATGACCTCGAGCTGGTTGAGTTCGTCGAGCGATTTCTTGTCCCATTGATAGAGGCGTTTCAGCGTATGGTACGGTGCCATGTCGCCGGGGTTCTTCGCTTTCCGCTGCTCGATCTGTCCTATCAGTTCGTCGAGTTTACCAGCGTTTTTCACGGCGTTGAAGTACTTGTTTTCAAAGCCGCGGTTTCCGGGATTCGCTTCGAGTATTTTCTTATAGATACCGGCGGCGGATTCGTATTCTTCTTTAACTTCATAAGATTTCGCGAGCTGGAGCAGGAACTGGAGGTCGCCCGGATTTTTCTTGAGATGCTTTTCGATAACGGTCTGTGCCTCATAGATTCGGGAGAGGCGCAGGTAGAGTTCGACAAGCGCCCTCGAAGCACGGTCCGCATACCCCTTGTCGGGGTTTTCCGACACCTGCCGCAACATGCGCACGGCATCGTCGGCGCGGCCTGTTTTTTCGTACAATTGCGCCAGTCTGAATCTGGCGTCGATTGCTATCGGGGCATCGGGAAACCTGTCGACGAGGGTTTCATAGAGATCGACGGCTGCTGCCTCGCGGCCCGCCTGCGCGGTGGCTTCAGCCGCCATGTACAGCGCGCGCGGCGCTAGCGGATCGTCGGTATAATCCTGGTAGAGCTGCATGAAAGCGTGGGCCGCCGCGTCGAAATCCTGCTTGTTTTTCAACTGCACGGCATTGTTGAAAAGTTGCTGCGCGTTGAGAACAATCGCCGGGCCGGCCTCGACTTTTTCCTGCTTGCCCACAGTGACACTGACGCCCGGCGACATGGGCGGCGCGGGAGCGGCGGATGTACCGGCGCATTCAATCTGCACAGCAGCAGGCATCTGAGCCAGTATTGCCGTGAGCAGTATAATAATGACTTTCGCGCCGACATATCCACATGCAGGCGGATACGCGGCAAAAGCTTTTTCGGAAAAAATATCTCGCAACGACTTGAAATTCATATTTTCCTCGTGGAATCTCTCATTCATTCCTGCCGCGCATCAGTTCGTTATAGTACTTTTCGATGAGCCGCTCGTAGCCCTCCGGCCTCGGCTGTTCGCGCAGTCGCTTGAGTTCCTCGCGCACAGCCGGCGGAAGCGATTCCTCCAGAAGGTCTCTCACAGGCGCCGGCGATTCTGTTTCATAAGCTTTCGCTTTTTCAGCAACGCGATTCTCCTCGAGCGCTTCCTTACGCAACGAGAGCGAAGCGTCCTGCAGGCGGCGCAACACATCGGCCTGTCGCCGCCGCACCGTGTCGCTCACCCTTCCGCCCGCCATGCCACGCTGTATCTCTTCCATTTCGCTTTCAATCTGCGACAGACGTTTTCCCATCTCGCTCATGCGGCCCATTTCGTTCATCAGACCCGACAGGCCTTCTTTTAGCATCTGTTGCTGTTGCGCAAGTTGCTGCATAGCCTGCCCCATGCCCGGCACAGGCGTTCCCGAGTCGCCCAGCCGGCTGGTGGCGTCGTTCAGGGACTTCTGACCCTCGGCAAGTTTCTGTAGCTGTTCCATATATTGTTCGAGCGCGGATTTCGACGAAGCCGCCGCCGCGTTGCGCTGCCCCTCGAGCAGGGCGATTGCAAGCTGATTGAGTTTCAGCGACGCCCGGCGCTGCTGATTGAGAGCGCCGGCGAGTTTTCCCTCGGCGAGTTGACCCACAACCTGCGACAGGGCTTCCGACGCGGCGGCGGCGATGGTTGTCGCACGCGGCGGTATCGCCATCGACATTATCGCAAGGCGTGACACGTCGCGTTTGAGGAAGTCGACGGTCTCACGCGCGATCTTTTCCTCGTCCATCAGTGTTTCGGCCATGTCGGGTGGAATAGCCGATACATTGTGCTCGAGCAGTTCCTCGGTGCTCGCGAGCGAGGCTTCGTGCGCGTCGGAAACGTCCAGTGTGCGGCGCAGCAGTTTGCGTATAAGCCCCTTGAGTTCCTTCTTCATATCGGCGGCGAGCTGCTCGGTCATTTCATCGAGCGCGCCGCTCATGCTGCGCAACTTTTTCGCGGCCGCCTCCTCGTCGGGAATCGCCTCGCCGGGCTTGCGCTCGGAAAGTTTACGGTGTGCGTTTTTAAGATCATCTTCCAGATTGGCTTTTCGGCCCATTCGAGCGATTTCGCCGAGTTTTTCGGAAGCCCCGGGACTCATTTTCTCGATTTCTTTCGCAAGCTTTTCAAGCGCGTCGAGTGTGGGGGGCGTCTCTTCGGATATGCGTTGTTCTTCGCGTGCCTGGCGGGCGGTTTCGTCGATCTGGCGGCCCTCGGGCGGCCTGCCCCCGGTGGATTTATCGAGCGATTTCGTGCGTTCCGTCAGGTCCTCCTGCCTTTTCGCGAGTTTTCGGAGTTGTTCGCGCAATGCGTTCAGTTGCTGCTCGGTTCGTATACGTTTCAGCCGCTTGAGAGTCTGGTCCAGGCGGTCCATAATCTTCCGTTGCTCCTTGCTTCGCTCCAGCATCGCCGTGTCCATCTTATTCATGTCCGCCTGCTGAAGATTCTGCTGTATTTTCTCGAGCAATTCCTTCATGTCGTCGTTCATAATCTTCGACATGAGCCTGTTTATTTCCTGCAACTTCTGCAACGTGTCCAGGTTCACAAGTTCGTTGCTCTGCATCTTTTTCAGGCTGTCTTCCATGGACTTCGATATCTCGGAAAGTTCCTGTTCGAGCGCCTGCTGTCTTTCGAGCGCACGCGCGGTGTCCGCGCGCCACTTTTTCCGGCCTTTTGCCGACTTGTCCAGTTTCTGCGCCATGTTTTTGAACTGTTCGGCGATCTTGCCGCTTTCGCGCAGCACGGACTCGAGCCTGTTGATGTCGCTGTCCTGCTTCCTGGTGATTTCCCTGTAATCCTCGAATCTCGACATGATATGTATGCGGCGCGTCTCCGAGTATGAAGTCTTGGGGCCGGTGAGCGCGTCGTTGTCGGTCGCGCTGATCCGGTACTCGATTGTGTCACCTTCGAAAGCATCCAGCCCGACAAGGTCCCACGAGTATTCGAACAGCGCCTCCCGCCCGCCGCGTACAGGTATCTCGATTCGGTCTTCCCTGTTTTTACCGTTCATTTTCATGAGCAGTCCGACATCGGAAACGCCATAGTCGTCGCGTGCGTTGCCTTTCAGCATCACTATTGATAGCTTCGGAACCGTAAGGTCCTTTTCCGGTGACACGAGTTTGACACTGGGCGGCTCGTCCGGCACAGACTCGATGTGGTACTGCGGTGGGAACCTGTTGGCGAAACCATGCGAGTCGCGCAGATGCACCGTATAGACAATATCCTTACTTATAGTTATCGAACCGGTCGCCACTCCGGGTGCGGTCGGAGCGAGTTCGGTTCTGTTGCCGTTCTGATCCTGAATCCAGGCGGAATCCAGGTCGCTCGTGGATTCGACAGTGAAGTCGACACGTGTGCCGAACGGCAGTCGCAAGTCACCCGCGTTCTCACGTGTATCGGGCAATATACCGGTGTATTCCGGGTAAGTGAGTATCGCCGAAATGCCGCGCACACCGGGCGGTTCGACAGCAAATATATGGAATATGCGTGACTTGAAATCACGGAAGGCGACATGATAGTTCATATCGCCCGCAACCGAGATCACACGGGCGGCGAATAGCATCGTAGTCGCCGACGCCGCAGCGGCGGCGGCGGCTTTTTCCATCTGTATATCGAAAGGTTCGAGCCCCTCGCGCTCGAGCACAAGCCGCGGCTCGATGCCGGAATAGCCCGAGAAAACAGCTTCGACGACCGCCTCTCCCCCCACCGGCACCGTGATATCTCCGGTGACGGATTCGAGAGTGAACACTTCAGGTTCGGGCCTGTACGGCGGCTGGAGATATGAAATAACGTCGGAGGCTGTTTTTCCTGTATAAGACATTACCGCCGCGACGGAAACGAGCGCAAGCACGGCGGCGAGCGCCGCCGCCACGAGCGGGCGCGTGTTGACGATACGCAAAG